>NZ_JACAQC010000011.1:0-288137 GCF_013385345.1 Pseudomonas sp. I8001
GAGCGGAACCAATACCAGCCATCACCCAAATAACGGATATACACCCAAAACACGCCCAATCTCACCAAAGACAACACCCAGTGACCACTGAGGCAACCTGTCACGCGGCAAAAGACCACGCCTTGCTCTCGCGAAAATGGGACTACTCTTTCAGCAATGCTTGACCCAGATCAAAACCTTCGCCGGGATTGCTCTGGCGGCCGCAAGGCCAGAATCCCTGCGTGGTTGGTTATAAAAAGAAACGAATTTGAATTCGCCACACTCCATATCCGTGGGGGCAGTGGGTGCAGGCCTCCAGCCAGCATTCGGTATTACCTGACAGAGGAAGACTTATGTTCGGTTTGGAGGCGCTAGATCTCGCCCGAATTCAATTCGCGTTCACCATCTCATTCCATATCCTGTTCCCGGCCATCACCATCGGCCTGGCCAGTTACCTTGCGGTGCTGGAAGGCCTGTGGCTCAAGACCCACAACGACACCTACCGTGACCTCTACCATTTCTGGTCGAAGATCTTTGCCGTCAACTTCGGCATGGGCGTGGTCTCCGGTCTGGTCATGGCCTATCAGTTCGGCACCAACTGGAGCCGCTTCTCGGACTTCGCCGGTGCCGTCACCGGGCCGTTGCTGACTTATGAGGTGCTCACGGCGTTCTTCCTCGAAGCCGGCTTCCTTGGGGTCATGCTGTTCGGCTGGAACAAGGTCGGGCGCAAGCTGCACTTCTTTGCCACGGTGATGGTGGCCGTCGGCACGCTGATCTCGACTTTCTGGATTCTTGCCTCCAACAGCTGGATGCAGACGCCACAGGGCTTTGAAATCATTGATGGCCGGGTGATTCCAACCGACTGGCTGGCCGTGATCTTCAACCCGTCGTTCCCCTACCGCCTGATGCACATGGCCACGGCCGCGTTCGTCGCTACCGCGTTCTTCGTCGGCTCCTCGGCGGCCTGGCACTTGCTGCGCGGCAAGGACAACCCGGCGATCCGCACCATGCTGTCGATGGCAATGTGGATGGCGCTGATCGTTGCACCGATCCAGGCGGTCATCGGTGACTTCCACGGCCTGAATACCCTCAAGCATCAGCCGGCGAAGATCGCCGCGATTGAAGGCCACTGGGAAAATATCGGCAACGAGCCCACGCCGCTGATCCTGTTCGGCTGGCCGGACATGAAGGCTGAAAAAACCAAGTTCGCAGTAGAAATTCCGTACCTGGGCAGCCTGATCCTGACCCACTCCCTGGACAAGCAGGTGCCGGCCCTCAAGGAGTTTCCGCCTGAGGACCGTCCCAACTCGACCATCGTGTTCTGGTCGTTCCGGGTCATGGTGGGCCTGGGCTTCCTGATGATCTTCACCGGCCTGTTCAGCCTCTGGCTGCGCCGTGGCGACAAAATGTACACATCCAAGCCGTTCCTGTACCTGGCGCTGTGGATGGGCCCGTCCGGCCTGATCGCGATTCTCGCTGGCTGGTTCACCACCGAGATCGGCCGTCAGCCGTGGGTGGTCTACGGGCTGATGCGCACGGCAGACGCTTCGTCCAACCACAGTTTTGCGCAGATGAGCATTACGTTGGTGTTGTTTGTGGTGGTGTACTTCGCGCTGTTCGGCGCGGGCCTGGGCTACATGATGCGCCTGGTGCGCAAAGGGCCTGTGACCCACGAAAGCACCGAGCCTACTCACGGTGGTCCTGGGCAGAAACGCACACCGGCCCGTCCGTTGTCGGCGGCTGATGACAGTGCCGATGCCGATCACGGCGACACCTTGAACAAGGGGAACTGAGCCATGGGTATTGATCTTCCGCTGATCTGGGCCGTGATCATCATCTTCGGCATTATGATGTACGTGGTCATGGATGGCTTCGACCTGGGGATCGGCATTCTCTTCCCGTTCATCCCGGGCAAGACCGACCGTGACGTGATGATGAACACCGTCGCCCCCGTGTGGGACGGCAACGAAACCTGGCTGGTACTCGGCGGCGCGGCGTTGTTTGGCGCGTTCCCGCTGGCCTATTCGGTGGTGCTCTCGGCGCTGTACCTGCCACTGATGCTGATGCTGATCGGGCTGATCTTTCGCGGCGTGGCGTTTGAGTTCCGCTTCAAGGCCAAGGACGACAAGCGTCACCTGTGGGACAAGGCCTTCATCGGCGGCTCGCTGGCAGCGACGTTCTTCCAGGGCGTGGCGCTGGGGGCGTTCATTGATGGCATCCCGGTGGTCGACCGGCAGTTTGCCGGTGGCTCCCTGGACTGGCTGACGCCGTTCACGATGTTCTGCGGCGTGGCCTTGATCGTGGCGTATGCGCTGCTGGGCTGCACCTGGCTGATCATGAAGACCGAAGGCAGCTTGCAGGAGAAGATGCACAACCTGGCTCGGCCCCTGGCCTTCGTGGTGCTGGCGGTGATCGGTATCGTCAGCCTCTGGACGCCGCTGGCCCACCCGGAAATCGCCTCGCGCTGGTTCACCCTGCCGAACCTGTTCTGGTTCCTGCCGGTGCCGATCCTGGTGTTGGTGACCATGTACGGCCTGATTCGCGCCGTGGCCCGCAATGCGCACTACACGCCGTTCCTGCTGACACTGGTGCTGATCTTCCTTGGCTACAGTGGCTTGGGGATCAGCCTGTGGCCGAACATCATCCCGCCGTCAGTCTCGATCTGGGACGCCGCCGCACCGCCGCAAAGCCAGGGCTTCATGCTGGTGGGCACCTTGTTCATCATTCCGTTCATCCTGGGCTACACCTTCTGGAGCTACTACGTGTTCCGCGGCAAGGTCACCCACGAAGACGGTTATCACTAGGAGGATTGACTCATGTCCGGCAAACCTTCGTTGCACGACATCGAACAGGCCGAGAAAAAGCCGCTCTGGCAGCGCCTGGGCTGGCTGGCGATGATCTGGACCGGCAGCGTCCTGGCCCTGTTCGTGGTGGCCAGCCTGATGCGCATGTTCATGAATGCCGCGGGCCTGACCACCCACTGACATCCCGTTGTAACTATTGCCCTCCTTTATGGAGGGCTTTTTTATTTGCGCGCCTTGAGGACCACGAACTTCGGCGTGGTCGCCACTTGCTCGACGCCACGGAACAACCGCGCCAACTTGGTGTGATAACCCAAGTGACGGTTGCCGACGATGTACAGGGCGCCGCCCACCACCAACGCTTCCCGCGCTTGCTGGAACATGCGCCAGGCGAGGAAGTCTCCCACCACTTGCTGCTGGTGGAACGGCGGGTTGCACAGCACCACATCCAGTGACTGCGCTTCCTGATCGGCCAGGCCGTCGCCGGGGCGAATCAGCACGTCACGTTCGCCCAGCGCCGCGCGCCAGTTCTCGGCCGCCGATTGCACCGCCATATAAGACTCGTCGACCAGCGTGTACTGCGCCTCGGGGTTTTGCAGCGCGCTGGCAATCGCCAGGACGCCATTACCGCAACCCAGGTCGGCTACGCGGGCGCCGCCCAGGTTTTGTGGCAGGTGCGGCAGGAAGGCCCGGGTGCCGATGTCCAGGCCTTCGCGGCAGAACACGTTGGCGTGGTTGAGCAGTTCGATGGCCGGGGTTTCCAGGCTGTAGCGCGTAGGGTAGGGCGATACGGCGTGTGGCCGATCGGCCAGGGTGGCGATCAGCAGTCGGGCCTTTTTTACCGCCAGTGAGGCGTGCATCGGGCCGATGTAGCGCTCCAGCAGTTCGCCGGCAGCCCGTGGCAGGTGCTTGACCATCGCCCCGGCAATCACTTCGGCGCCGGGTGCCAGTTGACCTTGCAGGCGAATCAATTGTTCTTCGAGCAGGGCCAGGGTTTTCGGCACGCGGATCAGTACGCGGTCGAACGGCCCGGCAGGTGTCTGGCTGGCGGGCAGGAACGTTACCGCGTCGAAAGCCTTGCCGTTGCGCGCCAGGTTTTTCTCCAGGCCCAGGGCGCCGAGGAACGAGTCACCACTGGAGGTGACCTGCACATGCCCTTCGAGGCTGGCCGCCAGCGCGCCGAAACTGTCGTTGAGCACGAGTACGCGGGTCGCCGTCGTCAGCTGTTGTTCCGCCAGGTAGCTGAGCAAATACTCATCGGCTGCATCAAACGCTTGCAGCGGGTCGTTGTGCTGTTCTGGCTGACGGATCAGGTCGAGTTGGGCGAAGGGGCTGTCGAGCAGGGGCATGGCGGGGGAGACTCTGGGTAAGCGAACCATCGGGGTGAGCGGCGACGCGAGGCGCATCAGGGGCTCGCGTCATCACCCGGAACTGGCCGCAAATGTTACGTTTTTTTCCCCTGGATTACATGCGGTGTTTAAAACAACCCGCATTTGACTGCCGTGATCACTGCGGCAATCTTGTTACTGACCCCCAGTTTCTTCATCGCACTGCTGATATGGAAGCCGACCGTGCGTTCGGACAGGCACAGGATGGTGGCGATGTCCGAGGCGGTCTTGCCCAAGGCCGACCATTGCAGGATTTCGGTTTCCCGCGGGGTCAATTTGCTGGGCGCTTGCGGGCTGGGATTGTCTGCGTATTTTTTGGCCACCACCGCGTGCATGGCGTGGCAAATCCAGAGCACTTGCCCGGCTTTTTCATAGAGTTCTTCAGGGCCCACTGGGCCGGTGGCACGCCCCAGGCTCAACATGCTGAAAACACCCTGGAAGTCATGAACCGATTGGGTCCATCCGAAATTCAGTCCGTTGGACTGGGCATGGGCCCATAAGTCCGGTACCGAAGAAAAGGTTTTCTCGTCCCATACGATCGGTAGAACCGAGCGTTTGCAATGCGCAACCACAGGGTCGAGATCAAAGTAGTGCTCTTGTCTGTACAGCGTATTCCATTCATTGGAATAGTTGTTGAGGTTGACGGTTTTCGTTTGGTTGTTGGGTAGATGAGAACTAAGGGTGAATGCGCAGTATTGGAAGCCAAGCTCGTAGGTAAGGTTGAGGGCAGCTTCGTACATACTGGTTATTTCGCTTTCCCCTTCGAGTTTGGGCAGGCGAGTGTTGTGCCAGTTGACCATCGGTAACTCTCCATGTGAACGGTTCTTACATGGGGTACTTCCAAGGCCCCCGTTTACAGCGTGAAAAATAGTGTAGGACAACGGCTACAGCTCGAAATGAAAATTTAGTTATGTTCAAGCGGGCGTTAGGCCAATAACATTTGTACAACCTGGCTGCGGTGTACAGGTTTCAGGCGTTCGATAAGATTTTTTTCTATTAGTTTTAAGAACTTGCTCTAAATGCGCCTTGTTAATATTTAGTTACAATCCCTCATCTAATGGCTTGTTGGAAGGCGACTAATAGCCAAATATTTAGTACCGCCCAGCGGTTGCCACAATGGGCAGCGGCAATTCCAGCACAAACCATCGGTGTTTCCAGGCGGCGCTTTGGGGGACACTAGGGGCCTCTGCAAATGGAGTTTCCCATGACGGCCAGTGCTGAAAAATACACCCGCCAGACCCTGCTCGACGTGAAATCGCTGACTCCCAGCCTGTTTACCCTGCGCACTACCCGAGACCCGGGCTTTCGCTTTTGCGCCGGGCAATTCGTGCGCCTGGGGGTGACCAAGGCCGATGGCAGCATTGTGTGGCGTGCTTATTCGGTGGTGTCCTCGCCCTTTGACGAGCACCTGGATTTCTTCTCTATCGTCGTGCCGGGTGGCGAGTTCACCAGTGAGCTGAGCCGCCTGCGCGAGGGCGATACCCTGCTGGTGGAACGCCAGGCCACGGGCTTTCTGACCCTGGACCGGTTTGTGGATGGTCGTGATCTGTGGCTGTTGGGCACCGGGACCGGTATTGCGCCGTTTCTCTCGATTCTGCAGGACTTCGAAGTGTGGGAGAAATTCGAGCGGATTATCCTCGTCTATAGTGCCCGCGAAGCAAGGGAGCTGGCTTACCAGTCGTTGATCCATGAACTGGGCGAACGTGAGTACCTGGCAGAATACGCCCACAAGCTCACCTACATTCCCATTGTCACCCGCGAGCAACATCCGGGCGCGCTGAATGGGCGGATTACCACCCTGATCGAGAACGGCGAATTGGAGCGCGCCGCAGGCATCGAGCTGACCCCCGAGCATTCCAGGGTGATGATTTGCGGTAACCCGCAGATGATCGACGACACGCGTCAGTTGCTGAAACAGCGCGACATGCAACTGAGCCTGACCCGCCGTCCGGGGCAGGTCGCGGTAGAAAACTACTGGTAAAACAAAGGCGCCCTGCAGGCGCCTTTACTTTTTGCCGAGCTTACTCGGGCTTGCTGTTCTGTGCCTTGAGCAGATCGCGGATCTCCCCCAGCAGCACTTCTTCCTTGGTCGGGACCGGCGGCAGGCTAGGTGCCACGGCCTCTTCACGCTTCAGGCGGTTGATGGCCTTCACGCCCATGAAGATCGCAAACGCAACGATCACAAAGTCGATCACACTCTGGATGAATTTGCCGTACGCCAGTACGACGGCCGGCGCATCGCCCTGGGCGGCTTTAAGCGTTACGGCCAGGTCGCCGAAGTCGACACCCCCGATCAACAGGCCGATAGGTGGCATCACCACGTCGCCTACAAAGGATGAAACAATTTTGCCGAAGGCGGCGCCGATGATAATACCGACCGCCATGTCGACCACATTACCTTTGACCGCGAAGGCCTTGAACTCACTTAACACGCCCATAGGTTATTCCTTGTTACAGATGAGGAGGTAGAAGCCAGTGTAAGACAGTGTGGCGAGGCTTGCTCGACACAACTGCTAACAGTGTCCGTTTTTATCGACACATTAAATCGCAAATAGTTTGCAAAGTGCCACCAATCGCGCGCGGAATACCCGCTATTTCAGTGGGTTACCACACTATTTTCTTTATCGGGGTGGTACGGCTTTTCTATTTATCTTCTGACTCGCGGGTCACTAGCCTCTGGCAAGCACAACTCAATGTGCACTAAAAAAACCAGAGGATACCTCGATGAAAAACCCTATTAGCCGCGGGCCTATTTCTGCGCGACAGGTGCTGTTTGCAGTGAGCGCCAGTCTTCTTTCGCTGTCCGTACACGCCGCCAACCTCACGCGCGATAATGGCGCGGCGGTCGGTGACAATCAGAACTCGCAAACCGCCGGTGCGAATGGCCCGGTCCTGTTGCAAGACGTGCAACTGATCCAGAAGTTGCAGCGCTTTGATCGCGAGCGTATTCCGGAGCGCGTTGTGCACGCCCGTGGCACCGGCGCTCACGGTACTTTCACCGTCACCGATAACCTCAGCGACCTGACCAAGGCCAAGGTGTTTGCCGCCGGTGAAGCCACGCCGGTATTTGTGCGCTTCTCTGCGGTCGTTCACGGCAACCATTCGCCGGAAACCCTGCGTGACCCGCGCGGCTTCGCCACCAAGTTCTACACCGCCGAAGGTAATTGGGACCTGGTCGGTAATAACTTCCCGACGTTCTTTATTCGCGATGCGATCAAGTTTCCGGACATGGTTCACGCCTTTAAACCAGATCCGCGCACTAACCTGGACGATGATTCCCGTCGCTTTGACTTCTTCTCCCATGTTCCGGAGTCCACTCGTACGTTGACCGAGTTGTACTCGGACTCCGGTACTCCAGCCAGTTACCGGGAAATGGACGGTAACGGTGTACATGCCTACAAGTTGATTAACGCCAAGGGCGAAGTGCACTACGTCAAGTTCCACTGGAAGAGCCTGCAAGGCATCAAGAACCTCGATCCTAAACAAGTGACTGAAGTACAGGGCCGTGACTACAGCCATATGACCAATGATTTGGTCACGCACATCAATAAGGGAGACTTCCCCAAGTGGGACCTGTATGTGCAAGTGCTGAAACCGGAAGACCTGGCCAAGTTTGATTTCGACCCGTTGGATGCCACCAAGATCTGGCCGGACGTGCCAGAGCGCAAAGTCGGGCAGATGGTGCTGAACCGCAACCCGGCCAACGTCTTCCAGGAAACCGAGCAAGTCGCCATGGCGCCGGCCAACCTGGTGCCGGGCATCGAGCCGTCGGAAGACCGCCTGCTGCAGGGCCGGGTGTTCTCCTATGCCGATACGCAAATGTACCGCCTGGGGCCAAACGCCCTGCAACTGCCGATCAACGCACCCCGGGTGACCGTCAACAACGGTAACCAGGACGGCGCGATGAATTTCGGCAAGACCACCACTGGCGTGAACTACCAGCCAAGCCGCCTGCTGCCACGGGAAGAGCCGCAAACCGCGCGGTACAGCCAGTCGGCCCTGTCGGGCAGTACGCAGCAAGCGAAGATCCAGCGTGAGCAGAACTTCAAGCAAGCCGGCGACCTGTACCGCTCGTTCAACAAGAAAGAGCGTCAGGACTTGATCGACAACTTCGGCGGCTCCCTGGCCACCACCGATGACGAGAGCAAGCACATCATCCTGTCGTTCCTCTACAAGGCGGATCCGGAGTACGGCACAGGCGTGACCAAAGTGGCCAAGGGCGACCTGGCCCGCGTCAAGGCATTGGCCGAAAAGCTGACCGACTAACCGCCCACGCTCCCTGTAGGAGCCGGCTTGCCGGCGATAACGCCCACAAGTACGCCATCGCCGGCAAGCCGGCTCCTACAGGTGGCACATCACTGAGAATTTGCCATGCGAATCTTTATAGGCGCTGTCCTTGCGTGTTTGTCGTTCAGCGTATTGGCCGAACAAGCTGACCCGGCCGCGCTTAAGGCACAACTGCAGGATTACTACTTCGACGCCGCCCGCCGTGGCGACGTGGACATGCTCAACACCTTCATCGAATCCGGCTATTCGCTGAACACCCAGGATGAAAAAGGCTACACGGCGCTGATTCTCGCCGCCTATCACGGTGAAAGTGCCTACGTGGACCGATTGCTCGCCGCCGGCGCCGATGCCTGCGTGCAGGACAAACGCGGCAACACCGCGTTGATGGGCGCGATCTTCAAGGGTGAGCTGAAAATCGCCCAGCGCCTGCTCGCCACCGACTGCAACCCCGACCAGCGCAACGGCGCCGGACAAACGGCGGCCATGTATGCCGGGCTGTTCAAACGCGTGGAACTGCTGGATGAACTGAAAGCCAAGGGCGCCGATCTGAATGCCGAAGACCCGATCGGTAACAGCGCTTCACGTTTGGCCAGCGGTGAAATCCGTACCCCGGCGCCGCGCTGAGCTATCATCGCGGTTTTTCGGTTGGAGGTTCTCAAATGGCAAAGGCCAAGCGCATGTATGGCTGCACGGAGTGCGGCGCGACCTTTCCCAAGTGGGCCGGCCAGTGCACGGAATGCGGTGCGTGGAACACCCTGACCGAAACCATGATCGAGAGTGGCGGCGCCGTGGCCCCCAGTGGCCGTTCCGGCTGGACCGGGCAACAAACCCAGATCAAGACCCTGGCCGAAGTCAGCGTCGAAGAAATCCCGCGTTTCTCCACCGCTTCCGGTGAACTGGACCGGGTGCTGGGCGGCGGCCTGGTGGATGGCTCGGTGGTGCTGATCGGCGGTGACCCGGGCATCGGTAAGTCCACGATCCTGCTGCAAACCCTGTGCAGCATCGCCAGCCGCATGCCGGCGCTGTATGTCACCGGCGAAGAATCCCAGCAGCAGGTGGCCATGCGTGCGCGCCGCCTGGGCTTGCCTCAGGACCAACTGCGGGTGATGACCGAAACCTGCATCGAAAGCATCATCGCCACCGCGCGCCTGGAAAAGCCCAAGGTGATGGTGATCGATTCGATCCAGACGATTTTCACCGAACAACTGCAATCGGCACCGGGTGGCGTGTCCCAGGTGCGGGAAAGTGCCGCGCTGCTGGTGCGCTATGCGAAACAGAGCGGTACGGCGATTTTCCTGGTGGGCCACGTGACGAAAGAAGGCGCGCTGGCCGGCCCACGAGTGCTGGAACACATGGTCGACACCGTGCTGTATTTCGAAGGCGAGTCCGATGGGCGGTTGCGTTTGTTGCGGGCGGTGAAGAACCGTTTTGGCGCAGTCAACGAGCTGGGTGTGTTCGCCATGACTGACCGGGGCTTGAAAGAGGTCTCCAACCCGTCAGCGATTTTTCTTACCCGCGCCCAGGAAGAAGTCCCAGGCAGTGTGGTGATGGCAACGTGGGAAGGCACCCGGCCGATGCTGGTGGAAGTCCAGGCGCTGGTGGACGACAGCCACTTGGCCAACCCGCGTCGTGTCACCCTGGGCCTGGACCAGAACCGGCTGGCGATGTTGCTGGCGGTATTGCACCGCCACGGCGGCATTCCCACCCATGACCAGGATGTATTCCTCAACGTGGTGGGCGGGGTCAAGGTGCTGGAAACCGCGTCTGACCTGGCGTTGATGGCGGCGGTGATGTCCAGCCTGCGCAACCGGCCGTTGCCCCATGATTTGCTGGTGTTTGGCGAAGTGGGCCTGTCGGGTGAAGTGCGCCCGGTGCCCAGTGGCCAGGAGCGTTTGAAGGAAGCGGCCAAGCACGGCTTCAAGCGCGCCATCGTGCCCAAGGGCAATGCGCCGAAAGAAATGCCACCGGGGCTGCAAGTGATCGGGGTGACGCGCCTGGAGCAGGCGCTGGATGCCCTGTTCGAATAGTCGCCAGCCACCCATCACCCCTGTAGGAGCCGGGCTTGCCCGCGATGGCGGTGTATCAGCTGATTGATATGCAAACTGACACACCGCCATCGCAGGCAAGCCAGCTCCCACATGTTCAGGTCTCCAGCAAGGCGGCGAATTCCCGCTCCAGCTCTGCCTGATCACCGAGGTTCAGCTCGATTATCCGCCGCAGGTGGCTGATGGAGTCGAGGTCGATGTGTTCGCACACAAAGCCGAGCTGCCCATGATCGTCGTGGGTTAGCCGCACCTGCATCTTCACGTCGGTCTCGGCGTCGAGATGAATGTCCACATCGAACGATTCGTAGCGATGGCCGTGCCATTCTTGCGGCCGTTGCACCAGCAAGCCCTTGAGCGACAAATCTACCAATTGCACCGACCAGACATGGCCGTCTTGCGTGAGCTCGGTCCTGGCGTCGAAGGCAATGCGTCGGAAACGGCGTCGGTCTGAAGGCTGTTCGCTCATGGTGAAACCCTCTGTGGATAAAGGAATTGTAGCCGTGCGCCATCATGGGACGGTTTTTTCTGCTTTTTTCGCTCCGGCAAGGCTCTAGACCAACGTAGGGGGGTGGCCTTTAAGGCCAGTAGCGCTAAACTCGGGATGGCTGTCTTTCTGTCCACCCTGGCTGGAATATAAAAATGAAAAATAATAATAGCCTGCTACGCCATCTACCCTGGCTGCTGCTGGCAATCGTAGGAGCGTGCGCCCTGGGCGTAGTGGCCTTGCGCCGCGGCGAGGCGATCAACGCCTTGTGGATCGTGGTCGCAGCAGTGGCCATTTATCTGGTTGCTTACCGTTACTACAGTCTGTTCATCGCTAACCATGTGATGCAGCTCGATCCACTGCGGGCTACCCCCGCTGTGCTGAACAACGACGGTCTGGACTATGTGCCGACCAACAAACACATCCTTTTTGGTCACCACTTCGCGGCAATCGCCGGCGCAGGGCCTTTGGTCGGCCCGGTACTGGCGGCGCAGATGGGCTACCTGCCCGGCACGTTGTGGCTGATCGCCGGCGTGGTGCTGGCGGGGGCGGTGCAGGACTTCATGGTCCTGTTCCTGTCCACTCGTCGCAACGGCCGTTCCCTGGGGGACATGGTCCGCGAAGAAATGGGCCGTGTGCCCGGGACCATCGCGCTGTTCGGCTGCTTCCTGATCATGATCATCATCCTCGCGGTGCTGGCGCTGATCGTGGTCAAGGCCCTGGCCGAAAGCCCGTGGGGCATCTTCACGGTGATGGCAACCATTCCGATCGCGATGTTCATGGGCATTTACATGCGCTACATCCGCCCGGGCCGCATCGGTGAAATCTCGATTGTCGGCGTGCTGTTGCTGCTGGGTTCGATCTGGCTGGGCGGGCAGATTGCCGCTGACCCGGTCTGGGCCAAGGCCTTCAGCTTCACCGGCATCCAGATCACCTGGATGCTGGTGGGTTATGGCTTCGTGGCTGCCGTGTTGCCAGTGTGGCTGATCCTCGCACCACGGGACTACCTGTCTACGTTCCTGAAAATCGGCACCATCATCGCCCTGGCGATTGGCATCCTGGTGACCATGCCCGACCTGAAAATGCCGGCGCTGACCCAGTTCATCGATGGCACCGGCCCGGTGTGGAAGGGCGGCCTGTTCCCGTTCCTGTTCATCACCATCGCCTGTGGCGCGGTCTCGGGTTTCCACGCACTGATCTCCTCGGGCACCACGCCCAAGTTGCTGGCCAGTGAAGGGCACGCCCGTTACATCGGCTACGGCGGCATGTTGATGGAGTCGTTCGTGGCCATCATGGCGATGGTTGCCGCTTCGGTGATCGAGCCAGGGGTGTACTTCGCCATGAACAGCCCGGCCGCGATTGTCGGCGGTGACGTGGTGGCTGTGGCGCAAACCGTCAGCAGCTGGGGTTTTGCAATTACCCCGGAAGCGTTGCAGGCGGTGGCCCATGACATTGGTGAGTCCACCATCCTGGCCCGTGCCGGTGGTGCGCCGACCCTGGCGGTGGGTATCGCGCAGATCCTGCACAGCGTCCTGCCGGGTGAAAACACCATGGCGTTCTGGTACCACTTTGCGATCCTGTTCGAAGCGCTGTTCATCCTGACTGCGGTCGACGCCGGTACCCGTGCCGGTCGCTTCATGCTGCAGGATTTGCTCGGCTCCTTCGTGCCGGCGCTCAAGCGTACCGAGTCCTGGACGGCCAACCTGATCGCTACCGCAGGTTGCGTGGCGATGTGGGGTTACCTGCTGTACCAGGGCGTGATCGACCCACTGGGCGGCATCAACACCTTGTGGCCGCTGTTCGGTATCTCCAACCAGATGCTGGCCGGTATCGCGCTGATGCTCGCCACGGTTGTGCTGATCAAAATGAAACGCCAGCGCTACATCTGGGTGACCATGCTGCCAGCCGTATGGCTGCTGATCTGCACCGTGACCGCAGGCTTCATCAAGCTGTTCGACGCCAACCCGGCGATCGGCTTCCTGTCGCTGGCCAAGAAATACAGCGATGCCCTGGCCGGCGGCCAGATCCTCGCACCGGCCAAGAGCATCGACCAGATGCAACACGTGATCTGGAACGCCTACACCAACGCAACGCTGACGGCGCTGTTCCTGTTCGTGGTCTTCAGCATCCTGTTCTATGCGCTCAAGGTCGGCATTGCTGCCTGGGGCAAAAAGGAACGTACGGATAAAGAAGCGCCATACCAGGCCATCCCGGACGCTTGATAGAGGATTGCAATCATGTTCAATGACATCAGTCGCCTCGGTAAATACCTCGGTCAGGCCGCGCGCCTGATGGTCGGCATGCCCGACTACGACACCTACGTCGAGCATATGCAAACCAAACACCCGGACAAACCGATGATGGACTACAAGGCGTTCTTCCGGGAACGCCAGGAAGCCCGTTACGGCGGCAAGGGTGGGCCCAAGTGCTGCTAGCCCGGTAGTTCGGGCTGCGGTGATCCCTTGTGGGAGCGGGCTTGCTCGCGAAGGCGGTCTTTCAGTGATGCATGTGCTGACTGACACGCCGCCTTCGCGAGCAAGCCCGCTCCCACATTTGTTTTGTGTTTCTTCAAGGAGAATTCTTTGTCCTCTCCCATTCCCGTCACCGTCCTCAGCGGCTTCCTCGGCGCTGGCAAGACCACCTTGTTGCGTCACCTGCTCAAGGCCGAGCACGGCTTGAAAATCGCCGTGATCGAAAATGAATTCAGCGACGCCGGTATCGACACCCAATTGCTGGGCAGCGAGCCGGTGCAAGTCATGACCCTGTCCAATGGCTGCGTGTGCTGCACCATCCACACTGACCTGACCAAGGCCCTGTACCTGTTGCTGGAGCGCCTGGACAGCGGCGAGATCGCGTTCGACCGCCTGGTGATCGAGTGCACCGGCCTGGCCGACCCGGCCCCCGTGGCCCAGACCTTTTTCATCGATGAAGAACTGCGCGAGCGCTACATCCTCGACGGCATCATCACCCTGGTGGACGCGGCCCACGCCGAGCACCACCTGACCCAGACCATCGCCCAGGCGCAGATCGGGTTTGCCGACCGCCTGCTGGTGAGCAAGCGCGACCTGGTGGACGATGCCACCTTCGACGCCCTCAGCGAGCGCCTGACCCGTATCAACCGCCGGGCGCCGATTCGTGTGGTGGAACACGGCAAGATCGACCTCGCCGAACTGCTGGATGTGCGCGGCTTCAACCTCAACGCCGGCATGAGCCTGCGCCCGGTGAGCCAGGCGCCGTCCATCGACCGTATTTCCAGCCTGGTGCTGCGCACTGACCAGCCGCTGGATATCGACAAACTCAGCGAGTTCATGAACGAGCTGCTGGAAGACCACGGCAAGCAATTGCTGCGCTACAAAGGCGTGCTGAACATTGCCGGGGAAGACCGGCGCATGGTGTTCCAGGGCGTGCTGAAGCTCTACGGGTTCGATTGGGACACCGAATGGGCCGAAGGCGAAGCGCGGGAAAGTGTGATTGTGTTTATTGCTGACGAGTTGCCGGAAGAGAAGATTCGCGAAGGCTTTGCGCGGGTTTACCAATCCTGACTTGAAACGCAGTCAAAATGTGGGAGCGGGCTTGCTCGCGAAAGCGGTGTATCAGTCAGCCCATGCATCAACTGACACAGCGCTTTCGCGAGCAAGCCCGCTCCCACATTTGATGTCATTTCAAATTGAGAAAGCAGCGTTTTCAGGCATAAAAAAGCCCGGCTCAAGAGCCGGGCTTTTCATTCAAGCAACTGCAATCAAGCGCCGTATACCGGCAGCTTCTTGCAGATGGCCTTGACCTTCTCACGAACAGAATCAATCACTGCTTCGTTGTTCAGGTCAGCCAGGATGTCGCAGATCCAGCCAGCCAGTTCCTTGCACTCTGCTTCCTTGAAGCCACGAGTGGTCACAGCCGGGGTGCCGAAGCGCAGGCCGGAGGTGACGAACGGCGAACGTGGGTCGTTCGGTACCGAGTTCTTGTTCACGGTGATGAAGGCTTTGCCCAGAGCGGCGTCAGCGTCTTTACCGGAGATGTCCTGCTTGATCAGCGACAGCAGGAACAGGTGGTTCTCAGTACCGCCGGACACCACGTCAAAACCGCGCTCGATGAACACGCCGGCCATGGCCTTGGCGTTTTTCACCACTTGCTGCTGGTAGGTCTTGAACTCAGGCTGCAGGGCTTCCTTGAAGCAGATCGCTTTGGCGGCGATCACGTGCTCCAGCGGGCCACCCTGGCCGCCCGGGAATACCGCGGAGTTCAGCTTCTTCTCGATCTCGGCGTTGGCGCGAGCCAGGATCAGGCCGCCACGTGGACCGCGCAGGGTCTTGTGGGTGGTGGTGGTCACGACGTCAGCGAACGGCACCGGGTTCGGGTAGACGCCAGCGGCGACCAGACCGGCCACGTGGGCCATGTCGACGAACAGGTAGGCGCCGACCTTGTCAGCGATTTCGCGGAAGCGTGGGAAATCCAGGATCTGCGAGTAGGCAGAGAAACCGGCCACGATCATTTTTGGCTTGTGCTCAACGGCCAGGCGCTCGACTTCGTCGTAGTCGATCAGGCCGTTGCCGTCGATGCCGTACTGAACGGCGTTGTACAGCTTGCCGGAGGAGGAAACGCTGGCGCCGTGGGTCAGGTGACCGCCGTGGGCCAGGCTCATGCCCAGGATGGTGTCGCCCGCTTGCAGCAGGGCCAGGTACACGGCGCTGTTGGCTTGGGAGCCGGCGTGTGGCTGGACGTTGGCGTAATCGGCGCCGAACAGTTCCTTGGCGCGGTCGATGGCCAGTTGCTCAACGATGTCGACGAACTCGCAACCGCCGTAGTAGCGCTTGCCCGGGTAGCCTTCGGCGTACTTGTTGGTCAGAACCGAACCTTGAGCCTCCATCACGGCGGGGCTGGTGTAGTTTTCCGAAGCGATCAGCTCAATGTGCTCTTCCTGGCGCTGAGCTTCTTGCTCCATGGCGGCAAAGAGATCGGCGTCGTACTTGGCAATAGTCAAATCACGGCTGAACATGGCGGTCCTCAAGGATCGGGGGCAGAAAAGAAGCGCATTCTAACCCAATGGGTTTTAGATGGCATATGAAAGGACATCATGTCGCGGACAAGCGGGATTCACTTAGGGATGAGCGGTGCCCTTGTGGCGAGGGGGCTTGTCCCCCGTTGGGCTGCGCAGCAGCCCCATTCAGGGCTCACGCGTTTATTCAGGTAGATCGAGGTGCCAGGTTTTGGGGCCGCTTCGCAGCCCAACGGGGGACAAGCCCCCTCGCCACAAAAAGCGGCATCACACGCTCTCAGTCAAACATAAACAGCGCATCATTGCTGAACTGCGCCTCAAACCGGTTCGCCGGCATCGGTCGCCCGAACAGGTAGCCCTGCACCTCATCGCAACCGTGCTCCCGCAGGAAGTCCAGCTGCTCATGGGTTTCCACACCCTCGGCGATCACCGCCAGGTTCAGGCTGTGGGCCATGGCGATAATCGCCCGGGCAATCTGCGCATCCTGCTCACCCGACGGCAGGCCGTCGACAAAGGTGCGGTCGATCTTCAGCACGTCGATGGGGAACTGCTTGAGGTAGTTCAGCGATGAATAACCGGTGCCGAAGTCATCTACCGCGATGCTCAGGCCGAGGTTTTTCAGGCTGGCGAGGATCTGCATCGCTTCGTTGACCTCGCGCATCAGGATACTTTCGGTCAGCTCCAGCTCCAGGCACGCCGGCGGCAGGCCGGTGTCCTTGAGGATGGTGGCGATGCGCTCGCCCAGTTGTCCGTCGGAGAACTGCCGGGCCGAAATGTTGACCGAGACCTTGGGTACCCGCACCTTGTTCTGGTGCCAGGTCTTGAGTTGGCGGCAGGCTTCGCTGATCACCCAGTCACCCACGTCCACCACCAGCCCCAACTCCTCCAACACCGGGATGAAGTCCCCCGGCGGCACCAGTCCGCGACGCGGATGGCGCCAGCGCAGCAGGGCTTCGGCACCGGTCAAACGTTTGCCGTCGCCGCTGAACTGCGGCTGGTAATACAGCACGAATTCGTTCTGTTCCAGGGCGTGGCGCAGGTCGCTTTCCAGTTCCAGGCGTTCCAGGGCGCTGGCGTTCATGTCGGCCTGGTAGAACTGGAAGTTGTTCTTGCCCCGCTCCTTGGCGTGGTACATCGCCGTGTCGGCGTTTTTCATCAACTGGCTGAGTTCGTTGCCGTCCTGCGGGCTCAGGGCGATGCCGATACTGGCGGTGACGAAGAACTCGCGGCCCTCCAGCACAAACGGCTTCACCAGGCTGGCCAGAATCTGCTCGGCCACGTGAATCGCCCGGTTCAGCGCCATCTCACGGTTGACCCGCGGTTGCAGCAGCAAGGTGAATTCGTCGCCGCCCATGCGTGCCACGGTGTCGTCTTCGGCGACGCAGCCCAGCAGGCGGGTGGCCATTTCCTTGAGCATGCGGTCGCCGGCGGCGTGGCCCAGGGAGTCGTTGATCGGCTTGAAGCGGTCGAGGTCAAGGAACATCAGCACCACCCACGACTTCTGCCGTTCCGCCGATTGCAGCGCGGTGTGCAGGCGGTCCTGGAACAGTGTGCGGTTGGGCAGGTGGGTCAGGGCGTCGTAGTAGGCCAGGCGATGGATGCGCTGCTCGCTGGCCTTGCGTTCGCTGAT
This sequence comes from Pseudomonas sp. I8001, assembly GCF_013385345.1. Lineage (NCBI taxonomy): Bacteria > Pseudomonadati > Pseudomonadota > Gammaproteobacteria > Pseudomonadales > Pseudomonadaceae > Pseudomonas > Pseudomonas sp. I8001. The sequence continues at coordinate 17,608 of NZ_JACAQC010000011.1, forward strand.
GTCACTGAAGAAGCACACGTAGCTGGCCAGGTCGCCTTCGTCGTCGAACACCGCCGTGATGCCGACCCAGGCCGGGTAATGCTCGCCGTTACGGCGCTTGAGCCACACTTCGCCTTCCCAGGTGCTGTGCTGGTGCAGTTGCTTGAGCACGTAGCGCAGGTGGGCTTCCTGCTGTTCGTCGACGGTGAGCATGTTCGGCAACTGGTCGAGCACGTCCGCCACCGCATAACCGCTGACCCGGCTGAACGCCTCGTTGGCCTGCACGATGTAGCCGGCCGGGTCGGTGATCAGGATCGCCGAGGTGGAGTGCTCGAATACCGTGGCCGCCATGCGCAGGTCTTTTTCCGCACGGCGCTGCTGGCTGATATCGCGACCCACGCCAAGGATGCCCTCGAACGCGCCGTGTTCGTCCCACACCAGCACCAGGCGCAGTTCGATGGGGATCTTGCGCCCGTCGGCCCGCAGGCAGTCGAACAGGAACAGTTGGGTCTGCACGTCGTTGCGCAAGGCCGCGAGGGATTCGGGTTGGTCCAGGGCGCGGCTGACTTGCTCCACCAGGGAGTAGATACCGGTCAGTTGCTGCGGGTTGGCGATGGTCGATTGCCAGCCGTTTTCGAAGATCCAGTCGACGTCATAGCCCAGCACCGCGTTCACCGAAGGGCTGACGTAGTTGAGGGCCAGCTTGCTGTCGGTGGAGAAGATTACGTCGCTGATGCTTTCCGCCAGCATGCGGTAGCGCTGTTCGCTGTCACGCAGGGATTCACTGGCTTCGATCTGGTCGGTGATGTCCTTGGCGACGCCGATGATGCGCGTCACCTGGTCAGTCTTGTCACGGGCCAGGGCCTGTTCGCGGATGTCGAAGCGCCGCCATTGGTTGTTGCGGTGGCGAAAGCGCAACTGGCACTGCAACTGGCTCAGGTAGCCGGCCTGGCGCTGTTGCAGGCGCAGGTCGTGGTAACGCTCGGCGTCTTCGGGGTGCAGCAGGATCTCCCAGAAGTACTCGCCCATCTGCTGCAGCTCGGGCTTGTTGTAGCCCAGGGTGTGGCCCAGGTGGTGGTTGCTGAAAATCATCCGCTGGCTGATCACGTCCTGCACATACAGGTGATCGGGCACGGTGCGCACCACGTCCGACCAGAAACTCTCGCGCTCCACCAGTGACAACTCGATCAGCTTGCGGCTGGTGATGTCGCTGATGCTCAGGATCACGGCCTTGAAGTCGTCCTGTTGTTCCGGCAGGCGCATCACCAGCCACAGGTATTGGTCGTTGCCTTCGATATCGCTGAGCTGGATTTCCAGTTCAAGCTGCTTCTGCTGGGTCAGCACCGCGTCGATCACCTGGTTGCCGATGGCGGTCGGGCTCGACGGGCAGGCGTCGATCAGGCGTTCCCAGGCCTGCTCGCAAGAGGCAACATTCAGCAGGCGCACCGCCACCTGGTTGACCTCGGTGATGCGCAGTTCCTTGAGCAGTTGCTGGCGCTGTTCCGGGTTGTCTTGCAGCAACTGTTGCAACTGCTCGCGGGTTTGCAGTCGGGCTCTATCGAAGAACGCGCGCAGGCCCGACAGGTCGAGCACGCACAGCGCCACGCCGGTGCCTTCGAAAATATCCTGGTAGCGCCGGCGCCCCTCGTGCACCTGGCGCTGGCGGCGGCGCATGTTCAGCAGCACGATCACCGGGATCAGCGAGAAGGCCAGGCCCAGCAGGCATTTGCCGATAAAGGCCGGCAGCAGTTGCTCCAGCACGGCGGCGCGGTCGAACAGGCCGCGCAGTTGCCAGTCGCTCTTGCTCAGGGGCGTGACCAGTACACTTTTGTTCAACTCGTCCGGGGTCAACGCGGTGGCCCATTGGGCCGGCATCCCGCTGTCACGGCTGACCACCCGGTGGTTGAGGCGGTTTTCGATGACCCACATCGGGCGCTGGCCCTGGCCATCCTGGCGGGTCAGGTTGGCCAGGTAATTGGGGGCCAGGCGCAAGGCCCAGTACATCTTGGTGCCGCCGCTGGGCTGGTGCAGCAGCAGGTAGATGACGGTGCCGTCGTTGTTGTTGCTCAGGTAATAGGACTGGGCGTGGCTGCGCTTGACCAGTTCTTCGAGCCAGGCGCTGTCCTGGCTGTCGCTGGCGCTGTCACTGATCATCGCGCCGCTGGGGGCGAGCAGGGCGACGCTGCGCAACTCCGGCAGGGAGCGTTGCAAGGTGCGCATCAGGATTTGTTGCTGTTCGGCGTCCCGCGGCGGTTCGACGATCGGCAGCAGGTTCAGCGCGATCTGCGCACTGAGGGCCATGTTCAGGCTGATCTGTTCGGCCAGGTCGGCGCTGTAGTCGATGGTGTATTGCTGCTGGTTTTTCTGGTTTTGCTGCAACTGGTCCAGCAGTTGCCAGAACAATAACGCGAGCAGCAACAGGACCAGCGTCGCCAATGCGCCCTTCAGGGTTCCGTGCAGGGGCGCTCCCGGCGCTATATGAGCGGCGCGCAGGGGAGTTGGCGGCGTTACGTTGGACAAACTGTGATCCTGCGGTTTGGCTGGACTGGCGCGCGACGTGCACTATAAGCCGGACGCCCGGAGGGCGGCTAGCATGCCTTGTGTTGTGGCAAAGTGCCAGCCCTGCCTGGCTGGACTGCCCACCCGCATTCAGGTAGCTTTGCCGGTTACGCGAGGGCGTTCCAGCCCCAGACAATCAGGCATCTACCGCACGCAGGCATTGATAGACATCAACGGCCCGCGCGGCGCATGGCCTGGCACGGGTTTCGCCCGCTTAATTCATCAGTCACTGACGCTAGGTTCACCATGGCTCAATACGTCTTCACCATGCATCGGCTGGGAAAAGTTGTTCCGCCGAAGCGGGAAATCCTGAAAAACATTTCTCTGTCCTTCTTCCCGGGCGCCAAGATCGGCGTGCTCGGCCTCAACGGTTCGGGTAAATCCACCCTGTTGAAAATCATGGCCGGCGTCGACACCGAGTTCGACGGCGAAGCCCGCCCGATGCCCGACCTGAACATCGGCTACCTGCCACAGGAACCTATCCTGGACCCGACCAAGACCGTGCGTGAAGTGGTCGAGGAAGCGGTCAGCGTGATCAAGAACGCGCAGGCCCGCCTGGACGAGGTCTACGCGGCCTACGCTGAAGAAGACGCCGACTTCGACAAACTGGCGGCAGAACAGGCCAAGCTCGAAGCCATCCTGCAAGCCGCCGACGGTCACAACCTGGACCGCCAGCTGGAAGTCGCCGCCGACGCGCTGCGCCTGCCGGCGTGGGACGCCAAGGTTGAACACCTGTCCGGTGGTGAAAAGCGTCGTGTGGCCCTGTGCCGCCTGCTGCTGTCGGCCCCCGACATGCTGCTGCTCGACGAACCGACCAACCACCTGGACGCCGATTCCGTCGCCTGGCTGGAGCATTTCCTGCACGACTTCCCGGGCACCGTGGTTGCGATCACGCACGACCGGTACTTCCTGGACAACGTTGCTGGCTGGATCCTCGAGCTCGACCGTGGCGCCGGTATCCCTTACGAGGGCAACTACTCCGGTTGGCTGGAAGCCAAGTCCGACCGTCTGGCCGCCGAATCCAAGCAACAGTCGGCCCATGAAAAGGCCATGAAAGACGAGCTGGAATGGGTGCGTAAAGGCGCCAAGGCGCGTCAGTCGAAATCCAAGGCCCGTCTGGCGCGTTTCGAAGAGATGCAGTCCCAGGAATTCCAGAAGCGTTCCGAGACCAACGAAATCTACATCCCGGCCGGTCCGCGCCTGGGTGACAAGGTCATCGAGTTCAAGAACGTCTGCAAGGGCTACGGCGACCGCGTGTTGATCGACAACCTGTCGTTCTCCATGCCAAAAGGCGCCATCGTTGGCGTGATCGGCGGTAACGGTGCGGGTAAATCCACACTGTTCCGCATGCTGATGGGTAAGGAACAACCGGACTCGGGCACCATCGAAGTCGGCGAAACCGTGCAGCTGGCTTGCGTTGACCAGAGCCGCGACGACCTCGACGGCAGCAAGACGGTGTTCCAGCAGATTTCCGACGGTTCCGACCAGATCCGTATCGGCAACTACGAAATCCCGTCGCGCACCTACGTGGGTCGCTTCAACTTCAAGGGCGGCGACCAGCAGAAGTTCGTCAAGGACCTGTCCGGTGGTGAGCGCGGTCGCTTGCACCTGGCCCTGACCCTGAAAGAAGGCGGCAACGTATTGCTGCTCGACGAACCGTCAAACGACCTCGACGTTGAAACCCTGCGTTCCCTGGAAGAAGCCCTGCTGGACTTCCCGGGCGCCGCCATTGTGATCTCTCACGATCGGTGGTTCCTTGACCGCGTGGCCACTCACATCCTGGCGTACGAAGACGACTCCCAGGCGGTGTTCTTCGAAGGCAACTACACCGAATACGAAGCCGATCGCAAGAAACGCCTCGGCGAAGCTGCTGCCCAGCCGCATCGTGTACGGCACAAGAAGCTGGCCTGATCCGGGTTGGTGGTTTGAACAAGCGGAGCCTTCGGGTTCCGCTTTTTTTTGCGTGTTTTCAGGTGGACCGCGTCGTCTGCATCGCAGGCAAGCCAGCTCCCACAGTTGACCGCATTGTCATGGATGTACTGGATCAAATGTGGGAGCTGGCTTGCCTGCGATAGCGGATTAACTGTTGGTGCAAGGCCTGGATTGAAATCCTCATTAAGGTGCAAAAAACGCCTGTATTTATATCTAATGCACCATTTAAATTCACAAAAGCGACATTTTGCCCTGTCGCGGTGCGACATGAATTGATAAAGTCCGGGACAAATCTCCTTTAACGACAATAAATTTGCCGAGACTTTTCATGATCGAATCCGTTGAATCCTTCCTTGCCCGCCTCAAGAAACGCGACCCCGACCAGCCGGAATTCCACCAGGCCGTGGAAGAAGTCCTGCGCAGTTTGTGGCCGTTTCTTGAAGCCAATCCCCACTACCTGAACTCGGGCATCCTGGAGCGCATCTGCGAGCCGGAGCGTGCGATTGTGTTCCGGGTGTCGTGGGAAGATGACCAAGGCAAAGTACGGGTCAACCGCGGGTTCCGGATCCAGATGAACAGCGCCATCGGCCCCTACAAAGGCGGCCTGCGCTTCCACCCGTCGGTGAACCTGGGCGTGCTGAAATTTCTCGCCTTCGAACAAACCTTCAAGAACTCCCTGACCTCGCTGCCCATGGGCGGCGGCAAGGGCGGCTCGGACTTCGATCCCAAGGGCAAGAGCGACGCCGAGGTGATGCGTTTCTGCCAGGCGTTCATGAGCGAGCTGTATCGCCATATCGGCTCGGACGTGGACGTGCCCGCCGGTGATATTGGCGTGGGCGCCCGGGAGATCGGCTTCCTGTTCGGCCAGTATAAGCGCCTGAGCAACCAGTTCACCTCGGTGCTGACCGGCAAGGGCATGAGCTACGGCGGCAGCCTGATTCGCCCGGAGGCCACCGGTTTTGGCTGCGTGTACTTCGCTGAAGAAATGCTCAAGCGCAACGGCGAGCGGGTCGAAGGCAAGCGCGTGGCCATCTCCGGCTCCGGCAACGTCGCCCAGTACGCGGCGCGCAAGGTCATGGACCTGGGCGGCAAGGTGATTTCCTTGTCCGACTCCGAAGGCACTCTGTACTGCGAAAGCGGTTTGACCGAAGAACAATGGTCGGCACTGCTTGAACTGAAAAACGTACAGCGCGGGCGCATCAGCGAGCTGGCATCGCGTTTTGGCCTGGAATTCCGCGCCGGCAAAGCACCATGGGAGCTGGCCTGCGACATCGCGTTGCCCTGCGCCACTCAGAATGAACTGGACGCCGAAGCGGCGCGCACCCTGTTGCGCAATGGCTGCGTCTGCGTGGCCGAAGGCGCCAACATGCCGACCACCCTGGAGGCGGTGGATATCTTTATCGAGGCCGGCATCCTGTTCGCGCCAGGCAAGGCGTCCAATGCCGGCGGGGTGGCGGTGAGCGGGCTGGAGATGTCGCAGAACGCCATGCGCCTGCTGTGGACCGCCGGTGAAGTGGACAGCAAGCTGCACAACATCATGCAGTCGATCCACCATGCGTGCGTGCACTACGGCGAAGAGAACGGCCGGGTCAACTACGTGAAGGGCGCCAACATTGCAGGCTTCGTGAAGGTTGCGGATGCAATGCTGGCCCAGGGCATCGTTTAACCCTCGGGGTCGATGCGCAGGATTTCGATCAACTGATCACCGACGGGGCGCCTCCACAGCACCTCGTCGCCCACCTGTGCACCCAGCAGAGCGCGGCCCAGTGGGGAACCCCAGTTGATCAGGCCCACCGTGGCGTCGGCCTGGTCTTCGCCCACTAACTGAATGCGCTGCTCTTCGTCCTGTTCGTTGGCAAAGGTCACCCAGCTGCCGATTTGCACCTTGTCGGTGGAGGTTGCCGGCGCCACCACCTGTGCGCTTTGCAGGCGCTGGTTGAAGTAACGCAAATCCCGCTCAAGGTCGGCCTGGCGCTGTTTATCGGCCTGCTCGCCCTTGGCGGATTCTTCGCTGTGCTCATGCTGCAACTGCGCGACCCTGGCCTGCAATTGTGCAAGTCCGCGGGCAGTGAGGTGATTGGGTTGCGCGCTGACCTGGCGTTCCACCGGTTGGCTGGCCTGGGCAGCGGCGCTGTCTTCGTTGACGAAAGCTCGACTCATGACGTTCTCCTGCTATGGAGTTTGGGCCATGGTCGCAGGGGTTAAGTTTCGCTGGATGTCTGGAAGCGACCTATTGCGAGCGAAAGGCCCTGGCAGCGTCGCGGTCTTTTTCCTGTTGCCAGGCGCGTTCGCGGTCGTCCCAGTGGCGATTCTTGTAGTCGTTCAGGTCTTCGTTCTCGCGCATGGCCTTGCATTGGCGAAAGCCATCATCCCAGCCTTCGGCGTAGGTGCGGTCTTTCAGGTAGCGCGGGACGTTCTTGCGAAATTCCCCGGTGATCACCCCGGCAGCCTGGCGGCCGCTGCTGCAACCGTCGTCATAGCCATCGGCGAAGGCGGGTGGATAACCCTTGGCCAGCAAATCCTCATGGGTTGATTGGCAACCCGACAGCAGGGCCAACAGGCCCAGCACTACAGCGTACCGCCACATCGCTTGCTCCCTGGCCGTTGAACGGCTGATGCGGGGAAGTTTAGAAGTGGAGTCGTTGGATAGATGTGAAAGGGACGTGAGAAAGGTGTTGAGTTAAAGGGCCATCAACGACGATTCCCTTTAAATTGCAGGACGATTCCTAGAGAATCTCAACACTATTGCGCCTTAGAGTTTGGGTCACTAGCCTCCTGACTTCGCTGTGAAAACAGTGAACGGGTTTAGCGGCCCGAACCACCAAGACGCAACCTCTTTACATACTTGGCAGGCGGTTTTTTGCCGGCCATATCGTGCTATGGCGGCTGTGCGCGGGAGATCTTCGGATCTGCCGGGTGTCTAGGTGACCGGTTCGCTAACCTGCGTACAGCTGCCACCCCTTTATGTTTAGCGACATGTCGCGGTGGTCCCTTTTTTCACTTAGAAGAGACATCATGGCTAAAATCGTCCCCGATCCACCGCTGTCCTCAATCATTACGCTCGGTCTAGTTACCTTCGGCGACTATGGCGAAAATGAGAAACCTCTGTTCCGCGTCAACGCAGGCATGCCCATTGGTGAAGCGCTTGAACATGTATCCACACTGCTTCACTACTCCAAGACACTCGCAATGGAGGCCGCCATGGATGTACGGGGTGAGCAATATGCGTGGGCAGCGCATTATCTATGCGAGATGGGCAAGGCAGTTGTAGACGATCTCGCTCAAGCGATGACGCCTGCCACCGAGAGATAAATATTTATCCCTGTGGTGAGCGGGCTTGCCCGCGTAGGGCTGCGTAGCAGCCCTCATCATCCGGTCTTCAGTCGTAGTAACCCACAGTTTTCTTCAGGTGGTCTGAGTACTCGTAAATATCGTCAATCGACGAAATCGGATGTCGTGTTTCATTTTTCTCCTCGTCAAAAATCCCAATGTATTTCTGACTGCGGTTGAAATGAAGGCGACAAATCGGCTTGCGATTATTGTCGTCCAGCAATATCCCAAAATAGCTCTGCGTATCACGTTGCACAATTCGTTTGGCATCCACCACCGAGCGTACGACAGCTCTTACTATGTGATATCCCTCAAGTTCCTCAAGGGTGGTGAGTATTTTATCCTCTGACTCGTCACGCTCTGTAGCTTCGGTATTAGCGGCGGGAGACGTGGGCAGTGAGGCCAGCGCCGGCTGGATAGAGCCACTCATCGCTGACTTAAGTCGATCATTGATCTGATCGTTGAGGAACTGACTTAACGCCTTTCGAGTTAATTCAAAAAACTGCTCGCGAACTTTCTGTGTAATCACCCCTTCGTACACGCGAGAGGCGAAAACTTTGACGAAATCGTCATCTGGCTTGATGACTTGTGCGGCGATCACTTTTTTGATTTGGCTGACGTATTTCAGCTCTCCGGCCGCATTGATGATCGAATCTACATCGAAGGCGGACTTCGTCAGCTTGGTCAGCTCTGGTACTGAGTATTCGTCAATATCTAGCAAATCCAACTCTAAAAATGGTTTTTCATCCATTTTATTGGGTGCGTCCAGATCAGTGAAAAAACGATAGACCTGGCCATTGGTGAGAATCGAAATCCTCGCGCTTGTGACGTGGAAATAGCGAAATAGCTGTGACGCGTGATTGATGCTGAGTGACTCACCGATTTTTTTGCATTCGATAAGTATCTGAACCTCTCCGTTTTTCATAATGGCGTAATCGATTTTTTCACCTTTTTTCGTCCCAATGTCGCAGACAAATTCAGGCGTTACTTCCTGTGGATCAAATACGTCGTAGCCCAAAACTGTATTTATAAACGGCATTACAAAAGCGTTTTTTGTGGCTTCTTCTGTTTGAATTGCGGGGCCTTGTAGTCGGACTTTAGCCGCCAGACTGGTGAGCTTTTCAAAAAAATCCATATGAGCCTCTTACCTATTCAGATCCGTGTATAGACGTGGTGGCAATTTGATTGCCATCCGATACTAGACATTAATTCTGATAAAGAGAATGGAATAGAGCCGATTCGCGCCGGATGAAAAAAGCTAAAAAAATGTATGAATTTTCGTCCTTATTTTTCAATGAGTTGGGAGGGGCAAGAAAATTTCTTAGTCGAGAAGGATCCCTAGGGAGGAATTGCTACTTCTAGGCGGGCGCTGACCCTGTGGCGAGGGAGCTTGCTCCCGCTGGGGCGCGAAGCGGCCCCTGTTCAGGGTGTTGAGATATTCCAGAGAGGGTGAGGTGTCTGGTTTTGGGGCTGCTGCGCAGCCCAGCGGGAGCAAGCTCCCTCGCCACAAGGTTATTGTGTGGTTCAGTCTGGTGTCAGCGCGGCGTGCTCTGCGAGTTCTTGCTGGATGAACGCTGCAATCATCGCCCGGTAGACGTGCTCTGTGACGTCCGGATTGGCGCCAGCGGTATCAGCGAGATCGCGAACCTTGGCAATTACCTGCTCAACCCGCTGCGGTGCCTTGACGCCATCGCTGTCTTTTTTGAACCGCGCAGCCTGGGAAACAAAGCCGCCCCGTTCGGCCAATAGTGCGACGATCTGGCGATCAAGACGGTCGATGTTTTCCCGGACTTGTTCAAGGCTGGTGCAGTTGACGGCCATGTCGGTTGAAGCTCCTTTTAGTGATCGTTCCCACGCTCTGCGTGGGAATGCCGCCCTGGACGCTCTGCGTCCGCTTTTAAAGGTCGTGACGCAGAGCGTCACAGGATGCATTCCCTCGCGGAGCGTGGGAACGATCTACGGCTCAGGGATTAATAGTGATACCACTTCACTTCCAGCATCACTTCGTTCACCGGTGTCGCGAGGTGGCTGTATTCCCGCTGCGCACTCAGTCTCAGCCCCAGGTTGCGCGACAATTCCCACTGTTGATTCAGGCTGATACTGCGCCGCACCTCGCCATTGGTGAAGAAGTCACCCTTGGCTTCCAGGCTCAGGTTGCCCAGCGGGTTGCGCCACAACACACCTGTATTGAACCCGGCAGCCGGGGAGATGGCTTCACCGAAGTCGCTGTTGTGCTCCACGCGCACGGTGCCGAGGGCGAAGCCAAGCATGTCGTCGCGCAGTTGCCAGGTGCCGCCCGCGCCACCGTTGACGTGGCTGACGAGTGTCTCGTCGTCATGCTTGCCCGGTACGCGCTCCAGGCCGCCGGTGACTTGCCACGACCACGGCTGCAGCAGCTCGTTGCGTGGGGTCAGTGAGCGGATGGTTGCCAGATCCAGTTGCTGCAATTGCCAGTGGTTGCCTTCGTACTGGCGCAGTTTCATTTGCAGGATTTCAATCTGCGCGCCCAAGGGAAAACCTTCGGCGTTGTCGTTCAGGTCGTGGTAGGCCATGCGCAGGCCGTATTCGCCGAAGGCCTTGTCGCCCCGGGTGCCGATGCCGGCTTGCCAGGTGCGGGATTCGTGGCCGTCTTCGGGCAGGCCGGGGCGTTCGATCTTCAGGTCCGGCGCCGGGTTCTGGTTGATCGCCCGCAGCAGTTCGAAGCTGCGCTGGGAGCGTTCGGTGTCGCGCTCCAGGCCGTTGGCGCGGTAGCGGCCAAGGCGGTAGGCGGCGTCGATGATCAGGGCCTGGCGGTCTTTGGCGATAGCCTTGAACGCCGGGTCCTGCAGTTGTTTCTGGTCGTCGCTGATCTTCAGCACCCATTGCTGCTCGTCGCTGTCCAGCGGCTTGGCGCGTTCCAGCAGCTCCCGTTCACGGGAAGGGCGGTAATCGATTTTCTCCACCAGGCCGGCTTCTTTCACGGCTTTTACCGTGTCGGTAGGGATCGCGGTCAGCGGGAATTGTTCGGTCAGCCGCAGGCTTGGGCGGGCCACTTGCAGCAGTTCCAGCAGGCGATAGGAGCAGTTTTCGTCGAAGAAGAAGTAGTCGAATTGGATCTGCTTGAGTTCCCACACGTGCTCGACCATGCGCTCGGTCTCGACCTGGGTCAGGTTCAGGCGGTATTCCCACAGGTCGCGGTTCTCCAGGCTACGGTATTCCGAGAGTTTTTCCTGGTAGGGCACCAGCGCGAACAGGCCCGGGTAGCCGCCCATCAGGCCCTTCCAGGCGTAGAGGATGCTGTTGTCCGAGCCTTCGATATAGGCGCCAAAGTTGATCGCGTAGCTGAGCAGGGCGGTGTTGTTGCTCTGCACGTCAGCCTGGTCGATGCGCAGCAGGGTATGGCCGAACATCGATGACGGGCTGTTGAGGTAGGCCGCCGGGAAGATCATCACCGCGCTGTGGGGGGCGACGTCCTTGAACCATTGCTTGAACTCCTTGCAGTCCAGCGCCGGCAAGTCGCTCAGGTGCAACTGGTCCTTGAGCCAGCGTGTACGTGCCGGGTAAACGCATTGGGCGTGCTTTTCGCCGAGGCTGGCCGGGGCATACAGCGCCTCGACAGTGGCCTTCAGCTCCTGGTCCGGATGGTGGGCGCCATCGGGAGCGAGGAAGAATTTCTTGTCGCTGACATAGCTGCGCCAGCCTTTGAACTTGCCGGATTCGTAGTGCCCCAGCGAAAGCCAGAACGGGTCGTTGGCCAGTTGCTGCAAACGTTGATCATCAAGGTGCGGCGCCGCATACAGCGGGGCGCAGGCGAAGAGTGCCAGGTAGGCAAGGCGTTTGAGCATGTGGGCAACTTAAGTCGAGATAAAAAGACCCAAAGGGGAGGCAGGTCCAAAAATAATAAAAACCCGTGCCTCGAAAGGCACGGGCGGGTCGAGCTTAAGCCTGGGTAGCGTATTTCGCCAGACGGGTGTCGCTTTTCAGTACAGCCAGGGTGTTGTTGTGCACGTCATCAGCGGTTACGTCAGCCTTGCTGAAGATTTGCTGGAAGTGCTCGTGAGTCACAGCGGCAAAGTGCTCGCGATCTTCAGGAGCAACGCCCAGTACTACAGCGTAGGTAGTCAGCGCTTCGCCGTTACCCTTGGCCATGTCTTCGGACAGCTCGTTCATCATGCCATTCATGGCAATCCACGATTTGCCACCGTAGGTCAGTGCGCTGTTGGTGCTGCAGCCGTTGGTGCCCGAGGTCATGCCGAACGTGGCGTTACCCGAGGTACCGTTGGTGGTGGAGGCCAGGAAGTGAGCCGGAGTGCCGCGTTGGCCTTCGAACAACATGTTGCCCCAACCGCAGTTCGGGCCACCTGGCGCTTCTGCCATTGCATTGAGGGAGACGACGGTGAAGAGAGTACCGAGAAGGATCCGTTTCATAGCTTTGTTCTCTTTGTGTGCAAACCAATGGACAAGGGTTCAGGTGCCTGACAGCACCCTAGGGGTCGGTTATTAGTCCAACCCGCAGCAGGTTGGAGTTTAGGCATGATCCAAGGGTTCCGTGACTTTTTATGAAACAAGCCGGAAACACTCGGTTTTTTTACAGCCCCGAACACGGGTCTATGCTTTCCCCAAGCCGTCCTTGCCAGCCGGCCCAACCCGGCGCCAGAATGCCGTCATCTGCCCCGCCTGATGTAAGGAAGCCCGATGCCTGATCCTGTTGCTGCCAGCTTGCGTCTAGCGCCCGAAGCGCTGACTCGTCCTTTTTCCGCTGAACAGTTCAGCTTCTCGACCACCAATGATTTGGAGCCCTTTCGCGGTGTGCTTGGCCAGGAACGTGCGGTCGAAGCCTTGCAGTTTGGTGTGGCCATGCCACGCCCCGGTTACAACGTATTTGTGATGGGCGAGCCCGGTACCGGGCGCTTTTCGTTCGTCAAACGCTACCTCAAGGCCGAAGGCAAGCGCCTGCAGACCCCGGCCGACTGGGTCTACGTCAATAATTTCGATGAGCCTCGCGAACCCCGCGCGCTGGAACTGCCTGCGGGCGGTGCTGCCGCGTTCATCTCCGATATCAACGGCCTGATCGACAACCTGGTCGCGACCTTCCCGGCGGTGTTTGAACACCCGACGTATCAACAGCGCAAAAGCGCCATCGACCGTGCCTTCAACCAGCGTTACGACCGTGCCCTGGACGTCATCGAGCGCCTGGCCCTGGAAAAAGACGTGGCGCTGTACCGTGACAGCACCAACATTGCGTTTACCCCGATGCTCGACGGCAAGGCCCTGGACGAGGCCGAGTTCTCGCAGTTGCCCGAAGCCGACCGCGAGCGTTTCCACACCGATATTTCCGAACTGGAAGAACGCCTCAACGAAGAACTCGCCAGCCTGCCCCAGTGGAAGCGCGAGTCCAATAACCAGATGCGCCAGTTCAACGAAGAAACCATCACGCTGGCCTTGCAGCCACTGCTGGCGCCGTTGTCCGAAAAATATGCGGAGAACGCGGCCGTCTGCGGCTACTTGCAGGCGATGCAGGTCTACCTGCTGAAAACCGTGGTCGAGCAGTTGGTGGACGATGCGAAAACCGACGCCCAGGCCCGCAAGTTGCTGGAAGAACAGTACTGCCCGAGCCTGGTGGTGGGGCATCCGATTAACGGTGGCGCGCCGGTGGTCTTCGAGCCGCATCCGACCTACGACAACCTGTTCGGCCGTATTGAATACAGCACCGACCAGGGCGCGCTCTACACCACCTATCGCCAATTGCGCCCGGGTGCGCTGCACCGTGCCAACGGTGGTTTCCTGATCCTTGAAGCCGAGAAGATGCTCAGCGAGCCGTTTGTATGGGACGCCCTCAAGCGTGCCCTGCAATCGCGCAAGCTGAAGATGGAATCACCGCTGGGCGAACTGGGCCGCCTGGCCACGGTGACCCTCAACCCGCAAGTGATCCCGTTGCAGCTCAAGGTGATCATCATCGGCTCCCGCCAGTTGTACTACGCGTTGCAGGACGCGGATCCGGACTTCCAGGAGATGTTCCGGGTACTGGTGGATTTTGACGAAGACATCCCGATGGTGGATGAAAGCCTGGAGCAGTTCGCCCAGTTGCTGAAAACCCGCACCTCGGAAGAAGGCATGGCGCCGTTGACCTCCGATGCGGTGGCGCGGCTGGCGACCTACAGCGCGCGGTTGGCGGAGAACCAGGGCCGCTTGTCGGCGCGTATCGGTGATTTGTTCCAGCTGGTCAGCGAGGCGGACTTCATTCGTCACCTGGCCGGTGATGAGCGCACCGACTCCGGGCACATCGAGCGCGCACTCAAGGCCAAGGCCACGCGCACCGGGCGGGTGTCGGCGCGGATTCTCGACGACATGCTCGCCGGAGTGATCCTGATCGACACCGCCGGCGCGGCGGTGGGCAAGTGCAACGGGCTGACGGTGCTGGAGGTGGGTGACTCGGCGTTTGGTGTGCCGGCGCGGATTTCTGCCACGGTGTACCCGGGCGGCAGCGGCATCGTCGATATCGAGCGTGAAGTTAACCTCGGCCAGCCGATTCACTCCAAGGGCGTGATGATCCTCACCGGTTACCTAGGCAGCCGTTATGCCCAGGAATTCCCGTTGGCGATCTCGGCGAGTATCGCCCTTGAGCAGTCCTACGGCTATGTCGACGGCGACAGCGCGTCCCTGGGCGAAGCCTGCACCTTGATCTCGGCCCTGTCGAAGACGCCGCTCAAGCAGTGCTTTGCCATTACCGGCTCGATCAACCAGTTTGGTGAGGTGCAGGCGGTCGGCGGGGTCAACGAGAAGATCGAAGGTTTCTTCCGTCTTTGCGAGGCCCGCGGGCTGACCGGCGAGCAGGGGGCGATCATTCCCCAGGCCAACGTCGCGACACTGATGCTCGATGAGAAGGTGTTGCAGGCCGTGCGGCAGGGGCAATTCCACGTCTATGCCGTGCGTCAGGCCGACGAGGCCTTGAGCCTGCTGGTGGGTGAGCCTGCGGGTTCGCCCGACGAGGAGGGGCAGTTCCCCGAAGGCAGCGTCAATGCGCGGGTGGTGGAGCGTCTGCGGGCGATCGCCGAGATGATCAGCGAAGATGACCTGAAGGAAGCCGAGAAGGAGTTGGCGCAGGAAGCACTGGCTGAGACCAAGCCGGTGTAATCAATGCCGAAGGGGCCTGGTTCCAGGTCCCTTCGGCATATTTTTGACGCCGTCGTGACGGCAGTCGTCCGTTGGTCCCCCAGCCTTGGTTTGTACCGGGTTTCTTCTATTCTCAGCTCAAGGGATAGCCACAGGAGTCGCTGGATAGAAACAGTCTTGCCTTGCGAGGCTGAATACCGGATCTACCGAGGGTCGCCGCCATGTCGCGCAACCTCTGCCTCACCCGCCAGTGCCTGGGCCTGGTCACCCGTATCGAATGTTCCATTCGCCCTCTCGCGGGGGATACCGGGATGTGGACCTTGTTGTTTGCCGCCGGAATGACCGGCGAACAACCCTCCACCATCAAGTCCCAAGGCCCGTTCCACGGACCTTTCGTGGCACAAACCATCCTCGATTCGATTGTTGAAAGCCTGACCCTGCACGGCTACGAGCTGGCTGACGACCCGCAGATCTGGTGCCTGCACCTGCAGGCGCACTTGCGACAACTCAACGGTGGGCGGCAGACGGTGCTAAGCGATATCCGCTGACCGCACTCCCCCCGTAGCAGCTGGCGCTCGACAGCTGCTACGGGGGCGGGGGAGGGGCTATGGCTTGGGGGCAGGGGCCGCCTCGGGTTTGTCCAGCTTCACCTCAAACCCATACTGCACCGTGTCCAGGCCGGTGCGCTGGTAGGTTTCCAATGTCGTCGGCTGGCCGTAGAAGTAATGCACGTCGAAGAGCGCCGTGCCGTATTCCTCGGCGCGGTGGCTGACGCCGAGAATTTCCTTCAGGTAGTTGCCGCTGGCGTCCTTGGCATAGAACCGCCAGCTGTCAGAGGGGAACAGCTTCTGGTCGACAATCAGCGCGTTGTCCTTCAGCTCCAGGCCCTTGGGCAGTTGCCCGGCAGTGAGGCTGCCTTTCTCGATGGTCGCCAGGAACAGCGGCATCGATCCGACGGCAAACCCCGGGTTTTCAGGGAACAGGTTCAGGTCATAGGTGATGGTGCCGCGCCCCGGGTCGACCTCGTAGGCTTCGGCGGGCAGTTCGATCGGCTCGCCAAGCTTGCCTTCGTCGTTGGCGGTGAGGAACGTCACCGGGGCATCGCCGCCGCCGCGGTCCTCGCCCAGCAGGTCGTCGTTGAAGGTGTAGGGGTGATCGAACTCAACGTGCGCCGCACTGGCGTCATCCACCGACTGGTTGATGGTGACGCTTTTCTTCAGTTGGTCTTCGGACAGGGTGGCGTCCTTGAGCCAATCTGCGGCCTGGTCGTCATACACGGTGACGGGCATCGGCAACGGCTGTACGGTTTTTTCCAGGCTGTTCTTGTCGAAGCGCCGTACGGGCAGGTCCAGGTCCTTGCGGGTCACCGTGGCCTGGGAAAAGTCGAGCACGCTGACTTGCACATTGTCGATCAGGCCATTGAAGTACACCTTGGTGTAGTGGCTGTTCTGCTTGAGCTCGAAGGCTTTCTGCTCGTCTTCCAGCTGTTTCTCGAAGGCGTCGGACCAGGCCTTCTGCTTCTGCATTTCGGCCAGTTGCTTCTCGTAGAACGCCAGTTGCGCGGCGTTTTCGTTGATCGAGCCCGAGCGCGAGAGAAATTGCCCGGTGGTGTCACGAGCCTGCACCAGCAACGGGTTCGGCGATTCGTCCGCGACTTCCGGCGCCAGCGGGGCGCTGTTGGTCAGTTCGATCTCGGCGTAGTTCTTTTCCAGGGCCAGCAGGGTGACGGTGACGTTTTCTTCGGTGCGCTTGCGGCCCACGTCCTTTTTCGACAAGTCGAAGGTGAAGACTTTACGCGGGGCAATCACTTCCACCTTGCCCTTGAGGGTGACGGGCTGCGGCTGGCTTTTGTTCTCCGTCTCGACGCCTTCGACGAACGGGTAGGTCACCGTCAGGTCATCGGGGTTGGTCAGGTTGGAACTGGTGGGGCTCAACTGGATGCCCGGGTCGGTTTCCGACCATTCCGGCTGGAACGGGATGACCTTGTTGTTGCTCAGGGTCACCGACTGCCATTCCAGGCCGTGTGGGAAGGGGAACTGGTCGGGCATGTTGAAGTTGAACGGGAAGATCGGCTGCAGGTCCGTCAGGTAGTCCGAATGGGACGCCTTGCGCAGGACAAACAGGCCATTGATGTAGGTATCGACCAGGGCCTGCGGCGTAGGGTAATGCTTGAGCAGCGCCAGGGCGTCTTCGCTGTACTCGGCCTCGATGGGCTTGGTGGCGAGCTTGGCCCGTGCCCGTTCCAGCAACAGCAGCGAGCCTCCAAGCTCGGACACGGCGTCCTTGAGCTTGGGGTCCTGGATGGCGTCCAGGGATTGTTCGAACTTGGCGGTTTTCTCTTCGAGACTGGCTTGCTTGTGTTCATCGCTTGGGGAACAACCGCTGCCCATCAGCAACGCCGCACACAGGCCAAGGCTGGCCAAAGGGGATCGCACATCCATTATCTGAGTTTTCCTGTCCGACATCATCGAGCCGAGTTGATGAGCTCGACACTAGCAGAAAAATTCCTTAACAGATGCCGTACAGATCAGTTTTCTCGACGGTTTCTGGGGTTTGGGTGCGGCTGGTATACTCGCCGCCATTTTTAGCCAAGCTGTGTGAGATTCAATGGAACGCTTTATCGAAAATGCAATGTATGCCTCACGCTGGCTGTTGGCGCCGATCTATTTCGGGCTGTCCCTGGGGCTGCTGGCGCTGGGCCTGAAGTTCTTCCAGGAAGTGTTTCATGTGATTCCCATCGTGTTCACCATGAGCGAGTCGGATGTGATCCTGGTGCTGCTGTCGTTGATCGACATGGCCCTGGTGGGCGGCCTGCTGGTGATGGTGATGATCAGCGGCTACGAGAACTTCGTCTCCCAGCTGGACATCGACGAAAGCAAGGAGAAGCTCAACTGGCTGGGGACCATGGACTCCTCGTCGCTGAAGATGAAGGTCGCGGCGTCCATCGTGGCGATTTCGTCGATCCATCTGCTGCGGGTGTTCATGGACGCCAAGAACGTCGATCCCGAGCACCTGAAATGGTACGTGATCATTCACATGACCTTCGTGGTGTCGGCGTTTGCCATGGGCTACCTGGACAAGGTTACCAAGCATTAATCTGCCCCTGGCGCTCTCCTGCGCGGGGCTCATCAAGGGCGTGGCTTGTGTGCTAGTCTGCTCGCCCTTTTAGTTTGGACGGCACCTGTGTCGTCCTACAGCGGAGCCTTTCCATGTCCGAAGTTAATCTGTCCACCGACGAAACCCGCGTGAGCTACGGCATTGGCCGTCAGTTGGGCGACCAGCTGCGCGACAACCCGCCACCGGGCGTGAGCCTGGACGCGATCCTGGCTGGCCTGACCGACGCTTTTGCCGGCAAGCCTAGCCGTGTGGACCAGGAGCAAATGGCCGCCAGCTTCAAGGTCATCCGCGAAATCATGCAAGCCGAAGCCGCTGCAAAGGCTGAAGCTGCTGCTGGCGAAGGCCTGGCTTTCCTGGCTGAAAACGCCAAGCGTGACGGCATCACCACCCTGGCTTCCGGCCTGCAATTTGAAGTGCTGACTGCAGGTAGCGGCGCCAAGCCGACCCGTGAAGACCAGGTGCGTACTCACTACCACGGCACCCTGATCGACGGCACTGTGTTCGACAGCTCCTACGAGCGCGGCCAGCCTGCGGAATTCCCGGTTGGCGGCGTGATCGCCGGCTGGACCGAAGCGCTGCAACTGATGAATGCCGGCAGCAAATGGCGCCTGTACGTGCCGAGCGAACTGGCTTACGGCGCTCAAGGCGTTGGCAGCATCCCGCCGCACAGCGTTCTGGTGTTTGACGTCGAGCTGCTCGACGTTCTGTAAGACCTTACCTGCAGGAGCGAGCCTGCTCGCTCCTGCAGTGTTTTGCGCGGTTGCTCATGGATGAAACTTGCCATTGAGATCCGTCACCGGGCGCAACGCTCGGGCATAGCAGAACAGAAACAGATTTCTCACCACTTCCTTCAGCACCCCGGGCTCACTGGAACTCAGGCCATTGACGTCCAGGTCGCCCTGATCCTGCAGTTCGCTTAACGCCTCTTCTTCCAGCACCGCGCAGACTTCCCCGGTTTCCCGATGGAGGATTCGCAAGTAAGGGTGTGGACGGTCCAGCCAGGCATCGATCAAATAAGTCATGGGAAGTATCTCCTTGATGGGTTTCAATGAGAATAATTCTTATTCGTAGAATAGCAAGTCCCTATTGGCCATTTCCGGACTTTTCTGTGTGGATATTGTTTTTGATCAAAAGGCCTGGCCTTTTGCCGCCAGTGCGGAAGTGACGCGGGGAGGGTGAAGCGCCATCCCGTGCAGGGCACGGGATGGAGGCAGCATATTCAGACCTTGCGGACGAACTCGGACTTGAGTTTCATCGGGCCGATACCGTCGATTTTGCAGTCGATATCGTGGTCGCCATCGCACAGGCGGATGTTCTTGACCTTGGTGCCGACCTTGACCACCAGGGACGTGCCCTTGACCTTGAGGTCCTTGATCACGGTGATGGTGTCGCCGTCCTGCAGGACGTTGCCCACAGAGTCTTTCTTCACGGATTCATCGCTGGCCGCCTCGGCTTCGCCGCCGACGGCCCACTCATGGGCGCATTCCGGGCAAATCAGCTGGGCGCCATCTTCGTAGGTGTATTCGGAATTGCATTTCGGGCAGGGTGGCAACGTGCTCACTAAAGCTCCTTTGGTTTCAGGATGGCTAAAAAGCGCACATTGTATAGGGTTTTAGCCGGGCAGGGGGCAGCAACGCCAGAGAACGCTGTGGGAGCTGGCTTGCCTGCGATGCAGGCACCTCGGTTTGTCTGTTACACCGCGGTGATGCAATCGCAGGCAAGCCAGCTCCTGCATGGAGCAGAGCAGAATCAGTGAGTACGGGCGACCGCGAACTCACTCAGCTCAACCAGGGCGTCCCGGTATTCGCTGGCTGGAAGGGCTTCCAGGCATTGGATCGCGCGAGCCACGTAGTCACGGGCCAGTTGCGCGGTGTATTCGAGGGAACCCGAGGCTTCCACGGCTTCGCGGATGCTTTCCAGGTCTTCGATCCCGCCTTTCTGGATCGCCTTGCGCACCAGGGCGGCCTGTTCCGGCGTGCCTTCGCGCATGGTGTAGATCAGTGGCAAGGTCGGCTTGCCCTCGGCCAGGTCGTCACCGACGTTCTTGCCCAGGGTTTCGGCGTCGCCGCGATAGTCCAGCAGGTCGTCCACGAGCTGGAAGGCCACGCCCAGGTGATCGCCGAACGTGCGCAGGGCTTCGCTCTGCTCGGGCGTCGCTTCGCACAGGGCGGCGGCGCTGTGGGTCGAGGCTTCGAAGAGCATCGCGGTTTTGCCGCGAATCACTTCCATGTAGGTTTCTTCGGTGGTGCTGGCGTCGCGAACCTTCGACAGCTGCAACACTTCGCCTTCGGCGATGATGCGCGTGGCCTGTGAAAGAATCTTCATCACCGGCATCGAGCCCAGCTCGACCATCATTTCGAACGAGCGCGAGTACAGGAAGTCGCCCACCAGCACGCTCGGCGCGTTGCCCCACATCGCGTTGGCCGTCTCGCGACCACGGCGCATGCCGGACATGTCGACCACGTCGTCGTGCAGCAGGGTGGCGGTGTGCAGGAACTCGATGGTCGCGGCCAGCAGGCGCAGGTCATCGCCTTCGCGGCCCAGGGCCTTGCCACACAGCAACACTAATAAAGGACGCAGGCGTTTACCGCCGGCCGACGTAATGTAGTCGCCAATTTTGGAGACCAGCGGCACTTTAGAAGTCAGCTGCTTCTTGATGATGCCGTCGACGGCGCTAAAATCGTCCGCCACCGCGCGGTAGAAAGCTTGGGGTTGCATCAGCGACAGTCGCTCCAGAAGGGTTGCGCGGCATGCTAGGACCCACGTCCCGTAGTGTCAAGGCGCGATAGACGGCTACTTGCAACCCCTCCATAGCTTGCGTACAATCGCGCACCCTGAACTTCCTGGGCAGCACCTGCCTTACGCAATTGCATTCGGGACGTCCATCCCATGCAGCCATGCCAGCCAATACCTCTTCTTATAAAGCGCTGGGTGAGCAGGATTATCGGAGAAATACCATGTCGTACGCAGTAATTGTTACTGGTGGCAAGCAATACAAGGTCGCCCCAGGTGAATACCTGAAGATCGAGAAGCTGGAAATCGCTACTGGCGAATCCGTTACTTTTGATCGCGTTCTGTTGGTCGCCAATGGCGATGACGTGAACATCGGCGCTCCAGTTGTTGCAGGCGCTACCGTTGTGGCTGAAGTGATCTCCCAAGGTCGTCACGATAAAGTCCGCATCATCAAGTTCCGTCGTCGTAAGCACCACATGAAGCGTATGGGCCACCGCCAGTGGTACACCGAGATCAAAATCACCGGTATTCAGGCTTAATTTCAGCCTAATTCCTCACTAGGAGAATTGACTCATGGCACACAAAAAAGCTGGTGGTAGTACCCGTAACGGTCGCGACTCAGAAGCCAAACGCCTTGGCGTGAAGATGTATGGCGGCCAGGTTATCATTCCGGGCAACATCATCGTGCGTCAGCGCGGCACCCAATTCCACGCCGGTTACGGTGTTGGCATGGGTAAAGATCACACTCTGTTCGCTAAAATCGACGGCGTGATCAAGTTTGAAGTAAAAGGCGCTTTCAACCGCCGTTACGTGAGCATTGTCCCGAAGACTGAAGTCGTCGCGGCATAATTACGTAGTTGCTGGAAAAGCCCTGTCTCGCGACGGGGCTTTTTCGTTTGTGGGGTGAGTCTCTTGCAAAGCTGTTTGTGATGGGCGAAAGCAGTGGATTTGCGGTCGTTGCTTGAGGTCGCTGCGCTCATTTTTGCAAGAGTCTTATGTCTTGGTTTCTTAAGCTCGTCCGTGCGACGAGAGGCGTTTTGTTATGAAGTTCGTTGATGAAGTTTCGATCCGAGTAAAAGCTGGCGACGGCGGTAACGGTTGCATGAGTTTCCGTCGGGAAAAATTCATCGAAAACGGTGGTCCTAACGGTGGTGATGGTGGTGATGGCGGCTCGGTCTACATGATCGCCGACGAAAACCTCAACACCCTGGTGGACTACCGTTACACCCGGCACTTTGATGCCGAGCGTGGCTCCAACGGCGGCAGCACTGACTGCACCGGTAAAAAAGGCGAAGAGTTGGTGCTGCGGGTTCCGGTCGGCACCACCGTGATCGACTCCGCAACCCAGGAAGTCATTGGTGACCTGACCAAAGCCGGTCAGCGCCTGCTGGTGGCTCATGGCGGCTGGCACGGTCTGGGCAACACCCGTTTCAAGTCCAGTACCAACCGTGCGCCACGCCAGACCACGCCGGGCAAGCCAGGCGAGCAGCGTGACCTGAAGCTGGAAATGAAGGTACTGGCTGATGTGGGCCTGCTGGGCTTGCCGAACGCCGGCAAAAGTACGTTCATTCGCTCGGTGTCTGCTGCCAAGCCGAAAGTCGCCGATTACCCGTTCACTACCCTGGTGCCGAACCTGGGTGTGGTCAGCGTCGACCGCTGGAAAAGCTTCGTGGTTGCGGACATTCCGGGCCTGATCGAAGGCGCTTCCGACGGCGCAGGCCTGGGGATCCGTTTCCTCAAGCACTTGTCCCGCACCCGTTTGCTGCTGCACCTCGTCGACATGGCGCCGCTGGATGACACCAGTGCACCGGACGCTGCTGAAGTGATCGTCAGCGAGCTGACCAAGTTCAGCCCGTCCCTGGCTGAGCGTGATCGCTGGTTGGTGCTGAACAAGTGCGACCAGATCCTCGAGGAAGAGCACGAAGAGCGCGTCAAGGAGATCGTTGATCGCCTGGAATGGACCGGTCCGGTCTACGTGATCTCGGCCATTGCCAAAGAAGGCACTGAGCGCCTGACTCGCGACATCATGCGTTACCTCGAAGACCGTGCCGATCGCCTGGCCGCCGACCCTGTCTACAAGGCCGAGCTGGCTGAACTGGATCAGCGCATCGAAGACGAGGCTCGTGCCCAGTTGCAGGCGCTGGATGATCAGCGTGCCCTGCGTCGCAGTGGCGTCAAGTCGGTCCATGATATCGGTGACGATGATTGGGACGAGGAAGACGTGGATGATGAAGATGGTCCGGAAATCATTTACGTGCGCGACTGATTCGTTGCAGTAAACTTAAGCGCCGCTCAATCGAGCGGCGTTTTGGTATCTGGAAATCGGTAGTCACGAATAACGTTATGGGCGGCGCTGGGTCGCGCGGCCCTCTATCTAAGGTTGAAGATGATGCGGAGCAAGGTGACAGGTGCGCAGCGTTGGGTCGTTAAGATCGGTAGCGCGCTGCTGACGGCGGATGGCAAGGGGCTGGATCGTGCGGCCATGAGTGTCTGGGTGGACCAGATGGTGGCCTTGCATGAGGCCGGCGTCGAGTTGGTGTTGGTGTCGTCCGGGGCGGTTGCCGCCGGCATGAGCCGCCTCGGCTGGACCGCGCGACCCAGCGCGATGCATGAGCTGCAGGCTGCCGCCGCGATTGGTCAGATGGGCCTGGTACAGGCCTGGGAGTCCAGCTTTGCCGAGCACGGGCGCCACACGGCGCAGATTCTGCTGACCCATGACGACTTGTCCGACCGCAAGCGCTACCTGAATGCCCGCAGCACCCTGCGCGCCCTGGTTGAACTCAAGGTGATCCCGGTGATCAACGAGAATGACACCGTGGTGACCGACGAGATTCGCTTCGGTGACAACGACACCCTGGCAGCGCTGGTGGCCAACCTGGTTGAGGCTGATTTGCTGGTGATCCTCACGGATCGCGACGGCATGTTCGACGCTGACCCGCGCAATAACCCTGAGGCCCAGCTGATTTATGAGGCGCGTGCCGATGATCCGGCGCTGGATGCGGTGGCTGGCAGTGTCGGCGGTGCCCTGGGGCGTGGTGGCATGCAGACCAAGCTGCGTGCGGCACGGCTGGCGGCGCGTTCCGGCGCGCATACCATCATCGTTGGCGGTCGGATTGAGCGGGTGCTGGATCGTCTCAAGGCGGGCGAGCGCATCGGTACGCTGCTGTCGCCTGAGCGTGGCATGCTGGCGGCGCGCAAGCAGTGGCTGGCGGGGCATCTTCAGACGCGCGGTACCCTGGTGTTGGATGCTGGTGCGGTTTCAGCGTTGTCCCAAGGCAACAAAAGCTTGCTGCCGGTGGGTGTAAAACTGGTCCAGGGCAGCTTCCGCCGTGGCGAAATGGTGGTGTGCGTGGCGCCGGACGGTCGTGAGATTGCCCGTGGCCTTGCCAACTACAGCGCCCTTGAGGCGCAGAAAATCATCGGGCAGTCGTCTGAGGCGATTGTCGGTCTGTTGGGTTACATGGCTGAGCCGGAGCTGGTTCACCGGGATAACCTGATTCTGGTTTAAGTAAAAAAGGAATTCTCGATGCGCGTAATGAAGGGATTGCTCGGTTTGCTGCTGGCGATGCCGTTGCTGGCGTCGGCCGAAGAGATTGGCCAGGTGTCGACGGTGTTCAAGTTTGTCGGCCCCAATGACCGGATCGTGGTCGAGGCCTTTGATGACCCGAAGGTGGATGGCGTGACCTGCTACCTGTCTCGCGCCAAGACGGGCGGGGTAAAGGGTGGGTTGGGTCTGGCGGAGGATCGCGCCGAGGCGTCGATTGCCTGTCGCCAGGTAGGTGCGATTCGCTTCAAGGGCGAGCTGAAGGATGGGGATGAGGTGTTCAAGGAGCGCACGTCCCTGGTCTTCAAGACCATGCAGGTGGTGCGTTTCCTCGACAAGAAGCGCAATACCCTGGTGTATCTGGTCTACAGCGACCGCTTGATCGAAGGCAGCCCGCAGAATGCGGTGACGGCGATTCCGATCCTGCCGTGGCCCACAGCGCAATAAATCTGAAGCAGAGCCGGCATGCCGGCTCTTTTTTTGGCTTTCCCAAATCGCAGGCAATAAAAAACCGACCCTGGGGTCGGTTTTTTAACAAGCTTATCGCTTAGGCTGCAGCAGCAAGGTTCAGAGCCTTGATGTGGCCATTCAGACGACCTTTATGGCGAGCAGCTTTGTTCTTGTGGATGATGCCTTTATCGGCCATACGGTCGATAACTGGCACAGCCAGAACGTAAGCAGCTTGAGCTTTTTCAGCGTCTTTTGCGTCAATGGCTTTAACTACATTCTTGATGTAGGTACGAACCATGGAACGCAGGCTGGCGTTGTGGCTGCGACGCTTCTCAGCCTGTTTTGCACGTTTTTTGGCGGAAGGTGTGTTGGCCACCGTCGAGCTCCTCGAAAGACTTTTTAGGAAATAGCAAACAAAATAGGCCGCGAATCATGCCGATGAGTTGAAGTCTTGTCAAGGGCGTGTGATGCGAACTGCTGAGTGGTCGATCTTAAGAGGCGGGTGATTTATTTCCGGCGCTTGACCTGTAAACTCGCGAGCTTTGGCTCTGTGCTTGTTGCAGGCGCGGAGTATCGCATATGTGGGCCGTTTGTTCGCCTGCTCTTTATCTATAGGCAAAAACTCTTTCAATGAATCTGCTCAAATCGTTGGCCGCTGTCAGCTCTATCACTATGATTTCCCGGGTTCTGGGGTTTGTGCGTGACACGCTGCTGGCACGTATTTTTGGCGCCAGCATGGCCACGGATGCCTTCTTCATTGCCTTTAAACTGCCCAACCTGCTGCGGCGGATCTTCGCCGAGGGGGCTTTTTCCCAGGCATTCGTGCCGATTCTGGCGGAGTACAAGGCCCAGCAAGGCGAGGAGGCGACCCGCACCTTCATTGCCTATGTTTCGGGTTTGCTGACGTTGGTGCTGACGCTGGTGACGATCGCCGGGATGCTCGCCGCGCCCTGGGTGATCTGGGCCACGGCCCCCGGTTTTGCCAATACACCGGAAAAATTCGCCCTGACCACTGATCTGTTGCGGGTGACCTTTCCTTATATATTGCTGATTTCCCTGTCGTCCCTGGCCGGGGCGATCCTCAATACCTGGAACCGTTTCTCGGTGCCGGCCTTCGTGCCGACCCTGCTTAACGTCAGCATGATTATTTTTGCGCTGTTCCTGACACCGTATTTCGATCCGCCTGTGATGGCCCTCGGCTGGGCGGTCCTGGCTGGTGGCCTGGCACAACTGCTGTACCAGCTGCCGCACCTGAAGAAAATCGGCATGCTCGTGCTGCCGCGTTTGAATCTCAAGGACACCGGCGTCTGGCGGGTGATGCGCAACATGCTGCCGGCCATCCTCGGGGTTTCCGTCAGCCAGATTTCCCTGATCATCAACACCGCCTTCGCCTCGCTGCTAGTCTCGGGTTCGGTGTCGTGGATGTACTACGCCGACCGTCTGATGGAATTGCCGTCCGGCGTGCTCGGCGTGGCACTCGGCACCATCCTGCTGCCAACGCTGTCGCGTACCTATGCCAGCAAAGACCGCCACGAATATTCGCGGATTCTCGACTGGGGCCTGCGCCTGTGCTTCGTGCTGGTGCTGCCGTGTGCCGTGGCCCTGGGGTTGCTCGCCGAGCCACTGACGGTCGCGCTGTTCCAGTACGGCCAGTTCACTGCGTTTGACGCCTCGATGACCCAGCGTGCGCTGATCGCCTATTCCGTTGGGCTGCTGGGCATTATCGTGATCAAGGTGCTGGCTCCCGGCTTTTATGCTCAACAAAACATCCGTACCCCGGTAAAGATCGCGATCTTCACCCTGGTGGTTACCCAGCTGCTTAACCTGGCGTTCATCGGTCCGCTGAAGCATGCCGGGCTGGCGCTGGCGATCAGTGTGGGGGCCTGCATCAACGCCGGGCTGCTGTTTTATCAGCTGCGTAAACAGAAAATGTTCCAGCCTCAGGCGGGCTGGGGCTCGTTTGCGCTCAAGTTGGTGGTGGCGGTGGGGACGATGGCCGCGGTACTGCTGGGCCTGATGCACTTCATGCCGGCCTGGGAGCAGGGCCATATGCTCGAGCGCTTCATGCGCCTGGGAGCGTTGGTGGCGGCTGGTGTGCTGGTGTACTTCGGCATGTTGCTGCTGATGGGCTTCCGCTTGCGGGATTTCAATCGCAAGTCGCTGAGCTAGAGACTTTTCGTCGATAAGACGGTTGTTTTATCGATTCGCGCAAATGGCCTGCGCTGTTGCCTGTCGTCCGGGGCCGGGTGTGGTTATAATCGACCACTTTATGAGCAAGAAGCGCGTTATGCAGCTGGTTCGAGGTCTCCACAACCTGCGCCCCCAGCATCGGGGCTGCGTCGCCACTATTGGCAACTTTGACGGTGTTCACCGTGGCCACCAGGCTATCCTGGCCCGCCTGCGTGAGCGTGCGGTTGAGTTGGGCGTGCCCAGCTGCGTGGTGATTTTTGAACCACAGCCGCGCGAATTCTTTACCCCGCAGACGGCGCCGGCGCGTCTGGCCCGCCTGCGGGACAAGCTGCAACTGCTGGCTGAAGAAGGTGTGGACCGCGTCCTCTGCCTGGCTTTCAACCAGCGCTTGCGCAGCCTCAGCGCCGCCGAGTTCGTCGACCGTATCCTGGTGGACGGCCTCGGCGTGCAGCATCTGGAGGTC
This sequence comes from Pseudomonas sp. I8001, assembly GCF_013385345.1. NCBI lineage: Bacteria > Pseudomonadati > Pseudomonadota > Gammaproteobacteria > Pseudomonadales > Pseudomonadaceae > Pseudomonas > Pseudomonas sp. I8001. The sequence continues at coordinate 44,997 of NZ_JACAQC010000011.1, forward strand.
GGCGACGACTTCCGTTTCGGTTGCGACCGGGTAGGGGATTTCGATTTCCTGCAGCAGGCCGGCGTCACCCAGGGTTTTACCGTCGAAGCCGCGCAAACCGTCGAACTGGACGGCCTGCGCGTGAGCAGTACCCAGGTGCGTAACGCCCTGGCCGCTGCCGACTTCGCCTTGGCCGAGCGTTTGCTCGGTCGCCCGTTCCGGATTGCCGGGCGGGTGCTGCACGGCCAGAAGCTGGCGCGCCAACTGGGTACGCCAACCGCCAACGTGCAGCTCAAGCGCCGTCGTGTGCCACTGACCGGGGTTTACCTGGTGAGTGTCGACATCGACGGCCAATCGTGGCCCGGAGTCGCCAACATAGGCGTCAGGCCCACGGTTGCAGGTGATGGCAAAGCCCACCTGGAAGTTCACCTTTTGGATTTTGCCGGTGATTTGTATGACCGGCGTTTGACGGTGGCTTTCCACCAAAAGCTGCGTGAAGAGCAGCGTTTCGCCTCCCTGGAGGCGTTGAAAACGGCGATCAATGCGGATGTCGCCGCCGCCCGTGCACTAGCCGCACCTAGCGCCCATCGCTAATGAAGAGCCTTAAATGACCGACTATAAAGCCACGCTAAACCTTCCGGACACCGCCTTCCCAATGAAGGCCGGCCTGCCACAGCGCGAACCGCAGATCCTGCAGCGCTGGGACAGTATTGGCCTGTACGGAAAGTTGCGCGAGATTGGCAAGGATCGTCCGAAATTCGTCCTGCACGACGGCCCTCCTTATGCCAACGGCACGATTCACATCGGTCATGCGCTGAACAAGATTCTCAAGGACATGATCATCCGCTCGAAAACCCTTTCGGGTTTCGACGCGCCTTATGTCCCGGGCTGGGACTGCCACGGCCTGCCGATCGAACACAAGGTCGAAGTGACCTACGGCAAGAACCTGGGCGCGGATAAAACCCGCGAACTGTGCCGTGCCTACGCCACCGAGCAGATCGAAGGGCAGAAGTCCGAATTCATCCGCCTGGGTGTGTTGGGCGACTGGGCCAACCCGTACAAGACCATGAACTTCAAGAACGAGGCCGGTGAAATCCGCGCCTTGGCCGAAATCGTCAAGGGCGGTTTCGTGTTCAAGGGCCTCAAGCCCGTGAACTGGTGCTTCGATTGCGGCTCGGCCCTGGCTGAAGCCGAAGTCGAGTACGAAGACAAGAAGTCCTCGACCATCGACGTGGCCTTCCCGATCGCCGACGAAGCCAAACTGGCGCAAGCCTTCGGCCTGGCGAGCCTGGCCAAGCCAGCCTCCATCGTGATCTGGACCACCACCCCGTGGACCATCCCGGCCAACCAGGCGCTGAACGTGCACCCGGAATTCACCTACGCCCTGGTGGACGTCGGTGACAAACTGCTGGTGCTGGCTGAAGAGCTGGTGGAGGCGTGCCTGGCCCGCTACAACCTGCAAGGCTCGGTGATCGCGACCACTACCGGGTCCGCGCTGGAACTGATCAACTTCCGTCACCCGTTCTACGACCGCCTGTCGCCAATCTACCTGGCCGAGTACGTTGAACTGGGCGCCGGCACCGGCGTGGTTCACTGCTCGCCTGCCTATGGCGTAGACGACTTCGTGATCTGCAAGCAGTACGGCCTGGTCAACGACGACATCATCAATCCCGTGCAAAGCAACGGCGTGTACGTGCCGTCCCTGGAATTCTTCGGTGGCCAGTTCATCTTCAAGGCCAACCCGGCGATCGTCGACAAGCTGGCGGAAGTCGGTGCGCTGCTGCACACCGAAACCATCACCCACAGCTACATGCACTGCTGGCGTCACAAGACCCCGCTGATCTACCGCGCCACTGCGCAGTGGTTTATCGGCATGGACAAAGAGCCTACCCGCGGCGAAACCCTGCGCAAGCGTGCGATCAAGGCGATCGAAGACACCAAGTTCGTTCCGGCCTGGGGCCAGGCGCGCCTGCACTCGATGATCGCCAACCGTCCGGACTGGTGCATCTCCCGCCAGCGCAACTGGGGCGTGCCGATTCCGTTCTTCCTGAACAAGGAAAGCGGCGAGTTGCACCCACGTACCGTCGAGCTGATGGAAGAGGTTGCCCAGCGCGTTGAACAAGAGGGCATCGAAGCCTGGTTCAAGCTGGACGCCGCCGAGTTGCTGGGCGACGAAGCGCCGCTGTACGACAAGATCAGCGACACCCTCGACGTCTGGTTCGACTCGGGTACCACCCACTGGCACGTACTGCGCGGCTCGCACCCGATGGGCCACGAGACCGGCCCGCGTGCCGACCTGTACCTGGAAGGTTCGGACCAACACCGTGGCTGGTTCCACTCCTCGTTGCTGACCGGTTGCGCGATCGACGATCACGCCCCGTACCGCGAGCTGCTGACCCACGGTTTCACCGTCGACGAGAACGGTCGCAAGATGTCCAAGTCCCTGGGCAACGTGATCGCGCCGCAAAAGGTCAACGACACCCTGGGCGCCGACATCATGCGCCTGTGGGTTGCCTCTACCGATTACTCGGGCGAGATGGCCGTTTCCGAGCAGATCCTGCAGCGCAGCGCCGATGCCTACCGCCGGATCCGTAATACCGCACGCTTCATGCTGTCGAACCTGACCGGTTTCAACCCGGCCACCGACATCCTGCCGGCCGAGGAAATGCTCGCCCTGGACCGTTGGGCCGTGGACCGTACCCTGTTGCTGCAGCGCGAGCTGCAAGAGCACTACGGCGAATACCGCTTCTGGAACGTCTACTCGAAGATCCACAACTTCTGCGTACAGGAGCTGGGTGGTTTCTACCTCGACATCATCAAGGACCGCCAGTACACCACCGGCGCCAACAGCAAGGCCCGCCGTTCGGCGCAGACCGCGCTGTACCACATCTCTGAAGCGCTGGTGCGCTGGATCGCCCCGATCCTGGCATTCACCGCCGACGAACTGTGGGAATACCTGCCGGGCGAGCGGAACGAGTCCGTGATGCTCAACACCTGGTACGAAGGCCTGACCGAATTGCCGGCCGACTTCGAGCTGGGCCGCGAGTACTGGGAAGGCGTAATGGCCGTCAAGGTTGCCGTGAACAAGGAGCTGGAAGTGCAGCGCGCGGCGAAGGCCGTTGGCGGTAACCTGCAGGCCGAGGTCACGCTGTTTGCCGAGGAAGGCCTGACCGCTGACCTGGCCAAGCTGAGCAACGAACTGCGCTTCGTCCTGATCACCTCGACCGCCAGCCTGGCGCCGTTTGCCCAGGCGCCTGCAGATGCCGTCGCGACCGAAGTCCCGGGTCTCAAGCTCAAGGTGGTCAAGTCCTCCTTCGCCAAGTGCGCCCGTTGCTGGCACTGCCGTGAAGATGTCGGCGTGAACCCTGAGCATCCGGAAATCTGCGGTCGCTGTGTCGACAACATCTCTGGCGCTGGCGAGGTTCGTCACTATGCCTGAAGCCAGTCGTTTTGGACGCCTGGGCTTGCTCGTGTTGAGCGTGCTGGTGCTGGTCATTGACCAGCTCAGCAAGGCTCACTTCGAAGGCGCCCTGGAGATGTACCAGCAGATCGTGGTGATTCCCGACTACTTCAGCTGGACCCTGGCCTACAACACCGGCGCTGCGTTCAGCTTCCTGGCTGACAGCTCCGGCTGGCAGCGCTGGCTGTTTGCCCTGATCGCCGTGGTGGTCAGTGCCGTGCTGGTAGTCTGGCTCAAGCGCCTGGGGCGTAACGACACCTGGCTGGCCGTTGCGTTGGCGCTGGTGCTGGGTGGCGCATTGGGCAACCTCTACGACCGCATTGCCCTGGGCCATGTGATCGACTTTATTCTGGTGCATTGGCAGAACCGCTGGTACTTCCCGGCGTTCAACTTTGCCGACAGCGCCATCACCGTCGGTGCAATCATGCTGGCGTTGGATATGTTCAAAAGCAAGAAAACCGGAGAGACCGTTCATGACTGAACAGGTATTGGCTGAGCAACGCATTGGCCAGAACACGGAAGTCACCTTGCATTTCGCATTGCGCCTGGAGAATGGCGACACGGTCGACAGCACGTTCGACAAGGCCCCGGCGACCTTCAAGGTCGGCGACGGCAACCTGCTGCCGGGTTTCGAAGCGGCACTGTTCGGTTTCAAGGCCGGCGACAAGCGCAACCTGCAGATCCTGCCGGAAAACGCCTTTGGCCAGCCCAACCCGCAAAACGTGCAGATCATCCCGCGTTCGCAGTTCCAGGACATGGAGCTGTCGGAAGGCTTGCTGGTGATCTTCAACGATGCGGCGAATACCGAGCTGCCGGGTGTGGTGAAAGCCTTTGATGACGCGCAAGTGACCATCGACTTCAACCACCCGTTGGCCGGGAAAACCTTGACCTTTGATGTTGAAATCATCGACGTTAAAGCGCTGTAACTAACGAAATCGGCCTACTGCAGGGGCGAGCTTGTTGGGGCTGCTTCGCAGCCCAGCGGGAGCAAGCGCCCTCGCCACACAAGCTCGATCCTACAGGGCAAGACACGAGGCACAGCATGCAAATCAAACTCGCCAACCCCCGTGGCTTCTGCGCCGGCGTGGACCGGGCGATTGAAATCGTCAACCGCGCCCTGGAAGTTTTCGGGCCGCCGATTTACGTGCGCCATGAAGTCGTCCACAACAAGTTTGTGGTCGAAGACCTGCGCAGCCGCGGGGCCATCTTCGTTGAAGAACTGGACCAGGTGCCGGACGACGTTATCGTCATCTTCAGCGCTCACGGCGTTTCCCAGGCGGTACGCACCGAAGCAGCAGGCCGTGGCCTGAAAGTGTTCGACGCCACCTGCCCGCTGGTGACCAAGGTGCACATCGAGGTCGCGCGCTACAGCCGTGATGGTCGTGAATGCATCCTGATCGGCCACGCCGGTCACCCGGAAGTCGAAGGCACCATGGGCCAGTACGATGGCAGCAATGGTGGTGCGATCTACCTGGTGGAAGACGAAAAAGACGTCGCTGCATTGCAGGTGCACAACCCTGAAAAGCTGGCTTTCGTTACCCAGACCACCTTGTCCATGGACGACACCAGCCGCGTCATCGATGCCTTGCGCTCGCGCTTCCCGGCCATCGGCGGTCCACGCAAGGATGACATCTGCTACGCCACCCAGAACCGCCAGGATGCGGTCAAGCAATTGGCCGACGAATGCGATGTTGTGCTGGTGGTGGGGAGCCCCAACAGCTCCAACTCCAACCGCCTGCGCGAACTGGCCGAGCGCATGGCCACCCCGGCCTACCTGATCGATGGTGCCGAAGACATGCAGCGCAGCTGGTTCGACGGTGTCGAACGCATTGGCATCACTGCCGGAGCCTCGGCCCCGGAAGTCCTGGTGCGTGGCGTTATTCAGCAACTGCAGGCCTGGGGCGCCACGGGCGCTGATGAACTGGCTGGCCGTGAAGAGAACATCACTTTCTCCATGCCCAAGGAGCTGCGGGTTCGTTCGCTGCTCTGAGGCCCGGAGTACCGGCATAGCCCCGGCACAAAGCCTGCTCGGTCTTGTTACTGCGCAGGCTGATACGCCCGCTGGCGGCCAGCACTATTTGATACAGGCTCAGTTGCTGGTCCGTCGCACACACGTGGACGGTGCCGGCGCTGAATGCCCCTGCTGACAGCAGCGGTTCACCCAGGCTGCTGAAGCGTATCTGGGTTCTCACCGGCGTATTCCCCACAATCGGTATCTGCCCACTGTCCTGGCGCTCCAGCAGCACCGGGTTTTTGTCGTCCAGATGGCCGCGACCGTTCAGGTCCAGTATCACCCTCCAACCCCGGCTCCAGTCATCGTCCAATGCATGGATAACCACCGTGCGATTGCGTGCGATGGCTTCTGTGCGGGCATAACGCAGTCCGCCGGCAAGGGATTCGGCGGCGCTCTGGCGTCGTTGCGACTCGAGCAGCCCCTTGAGGCTCGGCACTGCCAGATTGGCCAGGATGCCGCTCAGGAACAGGCCCAGAACCAGCTCAATCAGCGAGAAACCTCGTTGTTTCATGTGCCGTCCCTCCGTGGACGCGGTGTGCTTTTTCGGTCGGTGCCGGATGGCAGACATAGTTATAGCGTCCAGTCCGGCGGGTCGAATGGTGGCCATTCTGTCCAAAGTATTTCGCTTTGTTCCGGGGGGCAGCGCCCAGGCAATACCGGCGCTAGTCTTGCGTCGCACAGCAGGTTTGCGCTGCTTTCTGATGACCTTCGACATGGATGGCGATGGTAATGAACGCTTTTCCCGTAACGCCCCACCCGCAACCGACCCAGGCCGGAATGACCCTGATCGAGGTCCTAGTATCTGTGCTGATCCTCGCTGTCGGCCTGCTAGGGGCGGCAGTCATTCAGCTCAATGCATTGAAATACACCGACAGTTCCAGGATGACCAGTCAGGCCAGTTTCATTGCCTACGACATGCTCGACCGGATCCGCGCCAATTCGGGTGCTGATTACTCCTGGGGCCAGGGTGAACGCGCGCCCTCCAGCACCTCGGTCGCGAGTGTGCGTGATCTGGACCTGCACGACTTTGAAGCGAATATCGTCGGGTTCGCCGGGGAAAGCGCCAAGGGGTCGGTTGCGGTCAATCAGCGAGAGGTGACCATCAGCATCAGTTGGGACGACTCCCGTGGAGCGAAGGCTCAAGGCACCCGGGAAACGTTCACCCTGACCAGCCGGGTTGCAGTCGACCCGAGGGTGTTGCCATGAGAGGTCCAGTGTGCGGTTTCAGCCTGGTGGAGATGCTGCTGGCATTGGCCCTCGGCCTGATGTTGATCCTGGGGGTGACCCAGATTGCACTCAGCTCCCGAACCACTTATGCCAGCCAGAGTGCGGCTTCGCTGTTGCAGGATGATGCACGGTTCGCCCTTGGCAAGCTGATACAGGAAATACGCCAGGCGGGCATGTTTGGCTGCTTGTCCGCTGCATCAATCAGCAACGCTCCCGCAGGTTTTGATCGTCCCATTGGATGGAGTACCACCGGCAGTTCCCGGTCCCTGACGCTGGTGACCGCCGACGTCGGGGAGGGTGGCAGCAAGCCGGACTGGACGGTGCTTTCCGATTGCACCGGCTCTGCCCACGCCTATGTTGGAAGCCCGCCGGCAGCGACGCCCGGGCAAATCCACTTCCCACTGCGCAAGCTGACCTACACCTTTGAGGGCGGGCAGCTGAAGTTCAGCACGCTGGCGGCCCCGAGCAAAGCGGTGCTGGTGGATAACGTGGGGGCATTCGATATCAGTTTCGGCGTGGCCGAGAAGCCAGGCTCAACGGTTGTCAGCCGATATGACCCCAACCCCGGCGATGAGTCGCTCATCCGCAGCGTGCGGATTCTGCTGACACTTCAGGATCCAAATGGGTTGGTGAAAGACCAGGCCTACAGCGTGGTCGCGGCACTACGTAATCGCCTGGAGTAGCGTGCCCATGGGTTATTACCTCTCTCGTTCGAGGCAGGCAGGCATGGTTTTGCTGATCAGCCTGGTATTCCTGCTGCTGTTGGCACTCCTCGGAGTGTCTTCGATGCAGGGAGCAATCTCGCAAGAAAAAATTACCGGCAGCCTTCGGCAGCGCAACCAGTCGTTTCAGCAGGCCGAAAGCGGCCTCAGGCTTGGCGAGTCTTTGGTGCAGGCGTCAGGTTTCGCCCTGCGCCCTTGCCACTCGACGGCCGCGTGCGCGCCACCTGCCGAATCGGTTTCGGTAGTGGGGCCGGGGACGAATCCCGTATCGACTGTGACCTGGATAGGGATGAAAGATGGCGTCTACGGTATTCAAAATCTGGGGCCGGGAACGGGTTTGGCTCAACTCCCGGCAGAGGCCCAGGCCACGGTCTATCGCGTGACATCAGTGGGCGTCAGTGGGCACTCACGCTCCGTCCTGGAGTCTGTGTATGCCCGTGTGGGCAGCGGGCCCGGCGAGCGTTTTCGACGAATCATGTGGCGACAACTTCAATAGGTGAGCAGCACGATGGGCAAGGATTGCACAGGCTTCACCCTGATCGAATTACTGATCGCCGTGGCGATCGTCGGACTCCTGGCGGGCGTCGCCTATCCCGGGTATCTCAGCCATATGAAAAAGGTCTATCGCGCGGAAATTGCCGGGTTGCTGAGTGAGCAGGCACAGTACCTTGAGCGCTATTACGCGAGGAACGGCACTTTTATTGATGCAACTGGCGTCATCGCCGGCAATGATCGCTATAGAATCACCCCTGCATTGAACCCTCAGGATTTCGTTCTGCTTGCCACGCCGGCAATTGACTCGGTGATGGCGGGCGATCCCTGTGCCGCCTTCAGCCTGAGCAGTACCGGTGCGCGAAGCAATCCGGGAGCCGCGCCTGATATGACGCGCAAGGCGTGCTGGGGGCAATGATGAGGAAGCTGGACGATTGGGCGCCGGGCGTGCCTTTTTCTTTTTATCGGCTGGATCGAACAATGGCTAAGCAACAGCAAGTAGTGGTTGTGGGTGGTGGGGTAATCGGGTTGTTGACGGCGTTCAACCTGGCGACCCAAGGGCAAGCGGTTGTGTTGCTGGATCGTTCGGCGGTCGGTCAGGAGTCTTCCTGGGCCGGCGGCGGCATTGTCTCCCCGCTCTACCCGTGGCGCTACAGCCCGGCCGTGACGGCCCTGGCGCACTGGTCCCAGGATTTTTACCCGCAACTGGCAGAGCGTCTGTTCGCGGCTACTGGCATTGACCCGGAAGTTCACACCACCGGCCTGTATTGGCTGGACCTGGATGATGAAACCGAGGCGCTTGCCTGGGCAGCCCGCGAAGGGCGCCCGCTGAGCAAGGTGGATGTTTCAGCTGCCCATGACGCTGTGCCGGTGCTGGGTGCCGGGTTTTCCCAGGCGATCTATATGGCGGATGTGGCCAATGTGCGTAATCCGCGGTTGGTCAAATCCCTCAAGGCGGCCTTGTTGGCCCTGCCGGGCGTGACGATTCACGAGCAGTGTGCGGTTGATGGGTTTATTCAGCAGGGCGGCAAGGTTGTTGGGGTGAATACGGCGCTCGGGCCGATCCATGGCGATCAGGTAGTGCTGGCCGCCGGCGCCTGGAGCGGTGAGTTGCTGGGCCGCCTGGGGCTTGAGTTGCCCGTGGAGCCGGTCAAGGGGCAGATGATCTTGTACAAGTGTGCGTCGGACTTCTTGTCGTGCATGGTCCTGGCCAAGGGGCGTTATGCGATTCCCCGGCGGGATGGGCACATTCTGATTGGTAGCACGCTGGAGCACGAGGGGTTCGACAAGACGCCCACCGACTCTGCACTGGAAAGCCTGAAAGCCTCTGCCGTCGAGTTGATTCCGGCCCTGGCCGATGCCGAAGTGGTGGGGCATTGGGCCGGTTTGCGGCCCGGCTCGCCGGAGGGCATTCCGTATATTGGCAAGGTGCCAGGTTTCGACGGGCTGTGGCTCAACTGCGGGCATTACCGCAATGGCCTGGTGCTGGCGCCGGCGTCCTGCCAACTGTTTGCCGATTTGTTGCTGGGACATGAGCCGATCATTGATCCGGCCCCGTATGCGCCGGCAGGCCGAATCAACGCTGGATAGATTTCGGCCCTTGCTCCAGATGCGCCTGGGTGCAATACCATTCCTGGCGCAGGCTCAAGGCTCGATCCTGTGGCAGGTGAAGGCCACAGTGGGCGCAACGAACCATCTGGATCGGGCCCTGTTCGCTGGGCCGCTGCTGTTTGGCGGCCGGACTTTTGAATTTGCGCCAAAACCATACCGCGGCAGCAATAACGGCGATCCAGAACAGTAGACGAACCATGGTGGGCAGCTTCTCGACAAGGAATCCCGCAGTTTAGCCAAGGACGTGATGGGCGCACAGCGCAATTATGCAGCGCAATAAAAAAGGGAGCTCCGAAGAGCTCCCTTTTTGCATCGCGGCGAACAATCAGTCAAAGATACCGAAAGTCATGTAGCTGAACCACGAGCGATCTTCGTTGTTGCCCAGGGCTTGAGGCCCTTGCTCTTCGATGATGTCGCCGTTTTCGTCACGCGGCTTGAGGTCCGATGGAATCGAATCCTTGGCGTCCTGGTATTGCTTGATGATGTCCTGGTTGGCGCGGGTTTCGCCCGGCGGCAGCGGTGGACGGGACTCGATCAGGCCCAGGGTGTACTTGCTCAACCACGAGCGGTTGTCGGCTTCGGCAACCTGCGGTACGAACTGGCCGTCCTTCAGGCTTGGGTGGTCCGGGTAGTTGAGCTTCAGGGTTTCCAGGCTGGTGGCCGCCAGGGCGTCCAGGTGCAGGCGCTGGTAAGCCTCGGTCATCACGGCCAGGCCGTCACCCACCGATGGGGTTTCCTGGAAGTTTTCCACTACGTAACGGCCACGGTTGGCGGCAGCGACATACGCCTGGCGGGTCAGGTAGTAGTCGGCTACGTGGATCTCGTAGGAAGCCAGCAGGTTGCGCAGGTAGATCATGCGCTGCTTGGCGTCCGGCGCGTAGCGGCTGTTGGGGTAGCGGCTGGTGAGCTGGGCGAACTCGTTGTAGGAGTCGCGGGCAGCGCCCGGGTCACGCTTGGTCATGTCCAGCGGCAGGAAGCGCGCCAGCAGGCCAACGTCCTGGTCAAACGAGGTCAGGCCCTTGAGGTAGTAGGCGTAGTCCACGTTCGGGTGCTGAGGGTGCAGGCGGATAAAACGCTCGGCGGCGGACTTGGCAGCTTCCGGCTCGGCGTTCTTGTAGTTGGCGTAGATCAGCTCGAGCTGGGCCTGGTCGGCGTAACGCCCGAACGGATACCGCGACTCCAGTGCCTTCAGTTTTGCCGTGGCGCTGGTGTAGCTGTGGTTGTTCAGGTCGGTCTGAGCTTGTTGGTACAGCTCGACCTCGCTCAGGTTTTCGTCGACGACTTCCTTTGTTGACGAGCAAGCAGCAGTCATGGCGAGGATGGCGATCAGCAGCAGGTGTTTCACTTGCATGGCGGCTTGCGTCCCTATGACGGCCGCTGTCTTGGGCGGGGCCGTCCTGTTATGATGAGCGCCCCTTGGAAAGCCTCGGGGCAAAAGACGCCGTATTTAACCACAAGCGCGCAGCCGAAACCAAAGGCTGTGCCACGCCTAGTCTGAGCATGTCCGATAAAATTGAACTTCGCGCAGAGGTGCCGTCCGAATTGGGCGGCCAACGCCTCGATCAAGTCGCCGCACAATTATTCGCTGAGCACTCGCGCTCGCGCCTTTCCGCCTGGATCAAAGACGGCCGCCTGACTGTGGATGGAGCGGTTATCCGCCCGCGAGACATAGTCCATGGTGGTGCGATTCTTGAGCTGACTGCCGAGCAGGAAGCCCAGGGAGAATGGATCGCCCAGGACATTGAACTGGACATCGTCTATGAAGACGACGACATCCTGGTGATCAACAAACCTGCCGGCCTGGTGGTTCACCCGGCCGCCGGGCACGCTGATGGCACGCTGCTCAATGCCTTGTTGCACCACGTGCCGGACATCATCAATGTCCCGCGCTGCGGCATCGTGCACCGCCTGGACAAGGACACCACCGGCCTCATGGTGGTAGCCAAGACCATTCAGGCGCAGACGCAGCTGGTCACACAACTGCAGAGCCGCAGCGTCAGCCGGATCTACGAATGCATCGTGATCGGCGTGGTAACCGCCGGTGGCAAAATCAATGCCCCGATCGGCCGCCACGGCCAGCAGCGCCAGCGCATGGCGGTGATGGAAGGCGGCAAGCAAGCCGTCAGCCACTACCGCGTGCTTGAGCGTTTCCGCTCCCACACTCACGTGCGGGTAAAGCTGGAAACCGGTCGTACCCACCAGATTCGGGTGCACATGGCGCACATCAACTTCCCGTTGGTCGGAGATCCGGCCTACGGTGGCCGCTTCCGCATTCCGCCGGCGGCCAGTGCAACCATGGTTGATTCGCTGAAAACCTTCCCGCGCCAGGCGCTGCATGCACGCTTCCTGGAGCTGGATCATCCGACGAGCGGTAAACGGATGAGCTGGGAATCGCCACTCCCAGACGATTTTGTCTGGTTGTTGTCGCTGCTCAAGCAGGATCGCGAGGCGTTTATCGGATGAGTGACTGGCTGATTCCTGACTGGCCCGCGCCGGCCGGGGTGAAAGCCTGCGTTACCACCCGTGCGGGCGGCGTCAGCGTGGCGCCGTTCGACAGCCTAAATCTCGGCGATCATGTCGAGGACAGCCTCGATGCCGTGCTCGAAAATCGCCGTCGTCTCTGCGCTGCCTTCAATATCCAGCCCGCCTGGTTGCGCCAGGTTCACGGTGTGGTTGTCGTCGAGGCGGATCCCGGCCGGACTGCCGAAGCCGATGGCAGTTGGACCAGCACTCCCGGCATCGCCTGCACTTCGATGACGGCTGATTGCCTGCCTGCCTTGTTTTGCAATCGCGCCGGTACCCGCGTCGCGGCAGCCCATGCCGGCTGGCGTGGCCTGGCCGCTGGCGTATTGGAAGCGACCGTTGAAAGCCTGGATACCGAGCCTGCCGACGTACTGGTGTGGCTGGGGCCGGCCATCGGTCCGCAAGCCTTTGAAGTCGGCCCGGAAGTGCGTGAAACCTTTATGCAGCAACTTCCGGAAACGATTGAGGCGTTCGTGCCCAGTCAGAACCCGGGCAAGTTCATGGCCGACATTTATCAGCTGGCCCGCCTGCGGCTTGCCGCCCGCGGCGTCACTGCCGTGTACGGTGGCGGCTTGTGCACCGTGACGGATCCCCGCTTCTATTCCTACCGTCGCAGCCCGCGCACCGGTCGGTTTGCCTCCCTTGTCTGGCTTGAACGCTAGACTCCTTTGACTTGGGTCAATCCTGACGCAAGTCAGCGGTCGCCCGCTTGAATCTTCCAGAATCCACCCCATCTATAAGGGTATCTGGCAGGTTTCTTCATTCAGGATGTGTTTGTTCATAGCTCCGGCCTGCTCAAAAGGAAGGTGACTAATGCGTATTGATCGTTTAACCAGCAAATTGCAGTTGGCTTTATCCGATGCCCAATCTCTGGCGGTTGGCCTGGATCATTCGGCCATCGAGCCTGCGCACTTGATGCAAGCGCTCCTGGAGCAGCAAGGCGGTTCCATCAAACCCTTGCTGATGCAGGTGGGCTTCGACGTCAACAGCCTGCGCAAGGAGTTGAGCAAAGAGCTCGACCAACTGCCGAAAATCCAAAACCCGACTGGCGACGTGAACATGTCCCAGGATCTGGCGCGTCTGCTTAACCAGGCGGATCGACTGGCGCAGCAAAAGGGTGACCAGTTCATCTCCAGTGAAGTAGTGCTGCTCGCCGCGATGGACGACAACAGCAAACTCGGCAAGTTGTTGCTGGGCCAGGGCGTGAGCAAAAAAGCCCTGGAAAACGCCATCAACAACCTGCGCGGCGGCGAGGCGGTAAATGACCCTAACCACGAGGAGTCCCGCCAGGCCCTGGACAAATACACCGTCGACCTGACCAAGCGCGCCGAAGAAGGCAAGCTTGACCCGGTGATCGGCCGTGACGACGAAATTCGTCGCACCATCCAGGTCCTGCAGCGTCGCACCAAGAACAACCCGGTGCTGATCGGCGAACCTGGCGTGGGTAAAACCGCGATTGCCGAAGGCCTGGCCCAGCGCATCATCAATGGTGAAGTGCCGGACGGCCTTAAAGGCAAGCGCCTGCTGTCCCTGGACATGGGGTCGCTGATTGCCGGCGCCAAGTTCCGTGGCGAGTTCGAAGAGCGCCTCAAATCCCTGCTGAACGAACTGTCGAAGCAGGAAGGGCAGATCATTCTGTTTATCGACGAACTGCACACCATGGTCGGCGCCGGTAAAGGTGAAGGCTCGATGGATGCGGGCAACATGCTCAAGCCGGCACTGGCGCGGGGCGAGTTGCATTGCGTGGGTGCGACCACGCTGAACGAATACCGCCAGTACATCGAGAAGGACGCGGCCCTTGAGCGTCGCTTCCAGAAAGTATTGGTGGAAGAACCGAGCGAAGAAGACACCATCGCGATCCTGCGTGGTTTGAAAGAGCGGTATGAGGTCCACCATAAAGTCGCGATCACCGACGGTGCGATCATCGCGGCGGCGAAACTGAGCCATCGCTACATCACTGATCGGCAGTTGCCGGACAAGGCCATCGACTTGATCGACGAAGCGGCCAGCCGCATTCGGATGGAGATCGATTCGAAGCCCGAAGTGCTGGACCGTCTGGATCGGCGCCTGATTCAGCTGAAAGTTGAATCCCAGGCCCTGAAGAAAGAAGAAGACGAGCCGGCGAAGAAACGCCTGGAAAAACTTCAGGAAGAAATTGTTCGCCTGGAACGCGAGTATTCGGACCTCGAAGAAATCTGGACCTCGGAAAAAGCCGAAGTGCAGGGTTCTGCGCAGATCCAGCAAAAGATCGAGCAGTCCCGTCAGGAACTGGAAGCAGCCCGCCGTAAAGGCGACCTGAACCGCATGGCCGAGTTGCAGTACGGGGTGATCCCGGACCTGGAGCGTAGCCTGCAGATGGTCGACCAGCACGGCAAGCCCGAGAACCAGCTGCTGCGCAGTAAGGTGACCGAGGAAGAAATCGCCGAAGTCGTCTCGAAGTGGACCGGTATCCCGGTGTCGAAAATGCTCGAAGGCGAGCGCGACAAGCTGCTGAAGATGGAAAGCCTGTTGCACCAGCGCGTCATCGGCCAGGAAGAGGCGGTGGTCGCGGTGTCCAACGCGGTGCGGCGTTCGCGGGCCGGGTTGTCCGACCCGAACCGTCCGAGCGGCTCGTTCATGTTCCTCGGCCCGACCGGCGTGGGCAAGACCGAGTTGTGCAAGGCCCTGGCCGAATTCCTCTTCGATACCGAAGAGGCGATGGTGCGGATCGATATGTCCGAGTTCATGGAGAAACATTCCGTGGCTCGCCTGATCGGGGCGCCACCAGGCTATGTAGGGTACGAGGAAGGCGGTTACCTGACCGAAGCGGTACGGCGCAAGCCTTACTCGGTGATCCTCCTGGACGAGGTCGAGAAGGCCCACCCGGATGTGTTCAACGTGTTGCTGCAAGTGCTGGAAGATGGCCGCCTGACGGACAGTCACGGGCGTACCGTGGACTTCCGCAATACGGTGATCGTGATGACCTCCAACCTGGGCTCGGTACAGATTCAGGAGCTGGTGGGTGACCGTGAAGCCCAGCGTGCAGCGGTAATGGACGCGCTGACCAGCCACTTCCGGCCGGAGTTCATCAACCGGGTCGATGAAGTGGTGATCTTCGAGCCTCTGGCGCGGGATCAGATCGCGGGCATTACCGAGATCCAGTTGGGCCGCCTGCGCAGCCGTCTGGCGGAGCGCGAGTTGTCACTGGTGCTGAGCCGCGAGGCGTTGGACAAGCTGATCGCGGTTGGTTACGACCCGGTTTATGGCGCACGGCCGTTGAAACGTGCGATCCAGCGCTGGATCGAGAACCCGTTGGCGCAGCTGATCCTGTCGGGCAGCTTTATGCCGGGCACCAGCGTCGAGGCAACGGTGGAGAACGACGAAATCGTCTTCCACTAAGCCCAAGCGGTACTGCTATAAGAAGAGGCCCCGCATTGCGGGGCCTTTTTTTTCGATAGGGCGTTGAACTGTAAGGCAAAGGCTTGTAAAGTGCGCCCCGCAGCAACGTCAGCCCAACGGTTTCTTCTCCCCAAGGAGAAATCAGAAAGAAGCGCAAATCATTGTCTTAAAAGCAATTTAAAGGGTTGACAGGGGTTTTTAAGATTGTAGAATAGCGCGCCTCAGAGACACTAACGTAGCGATACGGAAGCGTCGAAGAGAAGGTAACATGCAACAACGTAACACTTTGAAATATGTAGTTCCGTGATAGCTCAGTCGGTAGAGCAAATGACTGTTAATCATTGGGTCCCAGGTTCGAGTCCTGGTCACGGAGCCAATTTCAAAACCGGGGTATAGCGCAGTCCGGTAGCGCGCCTGCTTTGGGAGCAGGATGTCAGGAGTTCGAATCCCCTTACCCCGACCATATTTGGGTCGTTAGCTCAGTTGGTAGAGCAGTTGGCTTTTAACCAATTGGTCGTAGGTTCGAATCCCACACGACCCACCATTTTTGAGACCAGTTAACGCTGGAATCGAATCTTAAGATCAGAGGCCAAAAGCGCTGATCGAAGAAGGCGACTGAGAGGTCGCCTTTTTTTTACCGGGGTATAGCGCAGTCCGGTAGCGCGCCTGCTTTGGGAGCAGGATGTCAGGAGTTCGAATCCCCTTACCCCGACCATATTAAAAATCCTCGTATCGAAAGATACGGGGATTTTTTTTGTGCGCGGAATCCTGGCCTCACCACAAAACAAGTGTGGGAGCGGGCTTGCTCGCGAAAGCGGTGTGTCAGCCAGTGCATCTGGCACTGAACCACCGCTTTCGCGAGCAAGCCCGCTCCCACACTCACCGAGTCCTATCCCGGAACGTGCTGTCAGTGCAGTTTCAGGCGCGGCTCTGTCCCTCGCCCGATCTTGCTCCCCAGCATCAGCATCGCCGTGCGGAAGAAGCCATATAGCGCCATCTGGTGCATGCGATACAGCGACACATAGAACATCCGCGCCAGCCAGCCTTCCAGCATCACGCTGCCCGTCAGGTTGCCCATCAAGTTACCCACCGCCGAGAAGCGCGACAGCGAGATCAGCGAGCCGTAGTCGGTGTACTTGTACGACGGCAGGTCCTTGCCCTCGATCCGCAGTTTCAGCGACTTGGCCAGCAACGATGCCTGCTGGTGAGCTGCCTGGGCCCGTGGCGGCACATTGCGATCGGTGCCGGGTTGCGGGCAGGCCGCGCAGTCACCAAAGGCGAAGATGTTCTCGTCGCGGGTGGTTTGCAGGGTCGGCAGCACTTGCAGTTGGTTGATACGGTTGGTTTCCAGGCCGTCGATGTCCTTGAGGAAGCCTGGCGCACGAATCCCGGCGGCCCAGACCTTGAGACTGGCCGGGATTACCTGGCCGCTGCTGGTGATCAGGGCGTCGGCCGTCACCTCACTCACGGCGGAGTTGGTCAGGACGGTCACCCCGAGTTTCTCCAGGGTTTTATGCACAGGCCCGCCGATCCGCTCCGGCAGGGCAGGCAACACCCGTGGGCCGGCTTCGATCAGCGTGATGTGCATGTTTTCCGGCTTGATCTTGTCCAGGCCATAGGCGGCCAGTTCATGTGCGGCGTTATGCAGCTCGGCGGCCAGCTCGACGCCGGTGGCACCGGCGCCGACGATGGCGACGCTGATCTGCTCTACCACGTCCGTCTGCCCGGCATGGGCGCGCAGATAGTGATTAAGCAATTGCTGGTGGAAACGCTCAGCCTGCTTGCGGGTGTCGAGGAACAGGCAGTGTTGCGCCGCGCCTTCGGTGCCGAAGTCATTGGTGGTGCTGCCGACGGCGATCACCAGGCTGTCGTAGCCCAGCACGCGCGCGGGCACCAGTTCCCGGCCTTCCTCGTCGAGGGTGGCGGCCAGCTGGATTTTTTTCTGCTCGCGATCAAGCCCGCTCATGCGCCCCAGCTGGAACTCGAAGTGGTTCCATTTGGCTTGGGCAACATAATTGAGTTCGTCTTCCGAAGAGTTCAGCGAGCCGGCCGCCACCTCGTGGAGCAAGGGTTTCCAGATGTGGGTGAGGTTGGCATCCACCAGGGTGACGCTGGCGATGCCGCGCTTGCCCAGAGTCTTACCCAGGCGGGTAGCCAACTCCAGGCCGCCGGCGCCGCCGCCGACGATAATAATACGATGGGTCATGGGGATATCTCGCAAGGCTAAAGGAAATCGGTGCAGTTACCCGAGCGAGCGCCAGGCAGCTCATAGCGTCAGGTAACTCAAAAGGCGGCTCAGCAAACCCAGGCCGATCACTGCAACCAGCACCACCGCAAGGAGCAGCCAGGGCCGGAAAGGCTTGCGCTCGACTTGGTTCTGGGACAGTTGCAGGTACTCTTCGACATGCTGTTGGTCGTCGGGGTTCAGGCGGCTGGTCATAAAGGCCTCGTCAGGTAGACGTTGCTGAAGGGCGCCACGTTACAGTCGGGTGATTGGCGGCATTGCCTGAAGCATAGTCGCCAACCCGATCACAGGCTGATGCCCACATCGAACACTATGCTGCGCCCCAGATTGTTGCGCAAGAAGTCCGGTGCGTCCGGGTGCGCGAACAGTACGCGGGCGAAGGTCGGCCCCACGAGGGACAGCGAGCGCCAGCCCTGGCGCAGGTACTCGGTGGGAGGAGGGAAGTGACTGTTGAGGTCCAGTACTTCGCGCTTGAGGCTGGCGAAGGCGATGAGGTCCAGCTCCCCCAGGTCCATCCCGCGTTCTTTATAGTTGTGGGCCTTCTTGCGCAGGGTCGGCGCCAGGCGTAGCAGGAATTCGTGGGCGGGAATGCGCCGGGGCTTGGCTTCTCGCCGAACCAGTTGGCTCAGGGAAAACGCGCTGCGCCGCCGCAGCAGTTCGTCGCGCCATTCATCGTTCAGGCGCCGGCCTTCATCGAGTACGAAAAACACTTCGAAACTGGCGTCGCGAAACAGCACGTCCGGCGGTTCTTGCCCGGCGGCGTGGAATTCTTCGGCGCGATAGGGCACGTTCAAGCCTTGCAACAGGCGCTGGCAGACCCAACGCTCACGCTCCCATTTGCGGGCATTGGACAGGAAAGCATTGGCTTGTTCGGCCGCTACGGTAAGCAGGCGCAAGTAATCTGAGTCATCCATGTCACCAGCTTAGCGTCCAAATGATGACCGCAGGAAGTCCCGCGTCAAAAGGTCGGTGTAGACTGGCCACTCGACAGTTTCCCGTGGCATGAGGAGTATGCAGTGAAGTGTTTTGTGGTGCTGTTCTTGAGTCTTTTGCCCGTGTGGGCCCAAGCCGTCGAAGTGGGTGAGCGCGTTGCACCCTGGACGTTGCTTGATCAGTTCGACCAGGCCTACACCCTGGATGACCAGGCGCAAACCTTGCTCGTAGCGCGCAGCATGGACGCCGCCAAGATCGTCGATGCGGCGCTGCAAGGCCAGCCCAAGGGTTACCTGGAGGCTCGGCATGCGGTGTTTCTCGCCGATATCCAGCGCATGCCCCGGCTGATCGCGAAGATGTTCGCGGTGCCGGCGATGCAGGCCTACAACTATCGCGTCATGCTCGACCGCGATGCCCGTGTTACCCCGCGCTATCCCGCACCTGTGGATAAAGTGCTGTGGCTGCAACTGGATCACGGGAAGCTGGTGGCGCAGCACGAATACGACTCCGCCGCTGAACTGCGCCAGGCCCTGGAGCAGGTGCAGCCGTGATCAGCGCAGCGGTGTTGGCTCCGGAAACCCTCAGCATCGGCTGGCTGCTGTATGCGCCGGTGGTGATGTGGGCGCTCCTGCGTTCGCCGTGGGTCGAGCTGTTTGCCGACCGCCGACGCCAGCACTTGCTGTTCGGCACCGTATTCGCACTGTTCATGTTGTGGTTGGTGCGCCGGGATTTCGACACCGGGGTGTCCTATCACTTCATCGGCATGACCGCCGTGACCTTGTTGCTCGATTGGCCCCTGGCGATTGTCGGAGGCTTTGCCGCGCAACTCGGCCTGGTGTTGCTCGGCCGCCAGGACCTGGCCGCCGTGGGGATCAACGGCATGCTGCTGATCCTGTTGCCGGTGCTGGTCACCGAGGGTTGTGCGCTGCTGGTGGAGCGGGCGAAGCCACGCAATCCCTTTGTGTATATCTTCTGTTCGGGCTTTTTCGCCGCCGCACTGTCGGCCTTGCTGTGCCTGCTGGCAGGCCTGGGGCTGCTGTGGTTCGATGGCCGTTTTGCGATGCCGGAATGGATCGAGGATTTTGTCGGCTACTTGTGGCTGATCATTTTCCCCGAGGCCTTTATCAACGGCATGGTGATCAGCGCCCTGGTGGTGTTCTGCCCCGAGTGGCTGGAGACATTCAACCGCACTCGCTACCTCTCGGCGCCCTGGAAGGATGACGATCCGCGGCCTTGATCCAGGTCAAATGCCGCACACGCAAGTGGTCGCATGCTCTGCAAAATTTCCAGGAGCACGGAATCATGAGTGTGTACGAGTGGGCACGGCAGGAGTTACGCAGAAGCCAGGGCGCGGCGCAGGAAATCGGCTTTGACCCGGGCTTGACCCTGCGCGCCATGCTCAGTGCGGTGGTGCAGCAGAGCAAGGGCGTGCGCAGTTTTGAAGACCTGGCCGACGAGCTGCAGTACCTTGCAGAGAATCTCGACGACCAGCAGGACTATGGCTTTATGCGGCCTTAGTGTTTGGGCTGAAAGTCTTCGGAGAACAGGTCGTCCTCGGCGTCCGGGCTGACCGGGATCTTGTGTTCCTCGGACGCCCAGGCGCCCAGGTCGATCAGTTTGCAACGGTCCGAACAGAAGGGACGGTTGACGTTTTCTGCTTTCCATTCCACAGGTGCGCCGCAGGTTGGGCATTCGACGTTCAAGGGTTGGCTCATGATCGGCCTCCACGCAAAGTAAGGTAAAAGTGGTGCAGTCGCTCGACCTCGGCGTGCAGCCGGGCCAGGTCCTGGTCATTGACCAGCACGTCATCGGCATGGCGCAGGCGGTCTTCACGGGTGGCCTGGGCCTTGAGAATCGCCTGCACCTGCGCTTCGCTGATGCCATCGCGTTGCAGGGTACGCTGTATCTGCAACGATTGCGGCACGTCGATCACCAGCACCCGCTGGGTCATGGTGTACTGGCCGGACTCGATCAGCAGCGGTGACACCAGGATCGCGTAAGGCGATTGTGCACGCGCCAGGTGGCTGCGAATCTCCTCGGCGATCAGCGGGTGCAGCAACGCCTCCAGCCAGCGGCGCTCGTCGGGCACTTCGAAGATCAGCTTGCGCAACGCGCCGCGGTCCAGTTGCCCGTCAGGCTGCAGCACATCCGCACCGAAATGCCCGGCAATCTGCGCCAGGGCAGGGCGCCCGGGTTCGACTACCCAGCGCGCGGCGTGGTCGGCGTCAATCAAGTCCACGCCAAGCCGGACGAAGTGTTCGGCGGCCGCGCTTTTGCCACTGCCGATGCCGCCAGTGAGGCCAAGAATCCAGGGTGTTGCGACAGAAGTGGTCATCTGAAACCGACAGACTGCAAATAGAAGTCGGTTATTTGACCACCCCAGAGCAATGCAATCCAGCCGGCAATTGCCAGATACGGACCAAAAGGCATTGGAGTGGATGCGTGGGCTTTGCGCAGGCGCAATAGAATCAGGCCTCCCATCACACCCACCAGGGAAGACAGCAACAGCGTCATCGGCAGGATCTGCCAGCCGCCCCAGGCACCGAGCATGGCCAGCAGCTTGAAATCCCCGTGCCCCATCCCGTCCTTGCCGGTAATCAGCTTGAACACCCAGAACACCGACCACAGGCTCATGTAACCGGCTACCGCGCCCCACAGCGCATCGTGCAATGAAACAAAAACGCCAAAGCTGTTGAGGATCAACCCCAGCCAGAGCAACGGTAGCACCAACGCATCCGGCAGCAGTTGGTGGTCTGCATCGATCAGGCTCATCGCCAGCAAGCCCCAACTCAACAACAACACCGCTCCGGCTGCCCAGCCAAAACCGAAATGCCAGGCGACAACCGCCGAGATCAGCCCGCACGCCAGTTCAGTGATGGGATAACGCGCGCCAATAGATTGATGGCAACTTGAGCAACGTCCCTTGAGCAGTACATAACTGAGCAGCGGAATATTCTCCCAGGGGCGAATCGGGTGGCTGCAGTGTGGGCAACAGGAGTTGGGGCGCATCAGGTTATAGGGAGCCGCGATGGGCTCGGCGGGAAGGCCGAGGACCTCATGGGCCTGGGCTCGCCATTCGCGCTCCAGCATCTTCGGCAGGCGCCATACCAGCACGTTGATAAAACTGCCGACAATCAAGCCCAGCAGCAACGCGCCTGACACAAACACCCACGGCTGATAAACGAGGATCTCAGTCAGTGGCGTGCTCAAAAGGCTGTACCGAGTTGAAAGATCGGCAGGTACATGGCCAGCACCAATGCCCCGACGATGCCGCCGAGTACCACCATGATCAGCGGCTCCATGAGGCTGGTAAGGTTGTCCACCAGGTTATCGACGTCAGCCTCGTAGTGGCAGGCGACTTTTTCCAGCATGTTATCGAGGGTGCCCGACTCCTCGCCGATAGCCGTCATCTGGATCGCCATGCCTGGAAACAGGCCGCTTATGGCCATGGATTCATTCAGCTGGATTCCGGTTGCAACGTCGTGCCGCATACGATTGATTGCCTGTTTGAACTGCCCGTTACCCGTGGCGCCGGCCACGGAATCCAATGCCTGCACCAATGGAACGCCCGCCGCAAAGGTGGTCGAGAGCGTGCGAGCGTAGCGGGCGACCGCCGATTTTTTCAGCAGTGTGCCTGCCACGGGAGCTTTCAACAAACTGGCATCGAGCCAGTGGCGAAAGCCTGTGGACGAGCGATAGGCTTTGCGCATTCCTGCGAAACCGGCACCCGCGGCCAGGATCAGCATCCACCAGCTTTGCTGCATGAACTCCGACAGGCTGATGACGCCCAGGGTAAAGCCCGGCAGTTGTGCATCGACGCCGGCAAACAACCCCTGAAACTGCGGCACCACATGAATCAGCAGGATTGCGCTGACAGCGGTGGCGACTGCCAGTACCGTCACGGGATAGGTCATGGCCTTCTTGATTCTGGCTTTCAGCTGTTCGCTTTTTTCCAGGTGAATGGCCACCCTTTCCAGCAGCGCTTCGAGTGCGCCCGCCTGTTCACCCGCCGCAACCAGGTTGCAGTACAGATCATCGAAGTAGCGTGGGTATTTCTGCAAGGCGACAGCCAGGCTGCTGCCGGCGGCGATCTCCTGCTTCAAGCCTTGTACCAGCGCCCCCATATGCCGGTTGTCGAAGCCCTCGGCGATGATATCCAGCGCCTGTAAAAGTGCGATACCAGCCTTCAGCAGCGTCGCCAATTGGCGGGTGAAGAGGGCGATCTCTGCCGGTTTGACCGGCAGGGCGAGGCTCGGCCAACCGGCGAATTTCTTGCGTACGCGCCCAGGATTGATACCTTGCTGGCGCAGCAGTGCCTTGATCAGGGCGGGATTGTGACCGCGGGTTTCTCCGGATACCTTGCGCCCTTTGCGGTTGACGCCTTCCCAGGCATAGATCGCTGAAACATCATTCATTTCACGGTTCCGCACACAGACAGTGGAAGATTTATAGCTTAGTCAGGTGACGGATTCGGGCAGGCTCGCCGTGAGCGAAAAAATGTCAGTTTGTGCGTCTTGTTCAGCATTGGTTGCGCGGGGGTGAGTACACTGGCGCGGTTGCCGAGACGGGGTGCAGGATGCGCCTCGCGAAAGGTTTTATTCTGGAGAGTGAATGTGATGCGTCAGAAAGGTTTTACCTTGATCGAATTGTTGATCGTCGTGGCAATCATCGGCATTTTGGCCACCATCGGCCTGCCCATGTACACCAAGCACCAGGCCAAGGCCAAGTTCACCGCAGGGCTGGCCGAAGTCTCCGCGTTGAAGGCGGGCTTTGAAGACACGCTGAACCAGGGGACGCCACCGACCCTGGCGTTGATTGGCGGGACCAGCCCAACGGCCAACTGCAGGATTGACGTGACCGGCGACATCGCCACCGGTGCTGGCACGATTGCCTGTGAAATCCTCGACGCACCCGCGCCGGTCCTGGGCAAGATCATCACCTTGACCCGTAGCGCCACAACCGGCTGGAAGTGCACCACCACGGCAGAAGACCAATACGCCGCTAAAGGTTGTGCTTCCGGCGGCGCGTGATCATCAGGTCGTCTACTGTTTACGCAGCAAGGAAGAGCGTGTGTGTAAACCGCTCTACGCCCATCACAAGGAAGTAGAGGTTGCCGATGACGTCGTCTGTCCAGCAGCGGGGGAACATATTCCTCGTCGTGGTTATGTGTCTGCTGATGCTGGCGATCTGCGCGCCTTTCAGTAGTCATGACTGGCAACGTGCGGTGCAGATATCGGTGGCGCTGTGTGCGGTGGTGTATGGGCTGTGCTTGCCGCAGGCAGAGCGATGCGTAGACAGGTCGACAGCGCTCGGGGTGTCGCTGATCGGGGGCGCGGGGCTGGTTTCGGCCCTGTTGGCCCACCAGCCACTCTGGGCGTTGACCGAGCTGGCGCTGCTCATCAGTTGTTGCGCCACTGCTGTGGCTTTCAGCCGGGCCAGGCGCAATGGGGATGAGTCCCTGGATCGTGTATTGGTCCTGTTCGTATTGCTGCTGTGCATGGTTAAAAGCATTCAATATCTGCACGCCGGGGTCCTCGCCTTCACCAGCGGCGAAGCAATCGTGAATACCGATTTGCTGTTGTCCGGGTTCTCCAATAAACGTTTCTACGGTCAGTTCCAGACCTTCACCCTGCCGCTGCTGGCGCTTCCCTTGCTGGTTTCAAACGTCGCTCGTCCAGCGCGGGGCGCAGTGTTCGCCCTGCTGTGTGTCTGGTGGCTGATCGCGATCGGTGGCGGTACCCGCGGCACCTGGCTCGGTATGGGCGCTGCCGGCTGCGTGCTGATGTTCCTGGGGCCGCAGGGGCGCCGTTGGCTGGGCTGGCAGTTGGCGGCACTGGCCTGTGGGTTAGTGTTGTATTGGTTGGTCTTCACGGTGCTGGCAGGGTACTTGGGGATTGTAATTTCCAATGGTGCCGTAGATCGACTGACCACCAGCCTCTCGGGGCGTGGGCCGATATGGTGGCAGGCCTGGAGCATGATTATCGAGCGGCCCTGGCTGGGTTTCGGGCCGATGCATTTTGCCGACATCGCCAATGACATTGCCGCTCACCCTCACCAGGCGATTCTGCAGTGGGCCAGCGAATGGGGCGTACCGTCGACGCTGTGCGTGATTGCGTTGGTCGCGTGGGCGGGTTGGTCAACCTTGGACGTGTTGCGTAAGCGTGCGTTGTCATTGGCGCCCGTGGACCTGCTGCGCCTGTGCCTGTTTGCCTCGCTGATCGGTGCACTGACCCAGGCACAGGTGGATGGGGTAATCGTGATGCCGGTGTCGCAACTCTGGCTGGCGCTGGTGGTTGGCTGGCTGATGGGATTGCATGTGTGGCGCGTTCCATCGGTCGCCCCGGTACCGGCGTTGTACAGGGTGTGGATGGCCGCGAGCGTCGTGGCCGTCGGCTTGCTGGTGTTCGTCGCGATTCGTGATGTGCCCCGACTCACGGAGCGCAGCGAGCACTACATGGGCCTGAGTAACGGTCACCTGCAGCCACGCTTTTGGGTGCAAGGTGTGATTGCCCTCGAAATGCAGTGAGTTGCCGGACGTCCAAGGCAGTGCTAGCTTTAGCCCACCGCCCGTGTAGCTCAGCCGGTAGAGCAGCGCACTCGTAACGCGAAGGTCGCAGGTTCGATTCCTGTCTCGGGCACAAAGGCAACACAGTTTTCAGATGATCCCAGAATGGTTCTGAAGGCCAGACGAACCGGTATTCATGCCTGTTCTTTTGTATCTGCGCGACCTTGATGACCCAGATGCATCCCCATTCCTCGATCTAAGAGAACGACATGACCACACAAGAAATGACCCAGGAAGCGCGGCACGAAGCAGCCCTCAAAAAGTACGTCGCGGAGTCGCCGGAACTGCTGGATGAGATCAAGGACCTGAGCGCCGATGATCAAAGGGACCAGATCCAATGGGCGTTTGAGGATGAGGCCGAGGCCCAGGGCCTGCAGCCATGGGAACTGACCCTGAAGTACACCTCCACCCCCGAAGCGTTCGAGGCGGCTCGCCTGGCTTTGCACAAGGAAGCGGCCGAGGTGCTGGGTGTCGACTGGAATGAGTATTGCGGGATGAACAATCTCGCGATCTGACACAAGTTTAATGTGGCGAGGGGGCTTGCTCCCGCTGGGTTGCCAAGCGACCCCAAAAACCTTTGGAGCGCTGCGCACTCCAGCGGGAGCAAGCTCCCTCGCCACAAAAGCATGCGCTTACATTCAAGGGCGTTTCAGAGACTAAGCCGCATCGACAAATCCACCGCCTTCACATCCTTGGTCATCGCCCCGATGGAGATGTAGTCCACGCCGGTTTCAGCGATGGGCAGCAGGGTGCTTTCGTTGATCCCGCCACTGGCCTCCAGCTTGGCTTTGCCGTTGTTCAGGCGCACTGCTTCGCGCATGTCATCCAGGCTCAGCTCATCCAGCATGATGATATCGGCGCCCGCCGCCAGTGCCTCACGCAGTTCCTCCAGGCTTTCCACTTCGATTTCCACCGGCTTGCCCGGGGCGATCTTGTGGGCGGCGCTGATCGCCTGGGCAATGCCACCACAGGCTGCGATATGGTTTTCCTTGATCAGGAACGCGTCATACAGGCCGATGCGGTGGTTGTGGCAACCGCCGCAGGTCACTGCATATTTTTGCGCCAGGCGCAGGCCGGGCAGGGTCTTGCGAGTATCCAGCAGCTTGACCTGGGTGGACGCGACAAAGTCCGCCAGGTATTGGGCGCGGGTGGCAACCCCTGACAACAGTTGCAGGAAATTCAGCGCGCAACGCTCGCCACTGAGCAGCGAGCGGGCCGGGCCTTCGAGGTGAAACAGCGCCTGGTTGGGGCTGACACGTTCGCCGTCGCGCACCTGCCAATGCACCGCGACGCGTGGGTCCAATTGGCGAAACACCGCTTCCACCCAGGCCGTGCCGCTGATGACGGCGGCGTCGCGCGTGATGATCGTGGCCTTGGCCAGGCGTTCGGCGGGGATCAGTTGTGCGGTGATATCCCCGCTGCCGATGTCTTCCAGCAATGCGCGACGCACATTGGCTTCGATTTCGGCGGTCAGGTCGGCTAGACGAAGATTGGGCATAACAGGCTCCACAAACAAAGTGCCTGGATTATAGGGGCAGGGCGGGCCTGAACCCAAGGCAACTGGCACCACGGGTGCGGTGCGCGATGTTCATTTACACGGCAATCACAGAGTTCGCTGGCGCAACAACCCTCATTTGCAAGATAATCTCGCGCCTTGCAATTGGCGTCATAGCTTTGACGTCACGGTGATAGCCCGATTTTCGCAGTGCCCCGGCGTGCTTCGCGCCGTTGCTGCACCGATCCTTCACACAATCGAATACCGCCGTTTCAGGAGGCCAGGATGCACAATGACGGGAAGGTGGTGCCGATCAATAAGGCACGGGCGACGCCATCGCCGCTCGCCCGCCTGCCGGTGGTGTTGCTCCAGGTCCGTGACAAGGCGGCGCAGCAACTCAGGCAGGGACTGCAGGAGCTGTTTGATAACGCCGACGACACCCTGTTCGAAATGGCCGACAAGACCCGCAGTAACGTCGACCACGGTATTTTCTTTGAGGCCATGCGCGACCTGCGCCTCAAGCGCAAGAATTTCGAGCGTGGCTTCATGGAGCAACTCTACGAAGCGTTTGCCAATCTTGGCAACGTGGAGCGCGGTGAGCTGCAACTGATTCCGGTGGTGTCCTACACCGCGGCGCCCGGGGTCTCGGGCGATGAGCTGGAAAAAGCCGTCGCGCTCGAGGCCATGCTGGGCAAGGTGCTGCGCCGTGACGGGCTCGCCCTTGGGCAATTGACAGCCCGGCTCAATGCCTTGCTCGACAAACGCCTGGATGATCGGGGCAACCCCCTGGGCCCGGCAATGCTGTGCGCGTTTTTTCTGCAAGCAGGACGCAGCCTTGGCGTGGAAATCCGGGTCAAGCTGATCATTCTCAAGCTGTTTGAGAAATACGTGCTCAGTGACGCTGATCTGTTGTACGGCGAAGCCAATCAGTTGCTGATCGCCACCGGCGTATTGCCCGAACTCAAGGCCGTGCCATCGCGGCGCGCCGTCGCCACGGCCGAGTTGCCTGAAGACACCCCGCCGATTGCCGGCCACCCGGCAGACGACAGCGGCCAGGAAGTTTTCGCGGCGTTGCAGGAATTGCTGTCGGCAGTGCGCGGCAGCGTGGCACCCACGCTGGAAGCCAGCGCCGAGACCCAGCCCATCTCCACCCGTGACCTGCTGCGCCTGCTCTCCCATTTGCAGCAATATGTGCCTGAGCCTGAGGTCGAGGATGATTTCGACCTGCGCAACCAGCTTGAACAACTGCTGACCCGGGTCAGCGTCAAGAGCGGCAAGTCGCGGGTGGTGGAGGATGCGGACGAGGATGTGATCAACCTGATCGCCATGCTGTTCGAGTTCATCCTCAATGACGGTACGGTGCCCGAGTCCCTCAAGGCGCTGATCGCGCGCCTGCAGATTCCGATGCTGAAAGTGGCGGTGCTGGACAAGAGTTTTTTCAGCCGCACCAATCACCCGGCGCGACGCTTGCTCAATGAAATCGCTTCGGCGGCCATGGGCTGGAGCCAGCGCGACGATTATCAGCGCGACAGCCTGTACCTGCACATCGAGCAGGTGGTGCAGCGGTTGTTGAATGATTTTGTGGATGATCCGGCAATCTTTTCCCAGTTACTGACCGAGTTCACCGCGTTTACCCATGACGAGCGACGCCGCAGCGAATTGCTGGAGCAACGTACCCGCGATGCGGAAGAAGGGCGCGCCCGTACCGAAATCGCTCGTCAGCGTGTAGCCGAAGCCCTCAATCTGCGGTTGCTGGGCAAAGTACTGCCCGAGGTCGTGGTGCAGTTCCTGCAACAGGCCTGGAGCCAGGTGCTGTTGCTGGCGTGCCTGAAGCATGGCGAGCACTCGCCACAATGGCTGGCCGGGTTGCGCACCATGGACGAGTTGATCTGGAGTGTCGGCCTCAGCGAAGACACCGAAGCCGGCCGGCACCTGCTGGAGCAGTTGCCAGGCTTGCTGAAAGCCTTGCGCGATGGGTTGAGCGGCGCGGCATTCGATCCCTTCATTACCCGGGAATTTTTCACCCGCTTGCAAACCCTGCATGTCCAGTCGTTCCGGGGCAGTGCCGAGGAACAACCGTCGCTGTCGCAAGTCGAGGTGCGCGAGGCATTCGTCCTCAGTCCCGCGGCACCGGCCATCGAGGCGAGCCTGCCGGAAGATGATCCCGACCTGCTCAAGGTTCGCCAACTGCGGATCGGTTGCTGGGTGGAATTTCAGGAAGACGCCGAAAACACCCTGCGTTGCAAGCTGACGGCGATTATTGCGCCGGGCAATACCTGCATTTTCGTCAATCGAACCGGCCTCAAGGTATTGGAAAAAAATCCGCTTGAACTGGCCCTGGAGTTCAAGCGTGGCGCGGTGCGAACCCTGGATGATGCGCTGTTGTTCGACCGCGCCCTGGCTTCGGTGATTGGCAACCTGCGCCAACTTCATCGCGCCAAGTGATCGCAACCAGACAGCGGAACGCGGCATACTGAGTCACCCCAGCCTCGTTCAAGGAACCAGTATGCAGTTGGACCCCGCCAGCGGTTGGTGCCAGGGCATTCGCCATTGCCCCTCGCCCAACTTCAACGAGCGCCCCGGTGGCGAGATTTCCCTGTTGGTGGTGCACAACATCAGCCTGCCACCGGCGCAATTCGCCACCGGCAAGGTGCACGAGTTTTTCCAGAATCGCCTGGATGTCACGGAACATCCCTACTTTGAAGGTATTGCCGACCTACGGGTTTCTGCGCATTTTCTGATTGAGCGTGATGGCGCGGTGACGCAGTTTGTCTCGTGCCGGGACCGGGCCTGGCATGCCGGGGTATCGAGCTTCGAGGGGCGTGAGACGTGTAACGACTTTTCCCTGGGGATCGAGCTGGAGGGCACTGATGACCTGCCCTTCACCGATGCCCAGTATCAATCCCTGATCGCCCTGACGCGCCAGTTGCTGGCGGCGTACACGGGCATTACCCGCCAGCGCATTTGTGGCCATAGCGATATCGCCCCGGGACGCAAGACCGACCCCGGACCCGAATTTGATTGGGCGCGCTTTCGCAGCGCCTTGCAGGATGGAGGACACGCACAATGAGTTTTCTGGTGTTGGTGCTGGCGGTATGGATCGAGAAGTTCTCGGCCCTGCGTCATCGTATACAACGTGATGGCGGTTGGTTGCGGGAACTGGCCAAGCTGGAGTCGAGCGCCAGCCTGGGCAAGCAGCCGTGGCTGATCCTCACATTGCTGGTGCTGCTGCCGGTGGCCTTGCTTGCGTTGTTGTTGCTGGTGCTGGAGCCAGTGGCCTATGGCCTGTTGGCGCTGCCGGTGCACCTGCTGGTGGTGATCTACAGCCTGGGCCGTGGCGATCTCCTGGCCGGATTGGGCCCGTTCCGTGATGCCTGGCGCCGGGGTGACCTGCAAGCGGCCGAACATGTGGCCGAACGTGACTTGAGCATCAGCGCCGACAGCGGTGAGCAGTTGCTGGAGCGGGTCCAGGGCCATCTGTTGTGGCAGGCCTACCAAAGCTTCTTCGCGGTGATTTTCTGGTACTTCCTCCTCGGGCCGGTGGCCGCCCTGGCCTACCGTCTGCTGGCGCTGGCGACCGAGAACAGCAAGAACCCACTGGTGGCCGAGCGTGCCGGGCAATTGCGCCATGCCTTCGACTGGTTGCCGGTACGTTTGCTGGCGGCGAGTTTCGCCCTGGTCGGCAACTTTGTGGCGGTCGGCCGGGTGATGCTGCATGAGCTGCTGAGCTGGGACATCAGTGCTGCGCAACTGGTGGAGAAGGTGGGCCTGGTGGCCGCGGAGATCCCGCCACCGGTGGTAGGCGCCGAGGGCATCAACAGCCTTGATCGTATCTGGGAGTTGCTGCTGCGTGCCGCCGTGCTGTGGTACGCCGGCTTTGCCATCTGGACCGTGCTGCCCTGATTTGCCTCCCTGTAGGAGCGGGCAAGCTCGCTCCTACCTCGTTAACCTTAAGTTACAAACCTCCTTTTCGAATTGAGCTATACAGACAGAGCGCCAAATAGTGGCTATCTGCCGCCGCCCTGCGCCCTCAATAAAAATAAAAGAAAAGGGAGTTCACCTGTGAAGAGCTTGCTCTATCCCGCCGTCGCGTTCATGAACCGCCTGACCTTCGGCATGAAGTTCAGCCTTATCAGCGTGCTGTTCCTGTTGCCGATGCTGGCCACCAACTACTACCTGGTGCGCGATTCCTGGCGTGAATTCCAGGGCACTCGCATCGAGCTGCAAAGCCTCGACCTGCTGGGCAGCAGCCTGGCCCTGCGCCGTGACCTGGAAACCCTGAACAACCAGGTACAGATCAACGCAACCCTCGGCCAATCAGGCAAGGCCGGTGATATCGAAAACAAAATCATCGCCCTCGAAGACAGCCTGCTGCAGCGCCTGCAAAGCTTCCACGCCCTGTCCGCCGACCCAGAACAGGCCGCCGCCTTCGAAGCCAAGCGCGATGAAATGATCGCCGCCTTCAAGGCCCAGCAACAGGAAACTTCACTGCTCAGCAAAAGCGCGCTGATCGGCAAACTCCTCAACAAGGCGCAGATGCTCAGCCAGATCATCGCCAGCCAGTCGGGTTTGAGCCGTGACCCCCAGGGCGACCTGCGCCAACTCAGTGAACTGATCACCAGCGTTACCCCACAAGTCACCCAGACCCTGGGGGAAGGCCGGGCCATGGGGGCTTATTCGTTGGGCCAGGGTTTTCTCAATTCGTCGTCCAGCACTCGTTTTGACGAGCTGCTGCAGCAACTGGAAAAGCTCCAGGCGGAATACGGCCTGAAACTGCAGGATGCCCTCGGCTCCAGCAAGCCCGCCCACGCAGCATTGGCGAGCCTGGCGGACGCGAGCAAGGCCAGCCTCAAGCAAGGCAGTGAGTTGTTCGAAGAGCAGGTCGTCATGGCCGAAACCCTCGACGCCCCATGGCAAGACTTCTACGACGACGTCAGCACGTTGATGGCCAAGACCTATCAGCTCGACGAAGCCACCCTGACCTTTCTCGAGCAGCAACTGGAGCAACGCCTGTCGGAAAACCGCACGCACATGATCGGATTGGTGGCGGCACTGGCGTCGGTGTTTTTGCTGATCTTCTATTTGTATGCCGGTTTCTACGCCTCCACCCGCACCACCTTGCGCCGCCTGGGGGCGACGATGGACAAGGTGGCGGCCGGTGACATGACCGTCACCTTCATCGCCCACAGCCGCGACGAACTGGGGGATTTGGGCCAGGTGTTCAACGCCACCGTGGCCAAGATCCATGACCTGATCGAGCGGGTAGGGCACACCGTCAACCAGGTCGAACACCAGGCCGGACAAGTGGAGTCAGTCTCGGCCAGCAGCAACCAAGCCGTGTCCGGCCAACGCAGCCAGATCGAGCAAGTGGCGACCGCCATGAACCAGATGTCCTCCACTGCCCAGGAAGTGGCGCGCAGCGCGGCGGCGGCGGTCAGCAGCGCCCACAGCGTCAACGATGAAACCGTCAGCGGACGCGGCCTGGTGCAGTCCCAGCAAGGCAGTATCGCGGCGTTGGCTTCGGAGATCGATCAATCGGTACGGGTCATCAACCAATTGGCTATCGACAGCCAATCCATCAGTCGCGTGCTGGAAGTGATCAAGAGCATTGCCGAACAGACCAATCTGCTGGCGTTGAATGCCGCCATCGAGGCCGCGCGCGCCGGTGAGCAAGGACGCGGTTTCGCCGTGGTGGCCGATGAGGTGCGCACTTTGGCCCGACGCACCCAGCACTCCACCGAGGAAATCGAGCAGATGATTGCCAAGCTCCACAGCGGTGTCGGCGCTGCGGTGAAGGCCATGGGCACCAGCCACGAGATGGCCAATGGCACGGTGGGGCAGTCGGAAAAAGTCCAGCAGGCCCTCGAAAACATCCTCGGCGCGGTAGGCATGATCGTCGACCAGAACCAGCAGATTGCCGCCGCCGTCGAACAGCAGACTGCCGTGGCCCATGACATCGATCAGAACATCGTCGAGATCAATCGCGCCGGTGAACATGCAGCGCAGGGCGCGCACCAGACTGAAGAGGCCAGCCGGCAGTTGTCCTTGCAAGTGATCGAGCTGAAGCAGTTGATCGGGGCCTTTCGAGTGTGAGGCATGGCCAGGCATGCATCGGGGATGGGCGCCTACCAGTTGAACAGCTCGCAGGCATTGCGGGTGCTCGCCTCGGCCAGCGCTGAGGAACTGATGCCCATGCGCTCCGCCAGGGCGGCACAGATGTCTGGCAGGTGTTCGGGGCTGTTGCGCTGGCCGGGGTACATCACGGGGGCCATGTCCGGTGAGTCGGTTTCCAGCACCACGCTTTCCGGCGGCAGCCGGGCGATCACCTTGTGCATGCGCAGGGCTTGCGGCCACGTGGCCGCGCCGCCCAGGCCCAGTTTGAAGCCGAGCTTGATGTACTCGCGGGCCTCTTCCTGGCTGCCGGCAAACGCGTGGATGATTCCACCCCGTGGCAGCCGAATGCGCTTGAGGGTGGCGATCACGGCAGCGTGGCTGCGGCGCACATGCAGCAGCGCCGGCAGTTGGAAGTCCACCGCCAGCTTCAGTTGCGCTTCAAACAGGCTTTGCTGGCGTTCGCGATCCAGCTGTTCGAGGAAATAATCCAGGCCGATTTCGCCCACCGCGCACAGTTGCCGGTGGCCGTTCAGGCGGGTCAGCCAGTCGCCCAGCTCCGTTAGGTCGTCGGGGCGATGGTCGTCGAGATACACCGGGTGCAGGCCGAAGGCGGCGAATAAATCCGCGTCGGTTTGCACCAGGTCCCACAACCGTTGCCAGTTCTGCTGATAGACCCCGAGCACCACCATCCTGCGCACGCCCAGGCGGCGACTGCGGCTCAGGACTTCGCGGCGGTCCGTATCGAAGTCCGGAAAATCCAGATGGGTGTGGCTGTCGATCAGCTCCACACCGCTTACTCCGAGTGAATCCGCTGCTTGAACGTTCGGCCGATGGCATGCACGCCGGGTTCGTAGTGCTGTTCTTCAATGGCCGCCAGCGCCAGGCGCAGCGCGGTGTCGGCAATCAACTGATGCTGCTGGGCCATGGCATTCACCGGCAGCGGCAGGAAATCCAGCAGTTGGGTGTCGCCAAACGTCCCCAGTCGCAGTGGCCGGGATTTGAGCGGGAAGTCATGCAGCGCGTCAAACACCCCTTGCAGCAGGACGTAGGACGTAGTCACCAGTGCGTCAGGCAAATGCCCCAGGCTTTGCAGCAACTGCTCCATCAGCTGTCGGCCACAGTCGCGGCTGAACGACTCGCCTTGTTCGATCAGCACTTCGCCGCTGAAGTCTTTCAGCGCTTGCTTGAAACCGGCGGTACGTTCCTGGCTGATGCTCAGCTCTGGCCGCGCGCCGATCAACACGATCTGCTTGGGCAGCGGGTGCAGCAGGCTGCTGGTCA
Organism: Pseudomonas sp. I8001; assembly: GCF_013385345.1. Taxonomy (NCBI): domain Bacteria; kingdom Pseudomonadati; phylum Pseudomonadota; class Gammaproteobacteria; order Pseudomonadales; family Pseudomonadaceae; genus Pseudomonas; species Pseudomonas sp. I8001. The sequence goes on from NZ_JACAQC010000011.1 coordinate 79,036, forward strand.
ATTGCTGGCAGGCCTGGCGATCATCGCTGACCACCGAGCAAAACTGCGTAGACTCCATCACCCGGTCGATGGCGATCACCGGCAAACCCTTGGCTTGCAGTTCGCGGTAGCTGTCGTCGGTGGCCGGCAGGCAGCTGGCGACAAACAGCGCATCGCAACGGCGGGCGCGGAACAATTGCAGCAGTTGCCGCTCACTGTTGGCGTCGTCGTCGGAGCTGGCGATCAGCAATTGATAGCCGCGGGCACGGGCGCCTTGTTCGAGCAGCTTGGCGATGCGTGCGTAACTGGGGTTTTCCAGGTCCGGCAGGATGAAACCCAAAGTACGGGTGTGCCGGCTGCGCAGCCCGGCGGCCTGGGGGTTGGGCGTAAAGCCATGTTCTTCAACCACGGCGCGCACCCGTTCGACGGTTGCGGTGCTGATCCGTTGCTGTTCGGCCTTGCCATTGATGACGTAGCTGGCGGTGGTCACAGACACACCGGCAATGCGCGCGATATCACTGAGTTTCAAACCGGGATTTCCTTGTTTTTTAGAGCTTGCCCCGACATTTTGTCCAATCGTAACCGATTACTGCAGGCGACCATTGTCGCAACTCAACAGCCGAGTGGCTCTTCAATCATGGGAAATTAACGCGTAATCTGCCATAAATTCTAGATTAAACGTTTCAGCAAGCGTATTTTTACGATTATCGCGACGAGTGTGGTCCTGCCAACTGACCACTCAGTCAATTTTATTCGAACGCTTTTGCACTGATTTATTCAAAATAATACCTAGTGCGCCCGCCGCACTAACTAGGAGAACGGCATGCTTGAGCTCACCCACGAGCAGATATCCATGGGCCAGACGGCTGTGGATAAGTCTGCTGCCTTGCAACTGCTCGCTGAAAAACTGGTGGCCGATGGCCTGGTCGCCGAGGGTTACCTCAGTGGCTTGCAAGCGCGTGAAGCCCAAGGCTCGACCTTTCTCGGCCAGGGTATCGCCATCCCCCACGGCACCCCCGAAACACGCGACCAGGTGTTCGCCACCGGCGTGCGCCTGCTGCAATTTCCCGACGGCGTGGATTGGGGCGATGGCCAGATCGTCTACCTGGCGATCGGCATTGCCGCCAAATCCGACGAACACCTGCGCCTGCTGCAACTGCTGACCCGTGCCCTCGGCGAGACCGACCTGGGCCAGGCCCTGCGTCGCGCCAGTTCTGCCGAGGCCTTGCTGAAACTGCTGCAAGGTGCGCCGCAGGAGCTGGCGCTGGACGCACAGATGATTGGCCTGGGCGTGTCGGCTGATGATTTCGAAGAACTGGTGTGGAGAGGCGCACGCCTGTTGCGCCAGGCCGATTGCGTGAGCAATGGCTTTGCCGCCGTGCTGCAACAAGTCGACGCGCTGCCCCTGGGCGATGGCCTGTGGTGGTTGCACAGCGAGCAGACGGTGAAGCGTCCCGGCCTGGCCTTTGTCACTCCGGACAAACCCATGCGTTACCTGGGCCAGCCCTTGAGCGGCCTGTTCTGCCTGGCCAGCCTCGGCGAGGCCCACCAGACCTTGCTCGAACGCCTGTGTGCCTTGCTGATCGAAGGCCGTGGCCAGGAACTCGGCCGCGCCACCAGCAGCCGGGCCGTACTGGAAGTGCTCGGCGGTGAACTGCCCGCCGACTGGCCAAGCGTGCGCATTGCCCTGGCCAACGCCCACGGGCTGCATGCGCGCCCGGCGAAGATCCTCGCGCAATTGGCGAAAAGTTTTGCCGGTGAAATCCGTGTGCGCATCGTCGATGGAGACGTCGGCGCGGTATCGGTAAAAAGCCTGAGCAAGTTGCTCAGCCTCGGTGCGCGTCGCGGCCAGGTACTGGAGTTTGTCGCCGAGCCAACCATTGCCGGTGACGCCTTGCCCGCCTTGCTGGCGGCAGTGGAAGACGGCCTCGGCGAAGAAGTCGAGCCGCTGCCGGCAGTCAGCGCCCAACAAGCCGTGGTCGAGATCGAACCGGTCATCAGCGCGCCAGTGTCCGGCAGCCTGATCCAGGCCATCGCCGCCGCCCCCGGCATTGCGATTGGCCCGGCGCATATCCAGGTGCTGCAACCTTTCGAATACCCGCTGCGCGGCGAGTCGCCGGTGATCGAGCGCCAGCGCCTGCACGCGGCATTGACCGACGTGCGTCGGGACATCCAGGGCCTGATCGAGCGCAGCAAGTCCAAGGCCATCCGCGAGATCTTCATCACCCACCAGGAGATGCTCGACGACCCGGAACTGACCGACGAAGTCGAGACGCGCCTCAAGCAGGGCGAAAGCGCCGAAGCCGCGTGGATGAGCGTGATCGAAGCCGCCGCCAAACAGCAGGAATCGTTGCAGGACGCCTTGCTTGCCGAGCGCGCCGCCGATCTGCGTGACATTGGCCGCCGCGTGCTGGCGCAACTGTGCGGCGTCGAAACCGCCCAGGAGCCCGACGAACCCTACATCCTGGTGATGGACGAAGTGGGTCCCTCGGACGTGGCGCGCCTGGACCCGGTGCGTGTCGCCGGCATCCTCACTGCCCGTGGCGGCGCCACCGCCCACAGCGCCATCGTCGCCCGTGCTTTGGGCATTCCCGCGCTGGTGGGGGCAGGCCCTGCTGTATTGCTGTTGGCTTCGGGCACGCCGTTGTTGCTGGATGGCCAGCGCGGTCGCCTGCATGTGGACGCCGACGCCGCCACCTTGCAGCGCGCCACCGTCGAACGCGACACCCGCGAACAACGCTTGAAAGCCGCCGCCGCGCAACGCCATGAACCGGCCCTGACCCGCGATGGCCATGCCGTCGAAGTGTTCGCCAATATCGGCGAAAGCGCCGGGGTTGCCGGCGCGGTGGAGCAGGGCGCCGAAGGTATCGGCCTGCTGCGCACCGAACTGATTTTCATGGCCCACAAACAAGCGCCCGACGAAGCCACCCAGGAAGCCGAATACCGCCGCGTGCTCGACGGCCTCGGCGGCCGGCCGCTGGTGGTGCGCACCCTTGATGTGGGCGGCGACAAACCGCTGCCGTACTGGCCGATCGCCAAGGAAGAAAACCCCTTCCTCGGCGTGCGCGGCATTCGCCTGACCCTGCAACGCCCGCAGATCATGGAAGCGCAATTGCGCGCGCTGTTGCGTTCGGCAGACAACCGTCCACTGCGCATCATGTTCCCCATGGTTGGCAGTGTTGACGAGTGGCGACAGGCTCGGACCATGACCGAGCGCCTGCGCCTGGAAATCCCGGTGGCCGACCTGCAACTGGGGATCATGATCGAAGTGCCGTCGGCCGCGTTGCTGGCGCCGGTACTGGCCAAGGAAGTGGACTTCTTCAGCGTCGGCACCAACGACCTGACCCAGTACACCCTGGCCATCGACCGTGGCCACCCGACGCTGTCGGCCCAGGCTGACGGCCTGCATCCGGCCGTGTTGCAACTGATCGACATCACCGTGCGCGCCGCCCATGCCCATGGTAAATGGGTCGGCGTTTGCGGCGAGTTGGCAGCCGACCCGTTGGCGGTTCCGGTGCTGGTCGGCCTGGGGGTGGATGAGCTGAGCGTGTCTGCGCGCAGCATCCCCGAGGTCAAGGCACGGGTGCGTGAATTCAGTCTGAGCGAGGCCCAGGGCCTGGCACAAAAAGCCCTGGCGGTGGGTTCTCCCGCCGAAGTGCGTGCGCTTGTGGAGGCCGTGTAAATGGCAAGGATTTTAAGCCTGACGCTGAACCCGGCATTGGACCTGACGGTGCGCCTGGCGCGCCTGGAACCGGGCGAGGTCAATCGCAGCGAAGCGATGATCACCCACGCTGCCGGCAAGGGCGTGAACGTCGCGCAGGTGCTGGCGGACCTTGGTCATCAGGTGACCGTGGGCGGCTTTCTTGGAGAGGACAATCCCCAGGCATTCGAGATGCTGATTGCCCGTCGTGGTTTTACCGATGCGTTTATTCGGGTGCCGGGAGAAACCCGCAGCAATATCAAGATCGCCGAGCAGGATGGGCGGGTCACGGATGTCAATGCGCCGGGCCCGTTGGTCAGCGAGCAGGCGCAACACGCACTGCTTGAGCAACTGGCGCGGATTGCTCCCGGCTACGACGCCGTCGTCGTGGCCGGCAGCCTGCCACGCGGCATCACCCCTCAGTGGTTCCAGGGCCTGCTGCAGCAACTGAAAAACCTCGGCTTGAAAGTCGCCCTGGACACCAGCGGCGAAGCGCTGCGCGCCGGATTGAACGCCGGCCCGTGGTTGGTCAAACCCAATACCGAAGAACTGGCCGATGCCCTTGGTCATTCCACAGATGCCATCCGCCAACTGCATCGGCAAGGTGTGGAGCATGTGGTGGTCTCCGACGGTGCCGCGGGTGTGAGCTGGTACAGCCCGGATACCGCGCTGCACGCCACCCCGCCCAAGGTAACCGTGGCCAGTACCGTAGGCGCCGGCGACTCGCTGCTGGCCGGGATGCTTCACGGTTTGCTCAGTGGCGACACGCCGGAGCAGACCCTGCGCCGCGCCACCGCCATTGCCGCGATGGCGGTCACGCAGATCGGCTTTGGCATCACCGACGAAGCGCAGCTTGAGACTTTGCAGAGCGGCGTCCACGTGCGGCCGCTGACAGAACAATAAGAGGGTTGGTCATGAAGTTAGCCATTGTTACTGCCTGCCCGAACGGCATGGTCACCAGTGTGCTGTGCGCCCGCTTGCTGGATGCCGCCGCGCAACGCCAGGGCTGGAGCACCAGCGTCGAAGTGGTCGACGTGCAGCATCCGGAACGCCAATTGTCGGCGGCCACCCTTGAAGCCGCCGAGTGGGTATTGCTGGTCAGCAGCACGCCGGTGGACATGCAGCGTTTTGTCGGCAAACGCGTATTCCGCAGCACGCCAGCCCAGGCGTTGCAGGATGTGGACGCGGTGTTGCGTCGCGGAGCCGAGGAGGCCCAGGTGCAGGTAGCTGACGCGGCACCGGCGAAAAGCACGCCGCGTATCGTCGCGATCACCGCGTGCCCGACCGGCGTCGCCCACACCTTCATGGCTGCCGAAGCGTTGCAGCAAACCGCCAAGCGCCTCGGGTATGACTTGCAGGTGGAAACCCAGGGCTCCGTGGGCGCCCGCACGCCGCTGAGTCCCGAGGCGATTCGTGACGCCGACGTGGTGCTGCTCGCCGCCGACATCGAAGTCGCCACCGAGCGCTTTGCCGGCAAGAAAATCTATCGCTGCGGCACCGGGATCGCGCTCAAGCAATCCGAGGCGACCCTCAACAAGGCGCTGGCCGAAGGCAAGCAGGAATCCGCTGCCAGTGGTGCCGCTGCCAAACCGGAGAAGACCGGTGTCTACAAACACTTGCTCACCGGCGTGTCGTTCATGCTGCCGATGGTGGTGGCGGGCGGTCTGCTGATCGCCCTGTCATTCGTGTTCGGCATTCATGCCTTTGAAGAAAAAGGCACTCTTGCCGCAGCGCTGAAAACCGTCGGCGACCAGGCGTTCATGCTGATGGTGCCGCTGCTGGCGGGTTACATCGCCTACTCGATTGCCGACCGTCCTGGATTGGCCCCCGGCATGATCGGTGGCCTGCTGGCCAGCACCTTGGGCGCGGGGTTTATCGGCGGGATCTTCGCCGGCTTTCTCGCCGGCTACTGCGTCAAATTCATCAGCCGCGCGATCCGTTTGCCCCAGAGCCTGGAAGCCCTCAAGCCGATCCTGATCATCCCGTTGCTGGCGAGTCTGTTCACCGGCCTGGCGATGATTTACCTGGTAGGGCCGCCGGTGGCGAAGATGCTCACCGGCCTCACGGATTTTCTCAGCACCATGGGCACCACCAACGCCGTGCTGCTGGGCATCTTGCTGGGCGGCATGATGTGCGTCGATCTCGGTGGCCCGATCAACAAGGCAGCCTACGCGTTTTCCGTCGGCCTGCTGGCAGCGCAAAGCGGTGCACCCATGGCCGCGACCATGGCTGCCGGCATGGTGCCGCCGATTGGCATGGGCATCGCCACCTTCCTGGCGCGGCGCAAGTTCGCCCAGACCGAGCGTGAAGCCGGCAAGGCCGCGCTGATCCTCGGCATGTGCTTTATCTCTGAAGGCGCGATTCCGTTTGCTGCCAAGGACCCGCTGCGGGTAATCCCGGCAAGCATCGCCGGCGGTGCGCTGACCGGTGCGCTGTCGATGTATTTCGGCTGCAAGCTGATGGCGCCCCATGGTGGATTGTTTGTGATGCTGATCCCGAATGCGATCAACCATGCGCTGCTGTACCTGCTGGCGATCGTGGCGGGCAGTTTGTTGACTGCCGTGGTGTATGCATTCCTCAAGCGCCCTGAGACCGTAGAACTTTCTGTCGCACCCGCCCAGGCATAACGCGGTTCATGTAGGAGCTGGCTTGCCTGCGATGCAGGCACCTCGGTGTGTCAGCGCAACCGAGATGAGGCTATCGCAGGCAAGCCAGCTCCCACATTTGACCTCCGTGAGCAATAAGGCCGGTGTCATAACTCGTTCATCCCGTCATGCTTAAGTTTCCCTTTTGCTGCTCGAGAGGGAACCCGCATGAGCCACTTCAATCTCGGCCGCCGCCGCGTGATGCAAGCCGTCGGCGCCGGCCTGTTGCTGCCGGGCCTCGCGCCTGCGGTGATCGCCTCGGTCAAGGATCGCCCGCAACTCACCGACGGCGTGCAGTCCGGCGACCTGCTGGGCGACCGCGCGATGATCTGGAGCCGCAGCGACCGCCCGGCCCGGATGGTAGTGGAGTGGGACACCCGTAGCGTATTCAGCAACCCGCGCAAATTCGTCTCGCCCCTGGCCGACAGCCGCACCGATTTCACCGCCCGTGTCGAACTCACCGGCCTGCCCGTCGACCAGGCGATTTTCTACCGTGTGCACTTTGAAGATGCCCAGACCGGCGTGGCCAGCGAGCCCTGGTTCGGTCACCTGCGCAGCGTGCCGCAGCAGCGCCGGGATATCCGCTTTGTGTGGAGCGGCGACACCGTCGGCCAGGGCTTCGGCATCAACCCGGACATCGGCGGCATGCGCATCTACGAAGCCATGCGCCTGCGTCTGCCGGACTTCTTCATTCACAGCGGCGACACCATCTACGCCGACGGCCCGGTGCCCGCGCAACTGACCACCGAGGACGGACGCATCTGGCGCAACATCACCACCGAAGCCAAAAGCAAAGTCGCTGAAACCCTGAATGAATACCGGGGCAACTACCGCTACAACCTGATGGACGAGAACGTACGTCGCTTCAACGCCGAAGTGCCGCAGATCTGGCAGTGGGACGACCACGAGGTGATCAACAACTGGTCGCCGAGCAAGCAACTGGATGAACGCTACAAGACTCGCGACATCAATACCCTGGTAGGCCGTGCGCGCCAGGCCTGGCTGGAATATTCACCGATGCGCCGGCAAAGCGCCGACCAGGGCGGGCGGATTTATCGCAAGCTCAGCTACGGCCCGTTGCTGGATGTGTTTGTGCTGGACATGCGCAGCTATCGCGGGCCGAACGATGACAACCTTGGCGGTGAAAAACCGTTCCTTGGGCGTGAGCAACTGGACTGGCTGAAGCGCGAATTGAAGGCCTCCCAGGCGCAGTGGAAAGTCATCGCCGCCGACATGCCCATTGGCCTGGGCGTGCCCGACGGTGAGGTCAGCCCCGGCGTGCCGCGTTGGGAAGCGATCGCCAACGGCGACCCGGGCCCGGCCCAGGGGCGCGAGTTGGAAATTGCTGAACTGCTCGCGTTTCTGCGGGCGCAGCAGGTGCGTAATCACGTGTGGCTGACGGCGGATGTGCATTACTGCGCGGCCCATCATTACCATCCGGATCGGGCGGCGTTTCAGGATTTTGAGCCGTTCTGGGAGTTTGTCGCCGGGCCGTTGAATGCCGGGAGTTTCGGGCCTAATCCGCTGGATAAAACCTTTGGCCCGGAAGTGGTGTTCGAGAAGGCGCCGACGGTGCAGAACAGCTCGCCGTTTGCCGGGTTCCAGTTTTTTGGCGAGGTGCAGATTGACGGGCAGACGGCGGAGCTGACGGTGATTTTGCGGGACCTGGATGGGGTTTCGGTGTTTGAGCAGAAGCTGGCGCCAGTGTGATTGCAATGCAATCTACCTACTGAAGAAGATCCAATGTGGGAGCGGGCTTGCTCGCGAAGGCGGTGTGTCAGTCAACAGATGTATGGACTGATCCACTGCCTTCGCGAGCAAGCCCGCTCCCACATTTTGATCGGTGTATCTTCAGGGGGTCAGTAAACATCCCGGCGGTAGCGGCCCTGCTCGATCAAGCGTTCGACGGCTTCGCTGCCCAGCACCTCATGCAGCACCTGATCCACACCCGCCGCCATCCCCTGCAAACTGCCGCAGACGTAAATCGCGGCGCCATCCGCCACCCATTTACGCAGCACATCCGCCGACTCACGCAGGCGATCCTGCACGTAGATTTTCTCTGCCTGATCCCGGGAAAAGGCCAGGTCCAGTAGCGCCAGGTCACCGCTGGCCAGCCAGCCTTGCAGCTCGTCCTGGCAGTGGTAGTCATGGGCGATATTGCGTTCGCCAAACAGCAGCCAGTTGCGCTGCTGGCCGTCGGCAACCCGCGCCTTGAGCAGGCTGCGCAACCCGGCAAGGCCGGTGCCGTTGCCCAGCAGGATCATCGGGAGCGGCTCGGTCGGCAGATGGAAACCACTGTTGCGCCGCACTCGCAGGCTGATGGTCGAACCCAGCGGTGCATGTTCGGTCAACCAGCCGGAACCCACGCCCACGCTGCCATCGGGGTGACGCTCCTGGCGCACGATCAGCTCCAGCACACCGTCGCTGGCAATCGAGGCGATGGAGTATTCGCGCATGCCCAGCGGCACCAGTGCATTGACCAGCGCCTGGGCATGCAGGCCCACCAGGTGTGCGCGATTGTCCGGCAGTTGGCGGCCGGCCAGGGCCTGGTCGAGGGTGTGTGCAAGGCCGTCGACTACCACACCTTCGCTGCCGGCCAGTCCCAGGCCTTCCAGGAAGTGTTCGATGGCCCATGGGCAATTGCGTGGCAGCACTTCCACCAGGTCGCCGGCCAGCCAGTCTCGGGGGGCTGGCGGGGTGAGCCCGAGCAAATAGACGCCGGAGCCACTGCTGTGCGGGTTGAGCAGGGTGCGTTGCTTCAGGGTCCAGTTTTCATAGGTCGCGCTGGCCCATGCCGCAGCGGGTGCATGGCCGGTCAGTTGGCCCAGTTGTTGTTGCCAGTGCAGCAACGCATCGGTGTCGCCGCTGTCGACTTCCACCGGGGCGAACAGCGGGTTGCCGCCCTGGTTGGTCAGCCAGAAATGCAGGCGCCGTGCGAAGCCGCAGAAGTGTTGGTACTGGCGATCACCCAGGGCCAACACCGAGTAGTTCAGGCCCTTGAGGGACAGGTCCTGGCCGAGCACGCTGCGCTCGAAACCGCGGGCGCTGTCCGGTGCCTCGCCGTCGCCGAAGGTGCTGACCACGAACAGCGCATGGCTCGATTGGCGCAAATCCTCTTCGCTGACGCTGCCCAGCGACTGCACGTTCACTGGCACGCCGGCGGCCTGCAACTGCCCGGCGGTCTGCCAGGCCAGTTGCTCGGCAAAGCCGCTCTGGCTGGCAAAGCCGATCAGCCAGGCCGGCGCGTCGCTGTGGTTGCCGGTCAGGCCTTTGCGGGCATCGCGCACCTGGCGTTTCTTGCGGCGGCGGTCCAGGTACAGCAGCCAGCCGGTGATGAAGAACAGCGGCATCAGCAGCGCGCTGAACGTCAGGATGATCCGGCCGGGCAGGCCGAAGTAGCTGCCGGTGTGCAGCGCATAGATACTGGTCAGGATCTGCGCCTTGAAGCTTTTGCCGGCGTAGGTGTCATGGGATTTGACTTCGCCGGTGGCCGGGTCGAGGTTGATCTGGTTCAGCGCGCGATCGTGGGGCGAGGTCTTCAGCAGGTAGTAGACGGTGGCGGGTTGGCCGGCGACCGCGGGCATGCGGATGTTGTAGCCGCTCAAGCCGGGGCCGGCGTTGCTGTAGATGCTGCTCCAGATCGCGGCGTAATTGGCCACCGGCGCAGGCCCTTCGGGGGCCGGGCCGCGCTTGCGTACGCGTTCGTTCTGCGGCGCGTCGGACAGCAGTCTGGTCATGCCGTTGCTGTACCACTCGTAGGACCAGAACAGTCCGGTCAGTGCCGCCAGAAGATAGAACAGCAGGCACCAAGTGCCGAATACCGAGTGCAGGTCCCAGTTGAAACTGCGGCCTTTCTTGCGCCAGTCCACCGCCAGCCATGCACGCCAGCTTGCCACCTGGCGCGGCCAGCGCAGGTACAGGCCCGAAAGGCAGAAGAACACCAGGATCAGCGTGCAGGCGCCGGTGATTTGCCGGCCGGTGTCGCCGATGGCGAGGAAACGGTGCAGTTGCAGCACGAAGCCGAAGAAGTCCTGGCCGACGGCATCGCCCAGGTAATCGCCGGTGTACGGGTCGAAGTAGCGCATCTGCCCGCGGCGTTCACCGGGCGGTGGGGTGAACCAGACCTTGGCTGCGTTGGTGCTGTCGGGCTGCACCGTGAGCATCGACACGACTTTGCCTTCACGGGCTTCCAGCAGGTGCACCAGTTCAGCGGGCGGCAGTACCCCGGCCGGACGCTTTTCCACCGTCAACACCGTCGGGTTCAGCAACTCGATGAGTTCATCCTGGAACGACACCGTTGCGCCGGTGATCCCCATCAAGGCCAACACCAGCCCGGCGGTAATGCCGAAGAACCAATGCAACTGGAACAGGGTTTTCTTCAACACGTCGTACGGCCTCGTCATCAGGTTAGGTGTTCACGGCGCGCATTATGCCGCGAGTTGTCGAGAAAGATTCTTTTTTACACGCAAAAACCCCACGCATCCGATGCGTGGGGTTTCGTGCAGTCATTTGTATCGGTTTAGAAATGGAAACTGGTGGTCAGCAGGGCCGTACGACCGGCCGCCTGGTTGGCAAAATGCGAGGCATAGGCCTTGTCGTAGTAGGTCTTGTCGGTAAGGTTCTGCACGTTCAACTGCAGGTCGACGTTCTTGGTCAGCTTGTAGCTGGCCATGGCGTCGTAGCGGGTGTAGGACGGCACGTAGACGGTGTTGCCCGCATCGCCGTAGACCTCGTCGACATAGAACGCGCCGCCGCCGATGGTGAGCTTCGGTGTCACGTCATACGTCGTCCACAGGCTGAAGGTGTTCTTCGGCGTGTTGGGCATCTGGTTGCCTTTGTTCGAGCCGGCACTGACGACACCGTTACGACCGTTCAGGCCCGGGTCCACCAGTTCGCTTTTCAGGTAGCTGTAGCCGGCGAACACTTGCCATTGATCGGTCAGCTTGCCGCTGGCGGAAAGCTCCAGGCCGTCGACGCGTGATTCGCCACCGTTTTCATAGGTCAGCGCGTCCACCAGGATTCGCGTGTTTTTCTTCTCGGTGCGGAACACCGCGGCGGTCAGGGACAGGCGGTCGTGGAACATGTCCCACTTGGTGCCCAGCTCGTAGTTGACGGTCTCTTCCGGTTTCAGGTCGCTGGTGGCGGCGCCGGCAGACAGCGGGTTGCCGTCGGCGCCTTCACCTACCAGGCCGCCGGCCGGTGAGGCTGAGGTGGCGTAGGAGGCATAGATGCTGCCGTTTTCAACCGGCTTCCAGACCAGGCCCGCCTGCCAGTTGAAGAACTGGCTGTCGTTCTTGATCTTGCTGCGGGCCTTGACGGTGGCGGTCGGCACCGCATTGGTGTTGGCCACGGTGTCGAAGGTGTCGTAGCGCAGGCCGACGTTCAGCAGCCATTTCGGGTCCAGCTCGATGGTGTCGAACACATAGGCGGCACGGCTGGTGGCCTTGGTGTTGGTGCCGTTGTAGTTGCGCGCAATGCTGCCGGTCCAGGCATCGTCCGGGTTCGGGTTGCCCAGCGAGGTGCACTGGCCGCCTTTGCCGGGCGCCGGGCAACCGGGGTTGCTGTTCGGGCTGACGGTGTAGCCGCTGTAGCGGGTTTCTTCGCCGGTGAATTCCAGCCCGGTGGAGTAGGTGTTCTTGAAGCCCAGCGCCTGGAAGCTGCCAAACAGATCGGTCTGGTTGGTGGTGGTCTCGGTGGTGGACACGCGGGTGTTCGCGCGGCGCCACACGGTGCCGAACTGGTTGACGTTGTGCTGGCTGTCGTCGGGTTGGGTGACGATATAGTCCTGGCCGGTGTTGCCGTGGCGCAGGGTGTTTTTCAGCGTCATGTTGTCGTTCAGGTCGTGCTCGATGGAGAACGTGCTGATGTCGGCGCGGGTCTTGCGGAAGTCGCGATCCTTGAGGCCGTAGAAGTTGTTGCTGTCGCCGCCGTCGGTTGGCTTGTCATGCACGTGGGCGGCTCTTGCGCCGCTGTTGCTGTAGCCATACGGAATGCCCGAATCCGGCAGGTCGTTGCTTTCCATGTGGTAGTAGCTGAAGTTGACGCGGGTCGGAGTGCCCAGGCCGAAGGTCAGCGACGGCGCCACGCCCCAGCGGTCGTAGTTGACGGCATCACGCCCGGCGACGTTCTGTTCGTGGCTCATCAGGTTCAGGCGGAAGGCCGCGCTGTCGAGGAACTGACGGTTGACGTCGAGCACATAGCGGCGGGTCTGGTCGGAGCCGTAGGTGAAGCCACCGTTGGTGAAGTCCCGCGCCTGTGGCGTCTTGCTCACCAGGTTGAGGCTGCCGCCGGCCGAGCCGCGGCCGCCGAATGACGAGTTGGGGCCTTTGCTGACTTCGATGGATTCGATGTCGAAGATCTCGCGGCTCTGGCCGCCCGTGTCGCGCACGCCGTCGAGGTAGGTATCGCCCTGGGCGTCGAAGCCGCGAATGAACGGACGGTCGCCCTGCGGGTTGCCGCCTTCACCGGCGCCGAAGGTAATCCCCGGCACGGTGCGCAAGGCGTCCTGCAACGAGGTGGCGGCGGTGTCCTTGAGCACTTGCTGCGGCACCACGGTGACCGAGCGCGGAGTATCTACCAGCGGCGCGGTGTACTTCTGCGAGGAGGCTTTTTCGACCTGGTAGGACGTGCTGTCCTGTTCCTGGCCGGTGATGCTGGTGGCTCCCAGGGAAATGCTGTTGCGCTCGCCTTTCTGCTCGGTGTCTTCAGCAGCTTGCGCCATTTGGGCGGCAGCGCTGGCGCTGATGGCAACGCCGATGGCCGAGGCCAGCAAACGTGGTGAACTGGCAGGTGTTTTTATCGAAGTGCGCGGCATGAGTGTGTCCTTTCCCCAAGGAGGTGAGGCCGCGGAATATAGGGAGAACAAGACTTCATATCAATTGCGATACATTACTATTCGCACTGAATTTACGTTCTTTACACTTTTTGCTTACGGTTTTGACGATCTCGTTCGTCCTTTGGGCGGGAGTAGGGTTGTACACAGTCAATAAGAATCACTACCATTGGCGTCTCACTGTTTTCAGGTAATGCCTCCATGTTGCTGCACATTCCCGGCCTGTTCTCTCGCGAGGAAGTGCTGCGCATCCGCGAAGCCCTGGCGCACACCGAGTGGGCCGACGGCAAAATCACTGCCGGGCACCAATCGGCCAAGGCCAAACACAACCTGCAACTGCCGGAAGGCCACCCGCTGGCAAAGGAAATCGGCGCGGCGATCCTCGATCGACTGTGGAAAAATCCGCTGTTCATGTCAGCGGCGTTACCGCACAAGGTCTTCCCGCCATTGGTCAACTGTTACACCGCCGGCGGCAGTTTCGACTTCCATATCGACAACGCCGTGCGCCAGTCCAAGGGCAGCCACGAGCGGGTGCGCACTGACCTTTCCTCCACCGTATTTTTCAGCGACCCCGACGACTACGACGGCGGCGAGCTGGAAATCCAGGACACCTTCGGCCTGCAGCGGGTCAAGTTACCGGCGGGCGACATGGTGCTGTACCCCGGCTCCAGCCTGCACAAGGTCAACGCCGTGACCCGCGGCGCGCGCTACGCCTCGTTTTTCTGGACCCAAAGCCTGGTGCGCGAGGACAGCCAGCGCACCTTGCTGTTCGAGATGGACGGGGCGATCCAGCAACTGAGCCGCGACGTGCCCGACCACCCCGCGCTGATCCAGCTCACCGGCACCTATCACAACCTGCTGCGCCGCTGGGTTGAGGTCTGACCGTGGGCTTTTTATTGCGCCGTGAAGAAGTACTCAACGTTGAGCAATTGCAGAGCATGCTCGACGACTCCCCGGTGCGCGCCGCCCAGGCGATTTTGATCGCCGCGAAAGAGGGCGTGGTGGATGCCCAGGCGCTGCTCGGACAAATCCTGCTGGAAGGGCGCGGCATCGAGCGCGATGAAGCACTGGCGATGCGCTGGTTCCGCATTGCCGCCCAGGGCGGGCATTTGATGGCGCGCAATATGCTCGGGCGTTGCCTGGAGCATGGCTGGGGTTGCGAGGCGGATGCCGTGGCGGCGGCCCGGGAATATCGTCGGGCGGCCGAGGCCGGGCTGGATTGGGGTTTGTACAACTACGCCAACCTGCTGGCGACCGGGCGCGGGGTTGCCGAGGATCAAGCCCAGGCGCTGGCGTGTTATCGACAGGCGGCGGAACTGGGCCATGCCAAGTCGATGAACCTGGTGGGGCGTTATCTGGAAGAAGGGCAGTACTGCCCGAGGGATCTGGAGGCGGCGGTGGCGTGGTATCGCCAGTCAGCAGAAGGCGGGGATTTTCGCGGGCAGTTCAGTTATGCGGCGGTGTTGGCGGACCGGGGCGAGATAGAAACGGCACTGGAATGGTTGCACAAGGCACTGGCGGGCGGGAATTTGAAGTTCTTGCGGGTGGCGCACAAGGCGTTGTGTGCCGCCAATGAGCCGCAGATACGGGCAATGGCCGAGATCTATCAAGAGCATGCGATTGAACTTGATCGTTCCCACCCTCTGCGTGGAAATGCCGCCCTGGACGCCCTGCGTCCGCTCTAACGGCGTGACGCAGAGCGTCACCGGATGCGTTCCCACGCAGAGCGTGGGAACGATCAGGGCGTGCGTTTACAGGTAGAACGATTTCAACGGCGGGAAGCCATTGAATTCAACTGCGCTGTAGCTGGTGGTGTACGCACCGGTGGACAACCAGTACATCCGGTCACCAATCGCCAGGTTCAGCGGCAGGCCGTACTTGTAGTTCTCGTACATGATGTCGGCGCTGTCGCAGGTCGGGCCGGCGATGACCACTTCTTCCATCTCGCCTTTCTTCTCGGTCCAGATCGGGAACTTGATGGCTTCGTCCATGGTTTCGATCAGGCCGGAGAATTTGCCGACGTCGGTGTAGACCCAACGCTCGACGGCGGTGCGGGATTTACGCGCAACCAGTACCACTTCGCTGACCAGGATCCCGGCGTTGGCGATCAACGAACGGCCCGGCTCCAGGATGATTTCCGGCAGATCGTCACCGAAGTCTTCCTTGAGGAAGCGGATGATTTCCTCGGCGTAGGTTTCCAGGCTGTTGGTGCGGGTGATGTAGTTGGCCGGGAAGCCGCCGCCCATGTTGATCAGCTTCAGGTGGATGCCGTCTTCTTCCTTCAGGCGCTCGAAGATCACTTTGACCTTGGCGATCGCCGCGTCCCACACACTGATGTCACGCTGTTGCGAGCCGACGTGGAAGGAGATGCCGTAAGGCACCAGGCCCAGGTCGCGAGCGAGAATCAGCAGGTCCATGGCCATGTCGGTCTGGCAGCCGAATTTGCGCGACAGCGGCCAGTCGGCCGTGGTCGAGCCTTCGGTGAGGATACGCACATACACTTTCGAACCCGGGGCGGCCTTGGCGATGTTGCGCAGGTCGGCTTCGGAGTCGGTGGAGAACAGCCGCACGCCCTTCTCGTAGAAGTAGCGGATGTCCTTGGATTTCTTGATGGTGTTGCCGTAGCTGATACGGTCGGGGCTGACGCCGCGGTCCATGACCTTGTCCAGCTCGTAGATCGACGCGATGTCGAAGCTCGAACCCTTGTCCTTGAGCAGGTCGATGATCTCGACGGCCGGGTTGGCCTTGACGGCGTAATACACCTTGGCGAATTCGAAACCGGCGCGCAGGTCATCGTAGGCCTGGCTGATCATCGCGGTGTCGATCACCACGAACGGGGTTTCCTGGGTGTCGGCGAACGCCTTCATTTTGTCAAAAGTGGCGCGCGCGAAATAGTCTTCGACCTGGATCGACATGCTGGGAACTCCTACTGGCAAACTAGATTGATCAATGGGTGCAAATGAACGTCCTCCGTATCCCCACTTTGGTTCGCCTACTTCCCAAGGCATGTCGCCGAAAGCAAAAAGGCCATGGGATCAACCGCTTCCCTTGGCCTTGCTGTCTCGTCGTCAGTACTTGAGCCGGATGGATCGTTTCCAGCATGGACGTTCGGCGCGAACTTTAGGACGTGAGGGGCTATAGATCAACTAAAAATGTCGCGTTTTTGCACGCGTTCGTCGTGCGGCCGTGTGCAGCTACTTATGTAACCGACCGGTATGACGGATTGATGTTCCCCGGTAGGGGCAATTTGAGGTGTTGCGGGTACAGTGAAGATCCAATGTGGGAGCGGGCTTGCTCGCGAATGCGGTGTATCAGCCAATGCATCCGGTGACTGACACTCCGCCTTCGCGAGCAAGCCCGCTCCCACATTTTGACCGCTGTGTGTCAGGTCAGGCCAGTGCTGTCTCGGCAGGCGACACAATGCTGGTCTTGCCCCCACGGGACTTACCGGAACTCAGATACTCGGCAATCGACTCCTGGGTGACTTCCCCCAGGAACACCCGCTCCGCATCCATCACCGGCAACCACGAGCGGTTGAACTCGTACATGCGCGACAACAGGATGCGCAAATGCTCGTCGTACGCCGCCGTGGCGTTGAATTCCCGCAGGTATTGGCCGCAGGTACCGGTCTGACGATGCAGGTCGCGACGTCGCACATAACCCAGCGCCTTGTTCTCGGCATCGGTGACCACCACGTAGCGACGGTCCAGCTCATCCATCTGCTCCAGGGCATCCGCCACCGGGGTTTCCGGGCTGACCGACGGCGCGTTGTCCGCCGCATCTTCAGCCTTCACCAGCAGCAGGCGCTTGAGGGTGCTGTCCTGGCCAACGAAGTTGCTGACGAATTCGTCGGCAGGGTGGGCCAGCAGGGTGTCCGGGTGGTCGATCTGCAGCAGCTTGCCGGCGCGGAAGATCGCGATCTTGTCACCCAGCTTGATGGCTTCGTCGATGTCGTGGCTGACCATGATCACGGTCTTGTTCAGCGCGCGCTGCATCTCGAAAAACTCGTTCTGGATCATCTCGCGGTTGATCGGGTCGACCGCGCCGAACGGCTCATCCATCAGCAGCAACGGTGCATCCGCCGCCAGGGCGCGGATCACGCCGATCCGCTGTTGCTGGCCGCCGGACAGCTCACGCGGGTAGCGATGCAGGTACTGCTTGGGTTCGAGCTTGATCATGCTCATCAACTCGCGGGCGCGGTCGTGGCATTTCTGCTTGTCCCAGCCCAGCAGCTTGGGCACCACCACGATGTTCTCTTCGATGGTCATGTTCGGGAACAGACCGATCTGCTGGATCACGTAGCCGATGTTGCGACGCAGGGTCACTTCGTCGAGGTCGGTGGTGTCCTCGCCGTTGATCAGGATCTTGCCGGAGGTCGGCTTGATCAGGCGGTTGATCATCTTCAGCGTGGTGCTCTTGCCGCAGCCCGAGGGGCCGAGGAATACGCAAATTTCGCCTTCGTTGACGGTCAGGCTTACGGAATCAACGGCGGTGATGGTCTTGCCGTTGCTTTGGAAGGTCTTGGTCAGGTTTTGAAGTTCGATCATTTGAGCAGTCCTTTTGGAGTCAGCGTGCGTTGCAGCCATTGCAGAAGCAGGTCGGCGAAGATGGCCAGGAGACTGACCAGCACGGCGCCAACGATCAGCATCGACATGTCGCTGCGGCTGATGGAAGCCAGAATAAGTACACCCAGGCCACCGGCGCCGATGGTGGCGGCGATGGTCATCACACCAATGTTCATGACGACGGCGGTGCGCACACCGGCGAGGATCACCGGTACGGCAATCGGCAGCTCGACCATGCGCAAGCGCTGGCCGAAGGTCATGCCGATGCCTTTGGCGGCCTCGCGAATGCCTGGCTCAACGCCGGTGAGGGCGAGGTAGGTGTTACGCATGATGGGCAGCAGGGAATAGAGGAACACGGCGGTGATCGCCGGCATCGGCCCCAGGCCCTGGCCGAATTTGGAGTAGAACGGCAGCAGCAGGCCGAACAAGGCAATCGACGGCACGGTCAGCAACACCGTGGCACTGGCTTGCAATGGGCCGGCGAGCGTCGGGAAGCGGGTCATCAGCACACCCAGGGGCACGCCTACGACGATTGCGAGGATCACTGCAATGCCGACCAGGGTGATGTGCTGCCAGGTCAGGTGCAGGACTTGGGCCCAATCAAGATGGGAAAAGGCGTTCAGGAATTCCATGTCTTCTCCTCTTAGTTGATCGGATGCTGGCGCAGGAAATCTGCGGCCACGGCGGACGGGCTTTCGTGGTCGACGTCGACCCGCGCGTTCAGCTGGCGCATGGTTTCGTCGTCGAACAGCGCAGCCAGTGGCTTGAGATCAGCGGCCAGTTGCGGATGGGCATCGAGGTAAACCTGACGCACCACCGGCGCGGCGGTGTAGTCCGGGAAGTAGTGCTTGTCGTCTTCCAGCAGCTTCAATTTGAAGGCGTTCAGGCGACCGTCGGTGGTGTAGACCAAGCCGCCAAACACCTGGCCATTACGCAGCGCGGTGTACACCAGGCCGGCGTCCATCTGCCGGGTGTTCTTGCGGGTCAGGTTCATGTCGTACAGCTTGACCATGCCGGCCATGCCGTCGGAACGGTTGGCGAACTCGGTGTCCAGGGCCACCAGGCGGTTTTCCTTGGTTTTCTCGGCCAGTGCCGCGGTCAGGTCGCTGATGCTGTTGATCTGCGGGAATTCCTTGGCCACGTTCTCTGGCAGGGCCAGGGCGTAGGTGTTGCTGAATTTCGACGGAGAGAGCCAGACCAGGCCTTTTTTCGCGTCGAGTTCTTTCACTCGGGCGTAGGACTGTTCGCTGTCGAGCTTCTCGTCGACGTGGTTGTAGGCCACCAGCGACACGCCGGTGTATTCCCAGATCAGGTCCAGTTGCCCGCTTTCCTGGGCACTGCGTGCCAGGTTGCTGCCCAGGCCGCCGGTCACACGGGTGTCGTAGCCCTTGGTGCGCAGGTACTGGGAGGTGATTTCGGCGAGCAGGGTCTGTTCAGTGAACACCCGGGCACCGATGCGGATGACCGGTTTTTCAGCGGCTTGCGCAAACCCTGCGAACAGCAGGACGCAGCTCAATATCAATGTCAGTTTTTTCATGTGAATTCCTGTTTCAGGCCCAAGACGGGGCCAAAGCCTTAAGACGGACGCAACCCGCGTTCCAGCCAAAGGCGGCTGGCCATGGTCACCAGACCGTCGAGCAGCAAGGCCAGCAGCGCGGTGCATGCGGCGCCGAGCAGCAGTTGCGGCTGATTGTTCAGGGCGATGCCGGGGAAGATCAGGCTGCCCAGGCTGTTGGCGCCAATCAGGAACGCCAGGGGCGCGGTACCGACGTTGATCGCCAGGGCCACGCGTACACCACCGATGATGATCGGCACGGCGTTGGGCAATTCCACGCGAAACAGCACCTGGCGCGGCGTCATGCCGATGCCGACGGCGGCTTCTTTCAGGGAACCTTGAACGTTTTTCAGGCCTTCATAGGTGTTGCGCACGATGGGCAGCAACGAGGCGAGGAACAGCGCGAAGATCGCGGGGCCGCTGCCGATGCCAAGGACACCGAGGGCGATGGCCAGTACGGCCAGGGGAGGGACGGTATTGCCGATGTTGAAGATCTGCATGAAGCGTTCTGCGCGCCCGACCATGTTGGGTCGGCTCAGCAGGATACCGGCGGGAATCCCTACGATCAGGGCGGCCAGCATCGAAACAAGGACGAGGATCAAGTGAGCTTGCAGGTAAAACAACAAATCGTCGCGGTACAGTTCGATCGTGTTGATGCCGATCCAGTGGACCAGCAGGGCCAGGAGAGCGACGACAACCGCTCCTCCTATCAGCCCTTTGCCATAGCGAATAGCCACAGGCGGACTCCTTTTTTCTTTTGTCGGCGAACACATTTCCGAGCGGCAATGCCATTCCTGGCTGTCGGCGAATGTGGTCGCGAATAGCAGCTCGCCCCTACCGGCAACGCGGTATGCGGTCGAGCCATGAGCGCAGCCTCGTCAGGCTAACTTGCTGATTTTTCAGCCCCTGTTACGAGTGCGATAGCAGGGGAGTGGACGTCTCTACCTTTTAAAAGGTTCCATACTTGGCAGCAATTAGCCACCCCCAATGGGGTGAACGGTGGTCCGTCACCCCGGGTTTGCGCTATACTCGCCGCCCTTTTTTGACTCACCTGCCAGGCGATTTCCCATGACCCACCAGGCCGCCGAAGTCGCGAAACGCCGCACTTTCGCCATTATTTCCCACCCCGATGCCGGTAAAACCACCATCACCGAAAAGCTGTTGCTGATGGGCAAGGCGATCGCGGTGGCCGGCACGGTGAAATCCCGTAAATCCGACCGCCATGCCACCTCCGACTGGATGGAAATGGAAAAGCAGCGTGGTATTTCCATTACCACGTCGGTCATGCAGTTCCCGTATCGCGACCACATGATCAACCTGCTCGACACCCCGGGCCACGAAGACTTCTCCGAAGACACCTACCGCACCCTGACGGCGGTGGACTCGGCGCTGATGGTCCTCGACGGCGGTAAAGGCGTCGAGCCCCGCACCATCGCGCTGATGGACGTGTGCCGCCTGCGGGATACGCCGATTGTCAGCTTTATCAACAAACTCGACCGTGACATCCGCGACCCGATCGAACTGCTGGACGAAATCGAAGCCGTCCTGAAGATCAAGGCCGCGCCGATCACCTGGCCGATTGGTTGCTACCGCGACTTCAAGGGCGTGTACCACCTGGCCGACGACTACATCATTGTGTACACCGCTGGCCACGGCCACGAACGTACCGATGTGAAAATCATCGAGAAGCTCGACTCCGACGAAGCCCGCGCCCACCTGGGTGACGAGTACGACCGGTTTGTCGACCAGCTGGAACTGGTGCAGGGCGCCTGCCACGAGTTCAACCAGCAGGAGTTCCTCGACGGCCAGCTGACGCCGGTGTTCTTCGGTACCGCCCTGGGCAACTTCGGTGTCGATCACGTGCTGGATGCCGTGGTCAATTGGGCCCCCAAGCCGCTGGCCCGGGTTGCCAACGAGCGTACCGTGGAGCCTGTGGAAGAGAAATTCGCCGGCTTCGTGTTCAAGATCCAGGCGAACATGGACCCCAAGCACCGCGACCGTATCGCCTTCATGCGTATCTGCTCCGGCAAATACGAAAAAGGCATGAAGATGCGCCACGTGCGTACCGGCAAGGACGTGCGCATCGGCGACGCCCTGACCTTCTTCTCCTCCGAGCGTGAGCAGCTGGAAGAAGCGTATGCCGGCGATATCATCGGCTTGCACAACCACGGCACCATCCAGATCGGTGACACCTTCACCGAAGGCGAAGTGCTGGGCTTCACCGGTATCCCGCACTTCGCCCCGGAACTGTTCCGCCGCGTACGCCTGCGTGACCCGCTGAAATCCAAGCAACTGCGCCAGGGTTTGCAGCAGTTGGCGGAAGAGGGTGCCACCCAGGTGTTCTTCCCGGAACGCAGCAACGACATCATCCTCGGCGCCGTCGGTGTGCTGCAGTTCGATGTAGTGGCCAGTCGCCTGAAAGAGGAATACAAGGTGGAATGCTCCTATGAGCCGATCACCGTGTACTCCGCGCGCTGGATCGACTGCAGCGATAAGAAGAAGCTGGAAGAGTTCAAGATCAAGGCCGTGGAAAACCTCGCGATCGACGGCGGTGGTCACCTGACCTACCTGGCCCCGACTCGGGTCAACCTGGCGCTGATGGAAGAGCGCTGGCCGGATGTGAAATTCCGCGCGACCCGTGAGCATCACTAAGGGTTAGCGATATAAGAGAGGGCGAAGCTGTGATGGCTTCGCCTTTTTCTTTGGCTGCTATTCAGGTTGTTTCATTGGCGAAAACTTCAGTTCGGGACTAGTTTGAAGCAAGGCGACGGTGGACAGCTGTCGTACGCAGTTCAACTCCTGACTGGGCGGAATTCGACCATGAGTATCTTTCAACGTGTGGTGCTGTTGCTCAAAGTGCTGGTGATGATGTCATTGGGCATGTCTGCCGCGTGGGCCAATACGGCTGTGCAAAGCCATGGCACGGGGTTTGTGGCGGCGAAGACGGTGCAGGCGGGTGGCTTGCAGTTGGCCAAGAGTGAATCCGAGCCCGGTGACGAAAACCAGGGCGGTTCCAAGGACGATGACGATGCCGAGAACCCGGACAATGATGGCGAAGACAGCGACACCTACAACGATGGCGACAGCGATACATAAGTAACGCAGGCAAAAGAAAGCCCCGCTTGCCGAACAGATGCGCTATCCGACAAGCAGGGCTGTAGAACACTGGAATGCTCTGGACTCACCCTCCAGAGCATTTTTTTTGCACGTCAGACCACAAATTGCTCCGCGTAGTGGCAAGCCACCTGGCGGTTGTCGAGTGGTCGCAGCACCGGTTCATCGGTACTGCACAGCTGGGTCGCGTACGGGCAGCGCTTGTGGAAGGCGCAGCCGGATGGCGGGTTCAACGGGTTGGGCAACTCGCCGACGATTTTGATCTTCGGTTTGTTCGGGTCCGGATGAATGGTCGGGGTCGCCGACAGCAACGCCTGGGTGTACGGGTGCAGCGGGCGCGCATAGATGTCTTCCTTTGGACCGACTTCAACCGGGCGGCCGAGGTACATCACCATTACGTCGTCGGCGACGTGCTGCACCACCGCGAGGTTGTGGGAGATGAACACGTAGGCGGTGTTGAATTCCTGCTGCAAATCCATGAACAGGTTCAGCACCTGGGCCTGGATCGATACGTCCAGCGCCGAGGTCGGTTCATCCGCCACCAGCACCTTGGGTTGCAGCATCATCGCCCGCGCCAGTGCGATTCGCTGGCGCTGGCCGCCGGAGAACATGTGCGGGTAGCGCTGATAATGCTCAGGGCGCAGGCCCACTTGCTTCATCATCGCCTGGACCTTTTCCCGGCGCTCGGCGGCAGACAGGTTGGTGTTGATCAGCAGCGGCTCGCCCAGTTGGTCGCCGACCTTCTGGCGCGGGTTCAGCGAGGCGTAAGGGCTCTGGAACACCATCTGCACGTCTTTGCGCAGTTGCTTGCGCTGGGCCTTGTCGGCACCGGCGACTTCTTGCCCGGCGATTTTCAGCGAGCCGGAAGACGGCTCTTCAATCAAGGTCAGGGCGCGGGCCAGGGTGGATTTGCCGCAACCGGACTCGCCTACGACCGCGAGGGTCTTGCCGGCTTCGAGCTCGAACGACACACCGTTGAGTGCGCGCACCAGGGCATGGCCCTTGAACAGGCCACGGGACACTTCGTAGTGACGGGTCAGGTCGCGGGCGGTAAGTACGACGGCCATTACGCCACCTCCTGATTCAGCGGGTAGAAGCAGCGGGCAAGGCTGTGGCTTTTCGGGTCAAGGCCCGGGCGTTGGGCGCGGCAGGACTCCTGCACATACGGGCACCGCGGCGACAGCAGGCAACCCTGCGGGCGGTCATAGCGGCCGGGAACGATACCCGGCAGCGTGGCCAGGCGCGTGGCGCCGAGGCTGTGCTCGGGGATCGCCTTGAGCAACGCTTCGCTGTACGGGTGCGCCGGGATGTCGAACAACTGCGGCACCTGGCCGACTTCCACGGCCTGGCCGGCATACATCACGCACACGCGCTGGGCGGTTTCGGCCACTACCGCGAGGTCATGCGTGATCAGCACCAGGCCCATGTTCTGCTCTTTCTGCAAGGCCAGCAGCAGGTCCATGATCTGGGCCTGGATGGTCACGTCGAGCGCAGTAGTCGGTTCATCGGCGATCAGCAGTTTCGGCTCGCCGGCAATCGCCATGGCGATGGCCACACGTTGGCTCATACCACCGGACAGCTGGTGCGGGTAGGCATCCATACGGCTGGCTGCGCCCGGGATTTCCACCTTTTCGAGCAGTTCGATGGCACGCTTGCGCGCTTGCTTGCCGGACATTTTCAAATGCAGGCGCAGCACTTCTTCGATCTGGAAACCCACGGTGTAGCTGGGGTTCAGGGCGGTCATCGGGTCCTGGAAGACCATCGCCAGGTCTTTGCCGACGATCTGCCGACGCTGGCGGTTGCTCAGCTTGAGCATGTCCTTGCCGTCGAAGTTCAGGGCGTCGGCAGTGACGATGCCGGGGTGCTCGATCAGGCCCATCAACGCCATCATGGTCACGGATTTACCCGAACCCGACTCGCCAACGATCGCCAGTACTTCGCCTTTGTCGACGGAGATGTCGAGGCCATCGACCACCGGCACGGCGGTCTTGTCGCCGAAGCGGACATTGAGATTCTTGATTTCTAGCAGTGACATGGGAATCTCCTCAGGCGGCGTTCTTGAGTTTCGGGTCCAGCGCATCGCGCAGGCCGTCGCCCATCAGGTTGATTGCCAGCACGCTGAGCAAAATGGTCAAGCCAGGCAGGCTCACGACCCACCAGGCGCGTTCGATGTAGTCGCGGGCCGAGGCCAGCATGGTGCCCCACTCAGGGGTTGGCGGTTGTACGCCAAGGCCCAGGAAGCCCAGGGCTGCAGCATCGAGAATCGCCGAGGAGAAACTCAGGGTGGCCTGAACGATCAGCGGCGCCATGCAGTTCGGCAGCACGGTGACGAACATCAGGCGCGGCAGGCCGGCGCCGGCGAGGCGGGCGGCAGTCACGTAGTCACGGTTCAGTTCGCCCATCACCGCAGCGCGGGTCAGACGGACATAGGACGGCAGCGACACGATCGCGATCGCAATCACGGTGTTGATCAGGCCAGGGCCGAGGATCGCGACAATCGCCACAGCCAGCAGCAGCGACGGCAGGGCCAGCATGATGTCCATCAGGCGCATGATGGTCGGGCCGAGCAGGCGCGGGAAGAAACCGGCGAACAGGCCCAGCAGGATCCCCGGGATCAGCGACATCACCACCGACGATAAGCCGATCAGCAACGACAGGCGCGAACCCTGGATCAGGCGCGACAGCAGGTCACGCCCGAGTTCATCGGTGCCCAGCAGGAACTGGATCTGCCCACCTTCCAGCCAGGCCGGAGGGGTCAGCAGGAAGTCACGGTATTGCTCGCTCGGGTTATGCGGGGCCACCCAAGGGGCGAAGAGCGCGCAAAACACCACCAGCAACATGAACAGCAGGCCGGCAACGGCGCCCTTGTTCTTGGAAAAGGCTTGCCAGAATTCTTTGTACGGGGACGGGTACAGCAGGCTTTGATCGACTGCTACCGCGGGAGTAGGTGTGGTCATGGTCATGATCTCAGCGCTGGTGACGGATGCGTGGGTTGGCGAAGCCGTAGAGGATATCCACCACGAAGTTCACCAGAATCACCAGGCAGGCGATTAACAGGATGCCGTTTTGCACCACGGGATAATCCCGTGCGCCAATGGCTTCGATCAGCCATTTGCCGATGCCGGGCCACGAGAAGATGGTTTCGGTCAGGACCGCACCGGCCAGCAATGTGCCGACTTGCAGGCCGACCACGGTGAGTACCGGGATCAAGGCGTTACGCAGGCCGTGGACGAACACCACGCGCGCCGGCGACAGGCCCTTGGCCTTGGCGGTGCGGATGTAGTCTTCGCGCAGTACTTCGAGCATCGACGAACGGGTCATCCGCGCGATAACGGCCAGCGGGATGGTACCGAGCACGATGGCCGGCAGGATCAGGTGGTGCAGGGCATCCCAGAATGCGTCCGGCTCGTCGGCCAGCAGGGTGTCGATCAGCATGAAGCCGGTGCGCGGCTCGATGTCGTAGAGCAGGTCGATCCGTCCGGAGACTGGCGTCCAGCCCAGGCTGACGGAGAAGAACATGATCAGGATCAGGCCCCACCAGAAGATCGGCATCGAATATCCCGCCAGGGAGATGCCCATCACCCCATGGTCGAACAGGGATCCTCGCTTCAAGGCCGCGATCACCCCGGCTAACAGCCCCAGGATGCCGGCGAACAACAGGGCGGCCATGGACAGTTCCAGGGTCGCAGGGAAAAGGGCGGTGAATTCAGTCCACACGCTGGTACGGGTGCGCAGGGATTCGCCGAGGTCGCCGTGGGCGAGCTTGCCGACATAATCCAGGTATTGCGCGTAGAGCGGTTTATTCAGACCAAGGCGTTCCATTGCCTGAGCGTGCATCTCGGGGTCGACTCGTCGTTCGCCCATCATGACTTCGACGGGGTCGCCAGGGATCATGCGAATCAACGCGAAGGTCAGCAAGGTGATGCCGAAAAACGTGGGGATCAATAACCCCAATCGGCGGGCAATAAAACTAAACATCTTGTTGTGTACCTCAATCAGCCGGTTAGGCAGGTTCGGCACCGTCAATGTCGACGGTGCCGAGCGTCTCTTATCTACTTCACCTGGGTGGTGGCGAAGTTATTTGTGGTCAGAGGGCTTTGGGTATAACCCTCGACGTTTTTACGCATGGCGGTGAACATTTTCGGGTAAGCCATGGGAATCCATGGTTGGTCCTTGTCGAAAACGTCCATTGCTTGTTCATAGAGTGCAGCGCGCTGGGTGGGTTCAGCGATGGCGCGCGCCTTGTCGATCAAGTCTTGAAACTCCTTGTTACACCAGCGGGCGTAGTTTTCGCCGTTTTTCGCTGCATCGCAACTCAAGTTCGGGGTGAGGAAGTTATCCGGGTCCCCGTTATCCCCCGCCCAGCCGGCGGAGACCATGTCATGTTCGCCATTCTTGGCGCGCTTGAGCATTTCGCCCCATTCCATGACCTTGATGTTCACTTTCAGGCCGATCTGCGCCAGATCCGCCTGCATGCGCTGGGCGCCGAGCATTGGGTTGGGGTTGGTCGGGCCGCCGCCGTTGCGGGTAAACAGGGTGAACTCGGTGCCTTCCGGTACGCCGGCTTCCTTGAGCAGGGCGCGGGCCTTGTCGAGGTCGCGGGGCGGGTTTTTCAGCTTGTCGCTGAAACCCAGCAGGGTTGGCGGGTACGGGCCGGTGGCGTCGACCGCGTTGCCTTTGCCGTACAGGGATTCGTTGTAGCCCTTCTTGTCGAACGCGATGTTGATCGCGTGACGCACCCGCGCGTCGCTCATGTACTTGTGGGTGGTGTTCATGGCGGTGTAAGCGGTGGTCATCGCCGCCAGTTCCGCCACCTTCAGGTTCGGGTCGGCCTTCATGCTCGGCACGTCATCCGGTTTCGGATACAGCGCGATCTGGCATTCGTTGGCCTTGAGCTTTTGCAGGCGCACGTTGTTGTCGGTGGTGATGGCCAGGATCAGCGGGTCAGCCGGCGGCTTGCCACGGAAGTACTCCGGGTTGGCCTTGAAGCGCACTTGGGCGTCTTTGGCGTAGCGGGTGAAGATGAACGGGCCGGTGCCGATGGGCTTGGCGTTCAGGTCGTCGGTCTTGCCGGACTTGAGCAACTGGTCGGCGTATTCGGCGGAGTGAATCGAGGAAAACGCCATGGCCAGGTCGGCCAGGAACGGTGCTTCAGGGCGGGTCAGGGTGAAGACCACGGTGTGGTCATCGGTCTTCTCTACGCTCTTGAGCAGTTCCTTGAAGCCCATGCTTTCAAAGTATGGGTAGCCCACGTTGGACTTTTTGTGCCACGGGTGATTCGGGTCCAGCTGGCGCTGGAAGCTCCAAAGCACGTCGTCGGCGTTCATGTTGCGCGTGGGTTTGAAGTAGTCGGTGGTGTGGAACTTGATGTCGTCACGCAGGTGAAAGGTGTAGGTCAGGCCATCGGCGCTGATCTCGGGCAGGTCTTTGGCCAGTGCCGGGATCACTTCGGTGGTGCCGGGCTTGAAGTCCACCAGGCGGTTGAAGATGGTTTCGGCCGCGGCGTCGGCGGTGACAGCCGTGGTGTACAGGACCGGATCGAAGCCTTCCGGGCTGGCTTCGGTGCAGACGACCAACGGTTTGGCCGAGATGCCGACAGCAACGCTCAACAGCGCAGCGGCAATGGCGGCTTGTAACGGGAGCATTTTCATCTAAGAGCCCTCTGCAATCGATTGGACCAGACAAGCGTAGGCGGCGGGCTCGTCCTGAGCCCGCCGCCGACCTGGCGCTGATTAAAGAATGTTGAACG
This sequence comes from Pseudomonas sp. I8001, assembly GCF_013385345.1. Classification (NCBI taxonomy): domain Bacteria; kingdom Pseudomonadati; phylum Pseudomonadota; class Gammaproteobacteria; order Pseudomonadales; family Pseudomonadaceae; genus Pseudomonas; species Pseudomonas sp. I8001. The sequence goes on from NZ_JACAQC010000011.1 coordinate 107,175, forward strand.
GGATGGTGGTCACCAGGCGGAACTCACGCAGGTTGCCGTCAGCCTGGTTGGCGCTGGCACGGTGAGTCACGTAGGTACCACGAATGGTGGTGGCCTTGAGTGCGCCGCTCTGGATCGCGTAAGCCGCGCCTACACCGTATTCCTGGTGCTTCTCGCCGTCCTGGGCCTGAATGCCGTTGTAGGCAAAGCCAGCGCGGCCGCCGTCGCCGGTGTAGTGAGTACCGTCGATACCCCAGCCACGTGCCGAGTAGACGTTGAACTTCAGGCCCGGCACGCCGTATTCGGCCATGTTGATGCCGTAGGCGATCTGGAAGGACTTCTCGTTCGGACCGTTGAAGTCGGACGTCAGGGAGTTGGCCAGGTAGATGCCGTTGGTTTCGTGCAGGTAGTCGAAGTACTCGTCGCCGTTCACGGCCTGGTAGGAGAAGGTCAGGCTGTGAGCCTGGTGGGTCAGGCCGAACGACAGCGAGTAGGTGTCGTTGTCGATCTTGCCCATCAACTTTTTGCCTTCGTCGACGGTCTTGTAGTAGTTCAGGCCCGTGGTCAGGGACAGGGTCTGGCTGTCACCCAGCTCGTGGGTAGCACCGAAGTAGTACTGGTTCCAGAAGTCTTCCACGTTAGCGGCGAACAGGCTGGTCTTCAGGCTCTTGAACGGCTGGTAGTTGACGCCCAGGGTGTTGACCTTGTCGGTTTCCTGGCGACCATTGCCGTATTCGGTACGGAATTTCGACAGGCTCTGCTCGGTCCGTGGCGAAACGCGGTCGAACACGCCGCCCTGGAAGGACAGGTTGCTGAACTCTTCGCTGTTGAAGCTCACACCTTCGAAGCTCGAAGGCAGCGCACGGTTACCGATGGTGTCGATGATGCCGCTGCTGAAGTTCTGGCGACCGGCGGTCAAGGTGGTGTTCGAGACACGGAACTTGACGTTGGCCAGGCCCAGTTTGCTCCACTGGTCTACAGCGTCGCCGTCGGAGTCGGCCAGGGTACGGTTGGAGCCGCCCTTGATGTCGCGCTTGCTGCGGTCCAGGACCAGAGCGTTGTAGACCGCCACTTCAGTGCTCACGCCAACGGTGCCTTGGGTGAAACCCGAGGTAGCGTTGAGGATGGTGCCTTGCACCCAGTTGGTACGGTAGTTGTCAGTACGGGCTTCGCCGTGCTTCTGGTAAGTGAACTTGCTGCCACGGAAGCGTTGTTCGTTGGAGAACCAGTTACGGGTTGTACCGCCCAGGCTTGCGCCATCGATAAAGCCTTTGGCCTCGCTTTGGGCGCTGGTGCCGGCCAGTGTGGTTGGAACGAAGTCCTGGCTTGCAGGATCAGCGTAGGCGTTAGCCGTGATGCTGCTGATGGCCAGGGCCAGTAGCGCGGTGCTGCTCAGTTTCATGGGTGAAGCTCCTTTGGTTCTCTTTTTAATGCCGGTCTTTTTAGGTGAACCGGCTATTGGGTGTGTAACTCGTTCAAGCCTTTGCAAACGTTTGCCCATGGGTAAAACCCGAAATAAGGCTGCACGTTTGCAGCAAGGCGAATGCTCGCCCTGCGCAATCCGGTTATCTTTTTATGGGTTGATGCTGACGCCCGAGAACACGTTGCGGCCGAAGGGGCTCACTTTGAAACCTTCGACTTTGGCGCTTAACGGCTGGTTGACCGTCGAGTGGGCGACTGGCGTGATCGGCACCTGCTGCTTGAGCAGTTGCTGCGCCTGTTTGTATAGAACAGTCCTTTGTTCGCGGTCGGTGACGACCTTGGCTTGCTTGATCAGCTTGTCGTACGCCGGGTCACACCACATGGAGTAGTTGTTCCCGCCGATGGCGTCGCAGCTGTAGAGGGTGCCCAGCCAGTTGTCCGGGTCACCGTTGTCGCCGGTCCAGCCGATCAGGCTGATGTCATGCTCGCCATTCTTGGTGCGCTTGATGTACTCGCCCCATTCATAGCTGACGATCTTCACCTTGAGACCAATCTTCGCCCAATCGCTTTGCAGCATTTCGGCCATCAGCTTGGCGTTGGGGTTGTACGGCCGTTGTACCGGCATCGCCCACAGGGTGATCTCGGTACCTTCCTTCACGCCGGCAGCCTTGAGCAGTTCCTTGGCTTTTTCCGGGTTGTAGGCGGCGTCCTTGATGGTGTCGTCGTAAGACCACTGGGTCGGCGGCATGGCGTTGACCGCCAGTTGCCCCGCGCCCTGGTACACGGCGTTGAGGATGCTCTGCTTGTTCACCGCCATGTCCAGGGCCTGGCGCACTTCGAGCTGGTCGAAGGGCTTGTGCCGCACGTTATAGGCGATGTAGCCCAGGTTGAAACCCGGCTTGGTCAGCAGTTGCAGATTCGGGTCGGCCTTCAGGGCTTCGACGTCGGCCGGGCGCGGGTGCAGGGTGATCTGGCATTCGCCGGCCTTGAGCTTTTGTACCCGTACCGAGGCGTCGGTGTTGATCGCAAAGATCAGCTGGTCGAGCTTCACGCGGCTCGGGTCCCAGTACTGTTTGTTGCCGGTGTAGCGAATCTGCGAGTCTTTCTGGTAGCGCTGGAACACGAACGGCCCGGTGCCGATCGGCTTCTGGTTGATGTCGCTGGGCTTGCCGACCTTGAGCAAATGGTCGGCGTATTCAGCCGACAGGATCGAGGCGAAGCTCATGGCGATGTTCTGGATAAACGCGGCGTCGACCGTGTTCAGGGTCATCACCACGGTGTGCGGGTCGGTTTTCTCGACCTTGGCGATATTCTTGTTCAGGCTCATCCCGTTGAAGTACGGAAACTCGGTGGGGTAGGCCTTGCGGAACGGGTGTTCGGGGTCAAGCATGCGATTGAAGGTGAACAGCACGTCGTCGGCGTTGAAGTCGCGCGTCGGCTTGAAGTCCTTGTTGCCGTGGAATTTCACCCCTTCACGCAGGTGGAAGGTATAGGTCAGGCCGTCTTCGGAAATATCCCAACGGGTTGCCAGGCCCGGTACGACATTAGTCGCGCCTTTTTCAAACTCGGCCAAGCGGTTGTAGATAGGCTCGGCGGCGTCGTTATCGGTGGCCGTCGTGTATTGCGCGGTGTCGAAGCCCGCCGGGCTGCCTTCGGAGCAAAACACCAGGCTCTTTTTCTCGGCAGCCTGGCCCATCGAGGCCACAGCCAGCAGGCTGGTGCCAAATATCGCGGATAGAACGGTGGTATGGCGCATAACAATCCCGATCCTTGTTTGTTGTTTTCGTCAGTGAGCAATCGCAAGGTCATTCACGACCTTGCGACAACACTGATCCCACAACGGCAGTTGCCCTACAGAGACGATGCGTCTGCCGTACCACGACGTTATGGGTCGGGAGCCGGGCAGTAAATGCAACGAATCTGACAGACCTTGTAGGTAACGGAGCCGCGATTCGCAGTTAGCTGCCGTAGGACGGCAGCGTGTGCAGAGGTGGTCTGTTTCCTACGGTCTTGGCGGATGCAATAACGGCGACGTTATGAAACGTCGCCGCCAGAGATCCTTACTTGCCGCTTACGCTCACGCCGTAGAAGGAGTTCAAGCCAAATGGGCTGATCTTGAAGTCCTGCACGTTGTTGCGCATGGGTTGATACACCGTCGAGTGCGCGATAGGTGTCATCGGGACTGCATCTTTGAGGATATGTTGCGCCTGCTTGTACAGCTCGGTGCGTTTGGCTACGTCGGAAGTCGCCTTGGCTTCTTTCACGATGCCGTCGAATTTCTTGTCGCACCACTTGGAGAAGTTGTTGCCGGCCAGGGAATCGCAGCCGAACAGCACGTTCAGCCAGTTGTCCGGGTCACCATTGTCGCCGCTCCAGCCAATGATCATGGCCTGGTTCTCGCCGCCTTTGGAGCGCTTGATGTACTCGCCCCACTCATAGCTGACGATGTTCACTTTCAGGCCGATCTGTTTCCAGTCGTTCTGCAGCATCTCGGCCATCAGCTTGGCGTTCGGATTGTACGGACGCTGGACCGGCATCGCCCACAGGGTGATCTCGGTGCCTTCCTTGACGCCGGCTTCCTTGAGCAAAGCCTTGGCTTTGGTCACATCAAACGGCGCATCCTTGATGGTGGTGTCATAGGACCACTGGGTTGGCGGCATGGCGTTGACAGCCAGTTGGCCTGCGCCCTGGTACACCGAGTCGATGATCTGCTGCTTGTTCACCGACATGTCCAGGGCCTCACGCACGCGCAGGTCGGACAGCGGGTTAGGCGCGGTTTGGCCCTTGAGGACCGGCATTACGTTGTAGGCGATGTAGCCCAGGTTGAAACCGGCCTGGTGCGGCAGTTTCAGGTCCTTGTCTTCACCCAGCGCCTTGAGGTCGGCCGGACGTGGGAACAGGGTCACCTGGCATTCGTTTTTCTTCAGCTTCTGGATACGCACCGACGGGTCGGTGGTGATGGCGAAGATCAGGTTGTCGATCTTCACGTCTTCAGGTTTCCAGTAATCCTTGTTGCCGGTGTAACGGATGTTGGAGTCTTTCTGGTAGCTCTTGAACACGAACGGGCCAGTGCCGATTGGCTTCTGGTTGATGTCCTGTGCCTTGCCTTCCTTCAACAGCTGGGCGGCGTATTCAGCCGACTGGATGGAGGCGAAGCTCATTGCCAGGTTCTGGATGAAGGCGGCGTCCACGGTGCCAAGGGTGAACTTGACGGTGTGGTCATCGACTTTCTCGATGTTCTTGATGTTGGTGTCCATACCCATGTCCGTGAAGTACGGGAACTCGGTCGGGTAGGCTTTACGGAACGGATCGTCTTTATTGATCATCCGGTTGAAGGTGAACAGTACGTCGTCAGCCGTGAATTCACGAGTTGGCTTGAAGTACGGGGTGGTGTGGAACTTGACGCCTTCACGCAGGTGGAAGGTGTACGTCAGGCCATCCGGGGAAACGTCCCAGGTCGTGGCGAGCCCAGGAACAACAGCGGTGCCGCCGCGCTCGAACTGGGTCAGACGGTTGAACATGGTTTCGGCCGAAGCATCGAAGTCTGTTCCGGTGGTGTACTGGCCTGGATCAAAACCGGCCGGGCTCCCTTCGGAGCAGAACACCAGGTTGCTCGCCGCTTGGGCGAAAGGTGCAGCAGCCATTAAACCGGCGCTGACTAATAACGGAATGACTGCGTGTTTAAGCATGTTGGCCTCATGATTTGTTGTCATTTTTGGTAGTGAGGGCGACCTCGTGAGTCGACCTGCGGATACTTATGCAGGGCCCATACCCAATGCAAGATGTTGAGAGCCTACAACGGCTAAACAGTGGTACGAACGTACACGAATGTCGCATATGTGTAAGTTCAGACACATTTACGCACTTTTGAGGGTTTTTTTCGGTGCGAGGGCTGCACCAGGAATGCCCAACCGAGGCGTCTGGCGCACTCGGTTGGGGCGCGGCTGTTACTTATTCAGACTGACGCCGTAGAAGGGAGTGAGTCCAAAAGGACTGATCTTGAAGTCCTGCACTTCCTTTCGCAGGGGCTGGAAAACCGTCGAGTTTGCGATAGGCGTTATAGGTACTTGTTCCTTAAGGATTTTTTGTGCCTGTTGATACCACTTGATGCGCTGCTCGCGGTCGCTGCTGACCTTGGCCTGCTGTACCAGTTTGTCGTAGGCCGGGTTACACCATTTTGCATAGTTGCTGCCCTTCACCGCGGCACAACTGTAGAGCACGCCGAGCCAGTTATCCGGGTCGCCGTTGTCGCCGGTCCAGCCGTAGATCATCGCGTCGTGCTCGCCGGCTTTGGCGCGTTTGATGTACTCGCCCCACTCATAGCTGACGATATTGGCCTTGATGCCAATCTTTTCCCAATCCTGCTGGATCATCTGCGCCGACATCCGGGCATTGGGATTCGACGCGCGTTGTACGGTCATCGCCCACAGGTTTAGGGTGGTACCTGGTGCAACCCCTGCTTCTTTTAGTAGCGCCCGCGCCTTGGCCGGATCGTAGGGCGCGTCCTTGATTGTCGGGTCATAAGACCACTGGGCCGGAGGCAGGGCGTTCTGCGCCAATTGTCCGGCGCTCTGGTACACCGCCTTGATGATTGCCGGCTTGTCGATGGCCATGTCCAGCGCCTGGCGCACCTTGAGCTGGTCCAGGGGCGGGTGGGTCACGTTGTAGGCGAGAAAGCCCAGGTTGAAGCCGGCTTGCTGAAGAACCCGCAGGTTGGGGTCTTGCTTCATCACTTCGATGTCGGAAGGGCGCGGGTAACCGCTGACCTGGCACTCGCCGGCCTTGAGCTTTTGCAGGCGCACGGCGGCGTCCGGGGTGATCGAGAACACCAGGTTGTCGAGCTTCACATCTTCGGGCTTCCAATACTGTTTATTGGCGCTGTAGCGAATCTGCGAATCCTTCTGGTAACGCTTGAACACAAATGGCCCGGTGCCCACCGGCTTCTGATTGATGTCCGCGGCCTTGCCTTCCTTGAGCAACTGCGCGGCATATTCGGCGGACTGCACCGAGGCGAAGCTCATGGCCAGGTTCTGCACGAAGGAGGCGTCAACGTTGTTCAGGTTGAAGCGCACGGTAAGCTCGTCGAGTTTTTCGACGCTCTTGATCGTGGTGTTCAAGCCCATGTCGGTGAAGTAGGGCGACTCCGATGGATAGGCCTTGCGGAACGAGGTCTCGGGATCCAGCAGGCGCTGGAAGGTGAAGAGCACGTCGTCGGCGTTGAAATCACGGGTCGGGGTGAAATAGTCGGTGGTGTGGAACTTGACGCCATCGCGCAGGTGGAAGGTATACATCAGGCCGTCTTTGGACACGTCCCAATTGGTTGCCAGGCCGGGTTCGACTTCAGTGCCGCCACGCTTGAACTGGGTCAGGCGGTTGAACACGGTTTCGGCGGAGGCATCGAAATCGGTGCCGCTGGTGTACTGGCTGGGGTCGAAGCCGGCAGGGCTGGCTTCGGAGCAGTAGACCAGGGTGCCGGCTGCCTGGGCCATGGGCATGAATGCCAGCAGGCCGGCAGCAAGGAGCAGCGGTTTTAAGGTGATTCTTTCCATGGAGACCCCTGAAGTGGCAGGCAAATATTGCCCGAACGAAAACGGCAGTCACCGAGGTTACCGCCGTTCTTGTCACTCAGGTAGAGATAAGCATGCGAGACCCCAGTGTCTCCGGGATTCGGCTATTCCAGGTCGCTACGATTTAGCCGGAAAGTGTTCGGGTTTATAAGTGAACGCCCACCACTTGAGCGGATTCCAGTACGGGTTGTTCTTTGACGGCTTGAATTTCTTGATCCGCGCCATTTCTTCGCTGACATACTGTTCAGCCTGAGCTCTTACTGCGGTACGGACGTTGTCGGTGATCGGGATTTTTTGTGCGGATAAGTTCTCCAGGTAGAGGTGTTCTACTTTATCAATGGCTGCTTTTACTTGTTCCGGGGACAGGTTGGCGGTCAAGGTACCGCTATAACCTTTGACAGGGCGGCCAATCAACTTTTTGAATTGAGCGGCAAACGAAGCATCCCCACCGGTTGCGGAATCACATGACAGCAGGCGCACGTTGTCGAACTCTTCCGGATGGATCCCTTTGCTGTGAAGCGTATCCAGCAATTCTTCCGGACTATTGAGCTTTCCATCGTAAGAAACTTTTGCGACCCCGGTAGTCTCATCGACTTTACCGTGTACCAGTATGTTCAATCGCTGGGCCGCACCTTGTTTGTTCACATCCACGAACGTGTAAAGTTTATCGTTGATAGTGTTCAGGCTATCTATTTCTCCACTGAGAATACTGGTTTTTTCAGCAGTAGAAAAAAGGCCCTCGCCGACCGGCAGATTTTTAACCGTTTTCAGGGGCGGCAGTTCGACGCCGTCTACGTTGATAGATGCCGGGGGTACCTCTGGTCCACTCGACTCAACTTCATTCAACGACGGGTCCGGATGACTATCACCGGATACTTTCGAAACGCGTGTCAGCTCAAATTCGCTCTTCTGCGAATTATAGTTCCAGCGGTAGTCTTCAGTAACGGTGGAGTTGAACGTGATCGGAGTTTCACCCAGGCTCGCCTCGACCAAACCGGGTGCAACTTCGTGTGCCAGCATCAGGCTTGAGATGACGGCCGCAGCAGTTCCCCCTGTGCGCTCGCCTGCGGTCTTGCCATAGAGGCTGTCATGCACGCCAAACACGATATTGCCTATATTGCCAACAATGGGCAGATAACCAAAGCTTTTGCCCCAGGTGTCTTTCACCGACTTCCAGGCTTGCTGCGAGGCACCAAACACATCCGTCTGGTCGGCCCACACCGCATTGTTGGCGTTCTGCTCCTGATAGTGGGGGGCGATACCTTTGTTCAGATCGCCAAATTGCAGCCCATAACCTGCTTTTCGCGATTCGGTGTAGTTGAATAGCTCTCGTACCGGCACGGATTTATCTTTGTACCAGTGTTCGTACCCCGGATATCGCGACCGATTATCCTGGATGAGGCTGTCGAGCACCGCCCCGGCCGGTGGCCAGTGGGCATTGTGTCCCCCTTGCATATCACCGGTATTGAAACGGCGCATCAATTCATCACGATTGTCTTTGGCCCAGTTCGCAAATTCTTCATCGCCTTTTATCTCGCGGACAGCGCCGTTCTTCAAGTCGATCATGACTCCCTGATTGGGGCGATTGGCGGGATTGCCATCGTAAGGCGTGTAGGGGATGAAGGCATACCCGCTCATGGGGTAGCCATAAATATTGGGGATAATCACTTGCCCATTCTTGTCCAGCGTGCGATTCACCGCTTCCTGGCCGGCAGGGCTTAACCTTGCGAAATTTTCCGTGTCACTACGAAGGCTCAGCAACGTGCCCCGTGTTACATAGGCGTCTGCTTTTCCCGATCGCTCTGCTATTGTTCCGGAGCCCTCGCGCATCGGCGCGGCTATATCTTTCTCCCAGCGAGCTTGAAGTTGTCGGCCGAACGCTTCCAGATCATTGATTTTTGTCCGGTCCTTTTTTTCTATTTCCATTTCAGGAAAATTTAAAACCCCACCACGTGCGGGTCTGTCGTGCGCTAGAGCACCCGCTGCAATTTCCCATGCGAAATAAGTGCGTGTCTGGGTATCAGAGAGATTTTGTGCTGTGCCCATACCGACATAGGTATTGAACGTTACCGTGAACTTTTCATGCGGGTCGAACCCGGCTGCCAATAAACCCCCACTGAAGTATCCTGCGGGTTCCATGAACAGGCGCACGTTCTGGAACTTGACGTTTCGTTCGCCTTCAGTGCCACTTTCTATATTTTCGATCTGCGTCTTTACACGATTGGCATAGGCATCGATATGAGCCTCTCGCTCATTGTAGATATACCCATCGCCTGGCGCGTGAACAAAGTCGGGTCCATAAATGGTTGCCTTGTAGATATCAGACTCGTTCCTGGCGGCAGTGCCAACGTTGTCCGTTTCATAAATATCCGTACTCTTCAATGGCGTTGGCGGTATTCGTTCCAGCGCCTCGGTACGTTGTTCTTGAGTCGTACCGGGTAGCGGTGTTTTTGGGTAATGGACAATGTTAAGTTGAGCTGAGCTTGTCATTTCAGATTACCTGGCTGGATGTTGATTGCACGCATCTGCGCCGCCATAAACTGTGGATGAGGAGTACGGTGATTTACGCCATGAGTGGTGAAGCGTCCAGGCGTGTTCCGCTCGTTGAGGGTGAGGATGTAGTTGTCCATTGCACGGGTTATAAGTTGAAAAGATTTATCACCATCGCACTTCAATGTGTCCGGACCAGCACACGCCCGGCGATTAAGCATTTTCTGAAGCTGGTAACCGGTTATTACCGCTGAAACTTCTTGAATTAAGTGCCAGGCAAAAAAAATGCTGCCCGAAGGCAGCGGCATTGCAGTCCTGCTCCCTGAAATGGCAGGTAAACGCTACGCGAACGAGAACGGCGGTCACCACGGTTGCCGCCGTTCGGGTTACCCAGGTTGAGATAAGCGCCTGCGTCGCGGCGATCGCCTTAAAACACCTGTGCGCCGCCATAAACGGTGGACTGTATCCACCGCGGGTCCATAGGATCGCTCCAGACGTGCCGAGGCGGCGTACCACCATCTCCGATCAGGATTTGCCGGCCCTCGTCGCTCCATTCCTGCATGCGTTGTGCGAATTGGCCGTGGTACTCGTTGGCCGGACAAGTGATACCGGCCCATGGGTCCACTATCCACGCATCAGCCCATTCGGGCTCGGCAAATCCAGCGGTCAAGAGGTTAGGCTGACTTGCGGGGCCGCCGACCACGCTGAAGGTGTGTCCCTGCACTTGTGCAATGCGGGCAAAGCCGCCACTGGCGTTAACGGTATCGGTGGCGACCCTGGCCATCTGGTCGCAATTGCCGGCCCCCGTTTTCAGGATGACCTCCGAGTAGTTGGGCGCGCCGGTTCGAGTGTATAGCCAGGTCACTATTTCATTGGCCACGTCGCTGCGCAGACTGTTACCGGCATCGGCCAGGGTTTTCTGGTTGGCCGACCGTATACCGGTTGTCTGGAACTGTTCCTCCACCGTTCTCTTGCCCCAACGGGCGTAGGCCTTGTTTTGCTCGTTGACCGTGAGCTGCCCGAAATAGTGAGGCTTTTGAAGGGGCTCAAGTTGTATGGTCTTGGCGGCCACCTCTACCTTCTTGTCCCAGGCATAGACTGCCAGTAGAACTTCACGTTTCTTTTCATCGGACAGTCCGGCCAGGACTCGGTCCAGTTGGGTGGCTTGATCGGGTGTGAAGTTGTATTCAAGGCTCAGTTTTTTTGCCAGTGAGTCCAGGGAGGGCAGTATCACCAGATCGTTATTGTGGGTTTTTCCGGAAATGTCACGATAGAGGTCCTTGTACTCGTCATGCAGCCTGATGATGTCCCGGCTGGCCGGATCGGTGTTTGCGGCGATGCGTTGAAAGTTGAGCGCAGGGTTCGAACCGTCGTATTCGGCCACGTAGTAAATGCCGGTATCGCCCTCGACCACCACATAATCTATTCCTGCGTAGGGTATTTTTATGCCCCTCAGGACGCGCTGGTCATCACTGAGATCACTGATCTGGTCCAGCTTTACAACCACGGTTTCCTGGTTGAGCGCCCGTGGTTGACCGATATCTTCATAGCCGAAGTCCGGCTCATTGAGCACCACCCCGCTGGTTTGGTTGCGGTAGGTAACCGGCGTGTGCCCGGGCACCGACATCAGCTCCTGGCTGGATGTGTCGCTCACTCTATACAGCCTGTGCTCATGCACCACGGTCCGCGCGCCTTCCTGCGTTGGGGCGCCCGGCAAGAGACGCCGATGCTCAAGTGCCTGGGCGTCTTGAGCGACCGATGTATCGGCGTCCTCGATCATTTTTGTGTAGCACAAGCTGTCAATGTTGCGCTTTACGCGGCGCCCAACCGGCGCACAAACGGCTTCAAAATCCTCCAGCGGCTCGGCATGCTCGGTAGGCCCCATCTTGGTCAAGGCGTCCGGTTGTGCGGGGTCGTAGCGGTAAACGTCATCCCCGACCACTACATCGGTATGGGTTGCACGCTTGATCAGGAAGGTCTGGTCTGCGGACAGGCCCTCAGGTACCAGCACGCTTGCCCCTGCAGCTCCCGGCTCGACTTCGCGCGTGAGGGCGATGCGGGTGGAGGACTCAAGGGCTTTCGAGGCCCTCTCTATCCCTTTCTCCACCAGTGAAGTTGCGCCCGAAGCCACCGTCGGCAGCGCATTGAGCACTCCGAACACGATATGGTCGGCCCCGCCTTTCTTGCCGTGCTTGACGTCATCGATGCCGATACCGGCCTCCGCTACGCCGGAGGCGACGTAGAACACCTCGAGGGCCACGGCGACTTCGGGCATCACCAGTGCCAGCGGCGTCATCAGCATCGCGACCTTGGTGGCGGTTTCCAGGCCTTTGAGGATGTTGGCTTTGGTCACGTCGCTGTCGGTGACGATTTGGGTCTCGGCATCCTTGTACGAGCGATCTTTCTGGCGGGCAGTAATGGCCTCGAATGGGTCCTGGGCGAGGGGTTCGGTGGTGATGAAAGTCTGCGGGTTGAATTCATTCAGGCGCTCCAACACATCGGCATCCGGCGCGTCTTTGCGGTGCCAGCCACCCAGCCCGGTCAGTGTCTGGTTCACGCCGTCGGAGAACGTCCGGTCGGCCTGGTCACGCAGCGTGAAATGGGTTGAAAGGGCTTCGCGCTTGGTGGGGTCGGCAGCTTGCTCAGCCAGCCAGTTTTTCATCTGGGCCTGGCTGTCAAAGCGATGAATAGGCGACGAGTTGCCGGGAATATACAAAAGCGTGGGGCTGATGATCTTGCCGTCATCGGTGACCTTGGGGTTTTTGTCGGTGATGTACAGCAGGTCCGAAGATTGAAAACCGTTGATGCTGAGCAGACCCATTTCCAGGCCTGGGTCCTGGGCGGCAGAGGCTTTCAGGTCCTCGACGCGGAGGTTCGACCAGTCTTTATCGGTGGTCAAGTTCGCTGCGCGTAGCGCCAGTTCCTTGTCGCTTGGGCTCAGGCTGCCGGTCTTTTCCTGGAGCAGGATGGCGGCAACGAAGGAGGCCTTGGTCAATGCCGTGTATTTGCTTTCGTGGCTGGGCCAGAACGTATCCAGGAATGTTTTATACGGCGCGGCGCGTTCGGTGTTCCACACCAATTCCCTGAATTGCTCCGGGGTCTTTTTGATCCGCATCGACTCGTTGTATTGCTGGCGCTGGCCGGGCGGGGAGGCGCGGTATATAAACTCATAGGTCTGCTGGGCATTGACGGCAGAGTCAATGGCAAGCCCCGCCTGGCCCAGCGGCGAAAACGTCAGTAGCCGTTCCAGCCAGGTATGCAGGGTCGTGCGTGTTTTTTCCTCGGGCGTCTGGTGTTCATCGGTGTTGTTTTTTTTCTGCACATCTTGCAGGGCCGCCTGGGTCAAGGTTATCCGGTTCAGTACCTTTGCATTGCGAGGAGGCCTTCCCCGTGTCGGGTCGTAGTTGAAGGTAGTAATAAACGTGTTGTCCGGATCAACGTCCTCGCCCCACTTTTTCTTGATTTCGGCCTTGATAAGGTTGGCGGTGCTTTCCAGGGGCGTCTCGAACCCTGTCGTTGCACTGCGAATGTAGTTTTCGACTGTCTTGTTGTATGGCAATCCCGGGATCAACACGTCGTGAGTGTGACGGCGGGGTCGTGATGCGGGAGTGTCGGTGGCCCGATCGGCTGCCTTTACGGGCTGCCCTGGCGAATATGTCTGCCGTGAAGTATCCGTACCTTGGCGGGGTTTTCCCTGTTCTTCGGCAATACCTGCCGAGGAGGGGGTATCAAGGAAGAAGCCGTTGTTTGCCGCGATGGAACCTATGGTGGTCATATGACAAATCCTGATGTGCATGGTGTGCAGGAATGATGTGATGTCCGCCATAGGTGGTTCAGCGTGTAGGCGTGTTCCGTTCTTTGATGGGGAAGATGTAGTTCGCCATTACGCGGGTTATAAGCTGAAAAGATTTATCGCCGGTGCGCTTCAAGGTGTGTGGACCAGAACACTCTCAGCCATTGAGTATTTTCTTAAGCTGATATCCGGTTATTACCGCTGATACTTCTTGAATGAAGTGCGCAGGCAAAAAAAACGCTGCCCGTGGGCAGCGTCATTGCAACTGGGGTACCACTCGATCAAGGCATCTGGACTTCGATCACGCCATCTGCGGTCATGTTGACCTGGCTGGTGCCGGCTTCGACTTCCGGCGTCGGTGCCGAATCCATCGCTGCGGCTTTCATCATCATCCCGCCACGTGCATACGGCTGTGGATAACCGTTGGTGTTGAAGTTCAGGTTGACGATCTTGTAGCCCTTGCCGCCCAGCGCATCGGTGGCCAGTTGGGCACGGGCCTTGAATGCGGTGACCGCTTCTTTAAGCAGGGCATCTTCGCTGGCCTTGCGGGTCGGGTTGGCGATGGCGAAGTCCATGCTGTCCATTTTCAGGTTGGTCAGCATGTCGCCGGTGAGCTTGGACAGGGCGGCGAAGTCGGCACTTTCCATGCGCAGCTCAGCGCGTTCACGCCAGCCGGTGATTTTCTGGTTCTTGTTGTCGTAGATCGGGTAGCTGTTGCGGCTACCCTGGCGCAGGGTCACGCCTTTGACTTCGCGGGCCTGGGCCAGCGCCTTGTTCATGGTGGTGGTGATTTCGGCGGCAAGCTTGGCCGGGTCGGTGTTCTGCGACTCGGTGTACAGGGTGACGATCATCTGGTCGCGCGCCACTTCCTGGCTGACTTCGGCACGCAGGGAAATCTGGTTGTAATGCAGTTCGTCAGCAGCCATGGCCGGCAGGCTGGCGAGGGTAGCGGCGCCGAGGGTGAGGGTGGCTGCACTGCGAATGAAACGAGACATGTAAGCTCCTTGAGATGTTCGTGTTCGGTAAGACTGTAGACGCAAGGTTTCAGTTCTTCGGGTTTACACATTCGCTACAAGTTGGCGGATGCCGACGAACGGTCATGATCCTGACCCCTGCGTCAAAGAGCCACACACGCCGTGCCAGCGCTGTCGCTTCGTTTATACTCCGTGCGATCCGCCTGCAGCGCTCATCGGGAGAGCTCATGCTCGCCGCCGTAAAACTGACTTCCGCCACCCGCCAGAACCTTTGGCGCCTGACGTTCATCCGCACCCTGGTGCTGGCCGCACAGGCCGGTTCGGTGGGGCTCGCCTATTGGTTCAAGCTGCTGCCGCTGCCCTGGTTGCAGTTGGCCGTGACCCTCGGCTTCTCCACGGTGCTGTGTGTATTTACCGTGATCCGGCTGCGCACCACGTGGCCTGTGACCGAGCTGGAATACGCCCTGCAACTGGCCTGCGACCTGTTTATCCACAGTGTGTTGCTGTACTTCTCCGGCGGCTCCACCAACCCGTTCGTGTCCTATTACCTGGTGCCACTGACCATCGCGGCGGTGACCTTGCCGTGGCGTTATTCGGTGGTGCTGTCGGGTATTGCCCTGACCCTGTACACCCTGCTGCTGGCACAGTTCTACCCGTTGCAGACCTTCCCCATCGCCCGGGAAAACCTGCAGATCTACGGCATGTGGCTGAGCTTTGCCCTGTCGGCGGCGGTCATCACCTTTTTTGCCGCACGAATGGCGGAAGAGCTGCGCCGCCAGGAAGAGCTGCGCGCCATTCGCCGTGAAGAAGGCCTGCGGGACCAGCAGCTGCTGGCCGTCGCCACCCAGGCCGCCGGCGCGGCCCACGAATTGGGCACGCCGCTGGCGACCATGAGCGTACTGCTCAAGGAAATGACCCAGGACCACCACGACCCGGCCCTGCAAGACGACCTGAGTGTGCTGCAGGAACAGGTCAAGCAGTGCAAGCTGACCTTGCAGCAGCTGGTGCGCGCCGCCGAGGCCAATCGCCGCCTGGCGGTGGAGATGCAAGACGTCACCCAGTGGCTGGACGAAGCCCTGAACCGCTGGCACCTGATGCGTCCCGAAGCCAGTTACCGGTTCCACCTGCTGGGCCAGGGCACGGTGCCGCGCATGGCACCGCCGCCGGACCTGACCCAGGCGCTGCTGAACCTGCTGAACAACGCCGCCGATGCCTGCCCGGAAGGGTTGGAAGTGACCCTGGACTGGGATGCGGAAGACTTCACCATCAGCATTCGCGACCACGGCGCCGGTGTGCCGCTGGCGATTGCCGAGCAGATCGGCAAGCCCTTCTTTACCACCAAGGGCAAAGGCTTCGGCCTGGGCCTGTTTTTGAGCAAGGCCAGCGTGACCCGCGCGGGCGGCTCAGTGAAACTCTATAGTCATGAGGAAGGCGGCACGCTCACCGAGCTGCGCCTGCCCCGTGTCGCACGAGGAGACATCGATGAGTGACGAGATCCAAGTCGAAGGCGAAGAACTGCCGCACCTGCTGCTGGTAGATGACGACGCCACCTTTACCCGCGTGATGGCCCGCGCCATGAGCCGTCGTGGCTTTCGCGTCAGCACCGCAGGTTCCGCCGAGGAAGGCCTGGCCATCGCCACGGCCGACCTGCCGGAATACGCGGCCCTGGACCTGAAAATGGACGGCGACTCCGGCCTGGTGCTGCTGCCCAAGCTGCTGGAGCTGGACCCGGAAATGCGCGTGGTGATCCTCACCGGCTATTCCAGCATTGCCACCGCCGTCGAGGCGATCAAGCGTGGCGCCTGCAACTATCTGTGCAAGCCGGCAGATGCCGACGACGTGCTGGCCGCCTTGCTCTCCGAGCACGCCGACCTCGACACCCTGGTGCCGGAAAACCCGATGTCGGTGGACCGCCTGCAGTGGGAACACATCCAGCGGGTGTTGACCGAGCACGAAGGCAACATCTCCGCCACGGCCCGCGCCCTGGGCATGCATCGTCGAACGTTGCAGCGCAAGTTGCAGAAACGCCCGGTTCGACGTTGAACGGCGACTGAACAATCTGCTTCAGGCCGCACGGAGCCCTGAACCGATCGTTTATGATCGGTTCAAACGCCTGTTATTTTTTCCTACCGAGCCTGAACAATGAATCAGAACGCTGAGTATTCCGCGGTCAATGACGCGGTGCGTGGGCAATTTTTAAGGAAAGTCTGGGCGCTGATCACCCCCTACTGGCGCAGTGAGGAGAAGTTCAAGGCCTGGCTGTTGTTGCTGGTGGTGCTGGGGCTTTCGCTGTTCAGTGTGGCCGTGTCGGTGTGGTTCAACAGCTGGAACCGCGACTTCTATAACGCCCTGGAAAAGAAGGACTACGACGCCTTCACCCACCTGCTGATGTATTTCAGCGTGATCGCCGTGGTGGCGATCGTCACCGGGGTGTTCACTTCCTATTTGCAGCAAATGCTCACCATCCGCTGGCGGCGCTGGCTGACTGAAACCTACTTCGCCAAGTGGCTGAGCGAGAAGAACTACTACCACCTGGAATATGGCGGCTACACCGATAACCCCGACCAACGTATTTCCGAAGACCTCAACGCCTTTACCAGCAGCACCCTGAGCCTGGGCCTGGGGTTTATCAGTAACCTGGTGAGCCTGGTGTCGTTCTCGGTGATCCTGTGGGGCGTGTCCGGCAGTATCGAGGTTTGGGGCATCACGATTCCCGGCTATATGTTCTGGGCGGCACTGGTATATGCCGTGCTGGGCAGTTGGTTGACCCACTTGATTGGTCGAAAACTGATCGGCTTGAGCAACCGCCAGCAACGCTTCGAGGCCGACTTGCGTTTCAGCCTGGTGCGAGTGCGCGAGAACGCGGAAAGCATCGCGCTGTTCAATGGCGAGCCGAATGAACACCAGCAACTGAGTGCACGTTTCGGGCGGGTGTGGAGCAACTTCTGGAGCATCATGCAGCTCAAGAAGCGCCTGAACTTTTTCACCAGTGGTTACTCGCAGATCGCGATCATCTTCCCGTTTGTGGTGGCAGCGCCGCGTTACTTTTCCGGCCAGATAGAGCTGGGCGTGCTGATGCAAGTGGCCAGTGCGTTTGGCAGCGTGCAGGGCAGCCTGAGCTGGTTTGTCGACGCGTACACCGTGTTGGCCAGCTGGCGTGCGACCTGTGATCGTCTGCTGAGCTTTGGCGAGGCGATGGAAGAAAACGAAGGCCGCAACACGGGCATCGAGTTGCAACGCCAGGGCGGCAATTTGCAGATGAGCAGCCTCAGCCTCGATCTGGCGGATGGTCGTCACCTGCTGGATGGCGCCAACCTGACGGTTGCCGAGGGTGAGCGATTGATGCTCAGCGGGCGTTCCGGCAGCGGCAAGTCAACCTTGCTGCGGGCCATGGGCAATCTCTGGCCAAACGGCCACGGCAACATCCGCTTGCCGGCCGAGCGTTATCTGTTCCTGCCGCAAAAGCCGTACCTGCCGATTGGTACCTTGCGGGGTGTGTTGAGTTATCCACAGGAGGAGGGCGCGTACCCGGCGCAACGTTATGCACAGGTCCTGGAAACCTGCCGCCTGGCGCACCTGATTCCACGCTTGGACGAAGCCAATCACTGGCAGCGCATGCTGTCGCCGGGTGAGCAACAGCGCCTGGCGTTTGCGCGGGCGTTGTTGTTTGAACCGCAATGGCTGTACATGGACGAGGCCACCTCGGCGATGGACGAGGAAGATGAGGCGGCGCTGTATCAGGCGTTGATCGATGAGTTGCCGGGGTTGAGCATCGTCAGCGTCGGGCACCGCAGCAGCCTCAAGCGTTTCCATGGGCGGCATGTGCGGATACAGGACGGGCAGCTACAAGAACAGCCAGTGTCCTGAAGTCGGACTCGGTCAATGTGGGAGCGGGCTTGCTCGCGAATACGGTGGGTCAGTTAATACATAGGGTGACTGATAGACCGCATTCGCGAGCAAGCCCGCTCGCACATTGGATCAGTGTCGTCTGGTCGACCTGGTTCCAACAAAAAAGCCCGGCTGATCATCGATCAGCCGGGCTTTTTCATGCCGCTTGAAAAGCTATTACTTCTTCAAGCCGTAATGCTCATCCAGCATCCCCGGGGCGTTTGGCGTTTTTGGCGCGTAATCCCGTGGTGGTTCCTGATTTTCCCGCGGAGGGGTCAGGCGTTCCCGTGGAGCGTGCGGTGCATCGGAATGCAGCGCGGCCAGCAGGCGCTGGCGGGTGATGTCGTCCAGGGCCAGGCGGTTGGCACCCTCGGCGAGATGATCCTGTACTTCCTGATAGCTCTGAGTGAGCTTTTTCACCAGGGTCGCGGTGCTGTTGAAGTGGGTAACAACCTCGTTCTGATAACTGTCAAAACGTTCCTGAATGTCATCCAGCTGACGCTGCGTGCGGTTAGGCGCGGCATTCGGCAGCAGGCGGGCGACCAGGAATCCAATGGCGACACCGGCAACCAAGGCGAGAGTCGGCAACAACCAAACTAAGAGCGAGTGTTCCACGAGTCCTTCCTCTATAAACGGCTTTGCTTTACGTTAACGGCTCGGACCTGCGCTGTATACCGCGATTAAGCTCGCAATGATGCCATGCACAGACTTTTAGCTAGACGAGTCGACCCCTTGAGAGGTCACGGAGTTCCTTCCTTGCTGATGCGTGAAACCCCCGTTTTGATCGATGGCCCGGTAGGCCAATTGGAAGCCCTGTATCTGGATCACCCCGAGCCACGTGGCCTGGCGCTGATCTGTCACCCGAACCCGGTGCAGGGCGGCACCATGCTCAACAAAGTCGTATCGACCCTGCAACGCACCGCGCGCGATGCCGGCTTGATCACGTTACGTTTCAATTATCGCGGTGTCGGCACCAGTGCCGGTACGCACGATATGGGCACCGGTGAAGTCGACGACGCCGAAGCGGCAGCCACCTGGCTGCGTGAAAAGCATCCCGACCTGCCGATCACCCTGCTGGGTTTTTCCTTCGGCGGGTTTGTCGCGGCCACCCTCGGCGGCCGCCTGGAAGCCAAGGGCGAAAAACTCGCGCACCTGTTCATGGTGGCCGCGGCCGTGATGCGCCTGCGGGATAACGACGTGTTGCCACAAGGCTGCCCATTGACCGTGATCCAGCCGGAAACCGACGAAGTGGTCGACCCGCAACTCGTCTACGACTGGTCCGCGGCCCTGAATCGCCCCCATGAGCTGCTGAAAGTGGCAGAATGCGGACACTTTTTTCATGGCAAGCTGACCGATCTCAAGGATCTTGTGCTGCCACGTCTTTCGAATTGATGACAAGCGATCACCCATGACGACCCGTACCCGCATCCTCACCGGCATCACCACCACCGGCACGCCGCACCTGGGCAACTACGCCGGCGCGATTCGCCCGGCGATCCTTGCCAGCCAGGACGCCAACGCCGACTCCTTCTACTTCCTGGCCGACTACCACGCCCTGATCAAGTGCGATGACCCGCAGCGCATCCAGCGCTCGCGCATGGAAATCGCCGCGACCTGGCTGGCCGGTGGCCTGGATGTGAACCGGGTAACCTTCTACCGCCAGTCCGACATCCCGGAAATCCCCGAGCTGACCTGGCTGCTGACCTGCGTGGCGGCCAAGGGCTTGCTCAACCGTGCGCACGCCTACAAGGCCTCGGTGGACAAGAACCTGGAGAACGGCGAAGACCCGGATGCGGGGATCACCATGGGCCTGTACAGCTACCCGGTGCTGATGGCCGCGGACATCCTGATGTTCAACGCCCACAAAGTGCCGGTCGGTCGTGACCAGATCCAGCACGTGGAAATGGCTCGCGACATCGGCCAGCGCTTCAACCACCTGTTCGGCAAGGGTAAAGAATTCTTCACCATGCCCGAAGCGCTGATCGAAGAAAGCGTCGCCACCTTGCCGGGCCTGGATGGCCGCAAGATGTCGAAGAGCTACGACAACACCATCCCGTTGTTCACCAGCGCCAAGGACATGAAGGACGCGATCTCGCGGATCGTCACCGACTCCCGCGCGCCGGGCGAAGCCAAGGATCCGGACAACTCGCACCTGTTCACCCTGTACCAGGCGTTTGCCACCCAGACCCAGGAAGAAGAGTTCCGCGGTGAACTGCTGCAAGGCCTGGGCTGGGGCGAGGCGAAGAACCGTCTGTTCCAACTGCTGGACGGCCAGTTGGGCGAAGCGCGCGAGCGTTATCACCAGCTGATGTCGCGCCCGTCGGACATGGAAGACCTGCTGCTGGTCGGCGCCCGCAAAGCCCGCGCCGTGGCTGCGCCGTTCCTGGCCGAGCTGCGTGAAGCGGTGGGCCTGCGCTCGTTCGTCAACCCGGTCGCCGTTGCGCCCACCACCAAGAAGAAAGCTGCGAAAGCCGCGCGCTTTGTCAGCTTCCGCGAAGACGACGGCAGCTTCCGCTTCCGTTTGCTGGCGGCCGAAGGCGAGCAACTGCTGCTGTCGCGCAACTTTGCCGACGGTAAAACCGCAGGCGCCGTAACCAAGCAGCTGCAATCGGGTCAGGCGCTGGATGTACGCAGTGAAGCCTCGAGCTTCAGCGTGTGGCTGGACGGTGAAGTCGTCGCCGATAGCCCGGCGTTCGCCGACAGCGCCTCGCGGGATGCGGCGATCGAAGCCTTGCGCGTTGCGTTGACCCCAATCGAGGATTGACCCGATCAAGGGTTGATTGCCATTCTTCAGGGCCGTCGTTACAGTGGCGGCCCGTTTTTGTTGCCTTGCTAACGAATTATGACGCCCCTAGAACGATATCAAGCTGATCTGAAACGCCCTGAATTCTTCCATGACGCTGCCCAGGAAACTGCGGTGCGCCATTTGCAGCGCCTGTACGACGATCTGGTCCAGGCCTCGCAGAACAAGCCGGGCATGTTCAGCAAGCTGTTTGGCAAGAAAGACCATACGCCGGTCAAGGGCCTGTATTTCTGGGGTGGTGTTGGCCGGGGCAAGACTTACCTGGTGGACACCTTCTTCGAAGCGCTGCCGTTCAAGGAAAAGGTCCGCACCCACTTCCACCGCTTCATGAAGCGCGTGCATGAAGAGATGAAGACCCTGCCGGGCGAAAAGAACCCGCTGACCATCATCGCCAAGCGCTTCTCGGAAGAAGCCCGGGTGATCTGTTTCGATGAGTTCTTCGTGTCCGACATCACCGACGCGATGATCCTCGGCACCCTGATGGAAGAGTTGTTCAAGAACGGCGTGACCCTTGTCGCCACCTCGAACATCATGCCCGACGGCCTGTACAAGGACGGCCTGCAACGCGCGCGTTTCCTGCCGGCCATCGCCCTGATCAAGCAGAACACCGACATCGTCAACGTCGACAGCGGCGTCGACTACCGCCTGCGTCACCTTGAACAAGCCGAACTGTTCCACTACCCGCTCAACGAAGTGGCCCAGGAAAGCCTGCGCAAGAGCTTCCGCGCGCTGACGCCGGAATGCACCCAGGCGATTGAAAACGACAAGCTGATCATCGAAAACCGCGAAATCATCGCACTGCGCACCTGCGATGACGTGGCCTGGTTCGAATTCCGCGAACTGTGCGACGGCCCTCGCAGCCAGAACGACTACATCGAACTGGGCAAGATCTTCCACGCGGTGATCCTGAGCGGTGTCGAGCAGATGAGCGTCACCACCGACGACATCGCGCGGCGCTTTATCAACATGGTCGACGAATTCTACGACCGCAACGTCAAGCTGATCATCTCGGCGGAAGTCGAGCTCAAGGACCTCTACACCGGCGGCCGCTTGAACTTCGAATTCCAGCGCACCTTGAGCCGCTTGCTGGAAATGCAGTCCCACGAGTTTCTGTCGCGGGCGCACAAGCCGTAAGCGATGTGCTTGAAATGAAAAAGGCCCGCAGCGATGCGGGCCTTTTTTTATGCAAATTTCCAGGTCAACAGAAAGCAACTGTGGGAGCCGGGCTTGCCCGCGATAGCGGTCTGTCGGTTGATGCCGCTGGTGCCTGGCACGCCGCCATCGCAGGCAAGCCAGCTCCCACATTTTTACTGCGTATACCCTTTGGTTACGCGGCCTGCTGGAACTGCTGGCGATACTGGTTGGGCGACAGCTCGGTATGCTGGCGGAACAGCCTCGCAAAGAAGCTCGCGTCGTCGTAGCCCACCTCGTAACTGATGGTCTTGATGCTTTTGCGGCTGCCGGACAGCAGGCCCTTGGCTGTCTCGATGCGCAACCGTTGCAGGTAGTGCAGCGGCTTGTCACCGGTGGCGGTCTGGAAGCGGCGCATGAAGTTGCGGATGCTCATGCCGTGTTCCCGGGCCACGTCTTCGAAGCGGAACTTGTCGGCGAAGTGCTCTTCGAGCCAATGCTGGATCTGCAGGATGATCACGTCCTGGTGCAGCTTCTGCCCGCCAAAACCGATGCGCCCGGGGGCGTAGCTGCGTTGCACTTCGTAGAGGATGTCGCGGGCCACGGCCTGGGCGATGTTGGCGCCGCAGAAGCGTTCGATCAGGTAGATGTAGAGGTCGCAGGCTGAAGTGGTGCCGCCGGCGCAGTACAGGTTGTCGGCGTCGGTCAGGTGCTTGTCCTGGTTCAGTTGCACCTTGGGAAAGCGTTCGGTGAAAGCGTTGAAGAAGCGCCAATAGGTGGTCGCTTCCTTGCCATCCAGCAGGCCGGCTTCGGCGAGCCAGAACACCCCGGTGGCTTCGCCGCACAGCACCGCGCCACGGGCGTGTTGTTCGCGCAGCCAGGGCAGCACTTGGGGGTAGCGTTGGCACAACGAGTCGAAATCGTCCCAGAAGGCCGGGAGCACGATGATGTCGGCGTTTTCGAGGCCGCCGTCCACCGGCATGATCACATCGCTGAAGCTGCGCACCGACTGCCCGTCGGGGCTGACCAGGCGGGTTTCGAAGGCGGGAGTGAGGCCCTGGCCCAGCTGTTTGCCGTAGCGCAGGCTCGCGAGGTGGAAGAAATCCTTGGCTTGCATGAGGGTTGAAGCGAATACCCGATCAATGGCCAAAATGCTGACGCGCCGCAAGGGCGTGGAGATTTGGTTAGACATAATTTCATTTATTCTTATAGGGGAAAGTGGTCACCAGACGGCTGGATCGTCTTATTTTTTGTCGCATGTGTCCAGTGTCCCGTGACGCCTTCGCGGCTTAGGCTCTGTGATCCCGGTCTTGTCCGACAATTCACACAGGTGACCCATGATTCCCAGAACCTTGTTCAGCTCGGAGCACGAACTCTTCCGCCAGAGCGTGCGCACCTTCCTCGAAAAAGACGCGGCGCCGTTCCACGGGCAATGGGAAAAGCAGGGCTACATCGACCGCAACCTGTGGAACAAGGCGGGGGAGGCGGGGATGCTCTGCTCGCATTTGCCGGAAGAGTACGGCGGCCTCGGGGCGGACTTTCTCTACAGCGCGGTGGTGATCGAGGAGATCAGTCGCCTGGGATTGACCGGGATTGGTTTCTCCCTGCATTCGGACATTGTTGCGCCCTACATCCTGCATTACGGCAGTGAGGCGCTGAAGCACAAGTACCTGCCCAAGCTGATCTCCGGGGAAATGGTCACGGCGATTGCCATGACCGAGCCGGGGGCCGGGTCCGACCTGCAAGGGGTCAAGACCACGGCGGTGCTGGATGGCGATGAATACGTGATCAACGGCTCCAAGACGTTCATCACCAATGGCTTCCTGGCTGATCTGGTGATCGTCGTGGCCAAGACCGATCCCAAGGCCGGCGCCAAGGGCACCAGCCTGTTCCTGGTGGAGGCCAACACGCCGGGTTTCGACAAGGGCAAGCGCCTGGAGAAGGTCGGGATGAAGGCCCAGGATACATCGGAGCTGTTCTTCCAGGATGTGCGGGTGCCCAAGGAGAATCTGCTGGGCCAGGCGGGGATGGGCTTTGCCTACCTGATGCAGGAGTTGCCGCAGGAGCGTTTGACGGTGGCGATTGGCGCGTTGTCGTCAGCCGAGGCGGCGCTGCAATGGACGCTGGAATACACCCGCGACCGCAAGGCCTTCGGCAAGGCGATCATCGACTTCCAGAACACCCGATTCAAGCTGGCGGAGATTGCCACTGAAACCCAGATCGGCCGGGTGTTTGTCGACAAGTGCATGGAGTTGCACCTGGAAGGCAAGCTCGATGTGCCCACGGCAGCGATGGCCAAATACTGGGCCACGGACCTGCAGTGCAAGGTGCTGGATGAGTGTGTGCAACTGCACGGCGGGTATGGGTTTATGTGGGAATACCCGATTGCGCGGGCGTGGGCAGATGCGCGGGTGCAGCGGATTTATGCGGGGACGAATGAGATCATGAAGGAGATTATTGCGCGGGCGCTTTGAATTCTTGGTGTTTTTGAGGGCCTCTTCGCGAGCAAGCCCGCTCCCACATTCGACTGCATTCCAAAGGTGGAACTCGGTGGAATGTGGGAGCGGGCTTGCTCGCGAAGGCGGTCTAGAGATCAATCAAGGCGCAGGATTCGGATGATCCTTCTGGATCGCCTCAATCCCCGCCAGCACCTCATCCGACAGTTTCAGGTCGGCGCTGGCGATGTTGCTGTCCAGCTGCTCCAGGGTCGTGGCGCCAATGATGTTGCTGGTCACGAACGGTTGTTGGGTTACAAACGCCAATGCCATCTGCGCCGGGTCCAGGCCGTGCTCACGGGCCAGTGCCACATAACGGCTGCATGCAGCTTCCGACTGCGGGTTGAAGTAGCGGCTGAAGCGGCTATAGAGGCTCAGGCGGCCCTTGGCCGGGCGTGCGCCACCTTCGTACTTGCCGCTGAGCATGCCGAACGCCAGCGGTGAATACGCCAGCAAACCGCACTGTTCACGGATGGCGATTTCCGCCAGGCCCACTTCAAAGCTGCGGTTGAGCAGGTTGTAGGGGTTCTGGATCGACACCGCGCGGGTCCAGCCACGGGCTTCCGCCAGGGCCAGGAACTTCATGGTGCCCCACGGGGTTTCGTTGGACAGGCCGATGTGGCGGATCTTGCCGGCCTTGACCTGCTCATCCAGGGCTTCGAGGGTTTCTTCCAGCGGCGTCAGGTCTTCTTCGGCCTTGTGCTTGTAGCCCAGTTGGCCGAAAAAGTTGGTGCTGCGCTCGGGCCAGTGCAGCTGGTAGAGGTCGATCCAGTCGGTTTGCAGGCGCTTGAGGCTCGCGTCCAGGGCTTCGGCGATGTGCTTGCGGTTGTGCTTGAGGCTGCCATCGCGGATGTAGTCGATGGTGTTGCCGGGGCCGGCGATCTTGCTGGCGAGGATCCAGTCGGCACGGTCGCCGCGGCTTTTGAAGTAATTACCGATGTAGCGCTCGGTGGTGGCGTAGGTGTCGGCCTTGGGCGGCACCGGGTACATTTCCGCGGTGTCGAGGAAGTTGATCCCCGCGGCCTTGGCCCGTTCGATCTGTGCGAAGGCCTCTGCCTCGCTGTTCTGCTCGCCCCAGGTCATGGTGCCCAAGGCTATCGCGCTCACGTTCAGATCGGTTCGGCCCAGCTGTCGATAGTCCATCGGGTACTCCTTCGGGGAAAACAATCATAAAAGCAGGTTGAAATTTTTTTGGCAATCTGCATAATTGCCCACCTCTTTCTGCAGTGGAAGTGATGCGCCGCCTGCCGAAGAATCTTGCCGTTGAACGGACGCGCCGACCCGAGCCCCCGATAGCGTCTGTATCCGGCTGCCTTTGACTTGTCAAAGTACGCACTATTCAGTAAGATCCGCCGTCTAATTTACAGGGCGGCCCCTGAGGCTATTAAAGAATGACAACTTTTACTGCAAAACCAGAAACAGTTCAGCGCGACTGGTTTGTCGTCGACGCCGCTGGTCAGACCCTGGGTCGTCTGGCCACTGAAGTCGCCAGCCGTCTGCGTGGCAAGCACAAGCCTGAGTACACCCCTCACGTTGATACCGGTGACTACATTGTCATCATCAACGCCGAGCAGGTACGTGTTACCGGCAACAAAGCGCAAGACAAAATGTACTACCGTCACTCCGGTTTCCCAGGCGGTATCAAGTCTTCGAACTTCGAAGGCCTGATCTCCAAAAAGCCTGAAGCCCCGATTGAAATCGCGGTCAAAGGTATGCTGCCGAAGGGC
Organism: Pseudomonas sp. I8001; assembly: GCF_013385345.1. Taxonomy (NCBI): domain Bacteria; kingdom Pseudomonadati; phylum Pseudomonadota; class Gammaproteobacteria; order Pseudomonadales; family Pseudomonadaceae; genus Pseudomonas; species Pseudomonas sp. I8001. The sequence goes on from NZ_JACAQC010000011.1 coordinate 133,444, forward strand.
CCACTGGGTCGCGACATGTATCGCAAGCTGAAAGTCTATGCGGGCGCTGCTCACCCTCATGCTGCTCAGCAGCCCCAAGAACTGAAGTTTTAACGGAATAGTTCATTATGTCGGCGACTCAAAATTACGGCACTGGCCGTCGCAAAACCGCTACCGCTCGCGTTTTCCTGCGTCCGGGTACTGGTAACATCTCGATCAACAACCGCACTCTGGAAAATTTCTTCGGTCGCGAAACTGCCCGCATGGTAGTTCGTCAGCCGCTGGAATTGACCGAGACCGTTGAAAAGTTCGACATCTACGTCACCGTTATCGGTGGCGGTGTAAGTGGTCAAGCTGGCGCAATCCGCCACGGTATCACTCGCGCTCTGATGCAGTACGACGAAACCCTGCGTGGCGCTCTGCGCAAAGCTGGCTTCGTGACTCGCGATGCTCGTGAAGTTGAACGTAAGAAAGTTGGTCTGCGTAAAGCGCGTAAGCGTCCGCAGTACTCGAAGCGTTAATTCGCTTTTACGTTCCAGAAAACGCCCAGCCTCCTCACGGAGCTGGGCGTTTTTTATTGCCTGCTATTTATGTAAAAAAATCTGTGTGACAACTTGCCACATCCGTAGAGCCCCTATACTCAAAGGCTTGGAGCCAGTGCCGGGGGTAATTACCTTGTCAGACGTGGGGCTTTTCATTACCATTCGGCAAAATTTTTATAAGTTCAGATTTAACACTTAGTAGACGCCTGATTTAACAGGCCACAAAGCTGATGGGAGAGGACTGAATGAGCAATGACGGCGTGAATGCAGGCCGGCGTCGCTTCTTGGTAGCAGCCACATCCGTGGTGGGTGCTGCAGGAGCGGTGGGGGCTGCGGTCCCGTTCGTGGGGTCATGGTTTCCCAGTGCCAAGGCGAAAGCCGCAGGTGCACCGGTGAAGGTGAATGTCAGCAAGATCGATCCAGGCCAGCAAATGATTGCTGAATGGCGCGGTCAGCCAGTGTTCATCGTTCGTCGTACCGAGGAAATCCTGGGAAATCTGAAGAAGATCGAGGGCCAGCTGTCCGACCCCGACTCGAAGAATTCCGACCAACCCGCTTACGTCGATAAGGAAATTCGCTCGATCAAGCCGGAAATTCTGCTGCTGATCGGTATCTGCACCCACTTGGGTTGCTCTCCCACCTTCCGCCCGGAAGTGGCGCCCGCGGACCTGGGCAAGGACTGGGTCGGGGGCTATTTCTGCCCGTGCCACGGTTCTCACTACGACCTCGCTGGCCGCGTCTACAAGTCACAACCTGCACCACTGAACCTGCCAGTTCCGCCACATCACTACGAGACTGACAGTGTCATTGTCATTGGCGTCGACGAGGGGGAGAAAGCCTGATGAGCAAGTTCATGGATTGGGTGGATGCGCGCTTCCCCGCGACCAAGATGTGGGAAGACCACCTCAGCAAGTACTACGCACCGAAGAATTTCAACTTCTTCTATTTCTTTGGCTCCCTGGCACTTCTGGTACTGGTCAATCAGATCGTTACCGGTGTCTGGCTGACGATGAGCTACACGCCGTCGGCCGAAGAAGCCTTCGCCTCTGTCGAATACATCATGCGCGACGTCGAGTACGGCTCGATCCTGCGTCTGCTGCACTCCACCGGCGCCTCGGCGTTCTTCATCGTCGTCTACATGCACATGTTCCGTGGCCTGCTCTACGGCTCGTACCAGAAGCCTCGCGAGCTGGTGTGGGTGTTCGGCATGCTGATCTACCTGGCGCTGATGGCCGAGGCCTTCATGGGCTACCTGCTGCCGTGGGGCCAGATGTCCTATTGGGGCGCCCAGGTGATCATCTCGCTGTTCGGTGCGATCCCGGTCATCGGCAACGACCTGACCCAGTGGATTCGCGGTGACTACCTGATCTCCGGGATCACCCTGAACCGCTTCTTCGCCTTGCACGTGGTGGCCTTGCCGATCGTGATCCTGGGCCTGGTAGTGCTGCACATCCTGGCGTTGCACGAAGTGGGTTCGAACAACCCCGACGGCGTGGATATCAAGAAGCACAAGGACGAAAACGGCGTACCACTGGACGGCATTCCGTTCCACCCGTACTACACCGTGAAAGATATCGTCGGTGTGGTGGTGTTCCTGTTCATCTTCTGCTCGATCGTGTTCTTTTTCCCGGAGATGGGCGGTTATTTCCTCGAGAAACCGAACTTCGAACAGGCGAACGCCTTCAAGACCCCGGAACACATTGCCCCGGTCTGGTACTTCACTCCGTTCTACGCGATCTTGCGGGCGATTCCCGACAAACTCATGGGCGTTATCGCCATGGGCGCAGCGATTGCGGTGCTGTTCGTGCTGCCGTGGCTCGACCGTAGCCCGGTCAAGTCCATGCGCTACAAGGGCTGGCTGAGCAAGATCTGGCTGTGGGTGTTCTGCATTGCGTTCGTGATCCTGGGTGTGCTGGGCGTACTGGCGCCGACCCCGGAGCGTACGTTGCTGTCGCAGGTCTGCACCTTCCTGTACTTCGCCTACTTCATTCTGATGCCGTTCTACACCCGGCTCGAGAAGACCAAACCGGTACCGGAAAGGGTGACTGGCTGATGAAAAAATTATTCGTTGCATTCATTCTTGCGGCCCTGCCGCTGCTGTCTTTCGCCGCTGAACACGGCCCAGAGCTGGAAAAAGTCGACATCGACGTGTCGGACAAAGCCGCAATGCAGGACGGGCTGCGTACGTTCACCAACTACTGCATGGGCTGCCACAGCGCCAAGTTCCAGCGTTACGAGCGAGTGGCCGACGACCTGGGCATTCCCCATGACGTGATGCTGAGCCACTCGGTGTTCACCGGGGCGAAGATCGGCGACCACATGACCATCGGCATGCAACCGGCCGACGCCAAGACCTGGTTCGGGGCTGCACCGCCCGACCTGACCCTGGTGGCCCGTGTGCGTGGCACCGATTGGCTCTATGGCTACCTCAAATCCTTCTATGAAGACCCGACGCGTCCCTACGGCGTGAACAACAAAGTGTTCCCGAACGTCGGTATGCCTAACGTTCTGGTCGGCCTGCAAGGTCGCCAAGTGGTAGGATGCAAGCAAGTACAAATCGTCGAAGACGGCAAGAAGCAGTATGATCCGCTCACCGGTACGCCTTTGACTCATGAAGCGTGCGATCAGCTGACCATAGTGCCGAAGACCGGCACGCTGAACGAAGAGCAGTTCGACGAGAAGGTCAAGAATCTGGTGACCTTCCTGGCCTACTCGGCCAACCCAGTGAAGCTGCAGCATCAGCGCATTGGTACCTATGTGTTGCTGTACCTGGCCTTCTTCTTCGTGTTCGCCTATCTGCTGAAACGCGAATACTGGAAGGATGTGCATTGATCCAACCGTAAGTAATTGCTGTTAATCTTGCGCGCCCAGCGGCATCTCTGAAGGTAAGTCTGGTTTATCCAGGCATCACGGAGATGCTCACTGGGCGCGCTCGTTTTTGAGCTTCCGATAATTTCAACAAGCGAGGAGGACCGCCATGGGCGTGACCAATCGGTTGGCCTGTTACTCCGACCCCGCCGACCACTATTCCCACCGAGTACGCATCGTGCTCGCAGAGAAGGGTGTCAGCGCAGAGATCATCAGTGTGGAGGTGGGACGTCACCCGCCGAAACTGATCGAAGTGAACCCTTACGGCAGCTTGCCCACCCTGGTCGATCGTGACCTGGCGTTGTGGGAGTCAACCGTGGTGATGGAATACCTGGATGAGCGTTATCCCCATCCACCGTTGCTGCCGGTGTATCCGGTGGCGCGTGCCAACAGCCGCCTGCTGATCCATCGGATCCAGCGTGACTGGTGTGGCCTGGTGGACCTGATTCTGGATTCACGCAGCAAGGAAGCGGCCCGGGTTCAGGCGCGCAAGGAATTGCGCGAGAGCCTGACCGGTGTTTCGCCGTTGTTTGCCGACAAACCTTTTTTCCTCAGCGAGGAACAAAGTCTGGTGGATTGCTGCCTATTACCCATACTCTGGCGCTTGCCGATTTTGGGCATAGAACTGCCGCGGCCTGCCAAGCCGCTGCTTGACTACATGGAGCGCCAGTTTGCGCGTGAGGCTTTCCAGGCGAGTCTGTCTGGTGTCGAACGCGATATGCGCTAAGGCTTAAGGAGCCGTTGATGAACTCCAGTCGACCTTACCTGGTCCGCGCGCTCTATGAGTGGATAGTGGACAACGATTGCACCCCGCACATGCTGGTCAATTCCGAGTTTCCCGCGGTTCAGGTACCGCAAGGTTTTGCCAGTGACGGACAAATCGTCCTGAACGTTTCACCCAGTGCCGTGCGACACCTGCACATGGACAATGAAGCGGTCAGCTTTGAAGGGCGTTTCGGCGGTGTGCCGCATACGCTGTTCGTGCCCATCGGTGCCATCCTCGGGATCTACGCCCGGGAAAATGGCCAGGGCATGGTGTTTGATCTGGAGTCTTCCCTTGAGGATGACGAAGCGATCGAGCTCGAAGGCGAAGATGATGTGCCGCCGCCGGATTCCGAGCCGCCGCGTCCAAGCGGTCGGCCGAGTCTGAAAGTGGTGAAGTAACAAGGCGCGGGCCCTCGGGCCAGCGTTGAAAATGCCTCGGCGATGCCGGGGCATTTTTTTGCCTGACGAAAACCCCGGCGGTTATAGATGAAAGTCATGACAGGACGGTGATCGTACAACCGCCATGGGCTATCATGCGTGCTTCAGATCGCCGAGATAGATGATTCATCATGGAAAACTCCAGCGCCGCCCCTCGTCTTCCCCGCAAGCGCCGCAGCCTTGCCCAGGAATTGGTCACGGTGTTGTCCGAGCAGATCCGCGACGGCCAACTCAAACGTGGCGACAAACTGCCCACCGAGTCGGCGATCATGGACGCCCATGGGGTCAGCCGCACCGTGGTGCGTGAAGCCATCTCTCGATTGCAGGCCGCCGGGCAGGTAGAAACCCGCCATGGCATCGGTACCTTTGTGCTGGATACGCCAAGCCCCAGCGGTTTCCGGATTGATCCGGCCACTGTCGTCACCCTGCGTGATGTGCTGGCCATCCTTGAACTGCGGATCAGTCTGGAAGTGGAGTCTGCCGGGCTCGCCGCCCAGCGCCGTAGCGACGAGCAATTGGCCGGCATGCGTGCTGCCCTCGATGCCCTTAACGAAAGTGCGGCCCACGCCGGTGATGCGGTGGCGTCGGACTTCCAGTTCCACCTGCAGATTGCCCTGTCCACCGGCAACCGCTACTTCACCGACATCATGACCCACCTGGGGACCAGCATCATTCCGCGCACGCGGCTGAACTCGGCACGCCTGGCCCATGATGACCAGCAGCACTACATGAGCCGCCTGAGCCGCGAACACGAAGAGATCTATGAGGCGATCGCGCGCCAGGATTCGGATGCGGCGCGGGCGGCCATGCGGTTGCACCTGACCAACAGCCGTGAGCGGCTGCGCCATGCCCATGAAGAGGCGGAAGCGCAGCGCGGTTGATTCCAGGCTGGACGTAAGCGTGTGGCTTGAAAGCTCATTGTGGCGAGGGAGCTTGCTCCCGTTGGGCCGCGCAGCGGCCCCAAATCCATTGCCCCGGGTTCTGTCTGAAAGAACCCCGTGTTCTTGCCGGGGCTGCTTCGCAGCCCAACGGGAGCAGGCTCCCTCGCCACAGGTTAGTGCGCGAGGCTTAACTCAAGTCTTTCAGGCCGGCTGATTCGGCTTGTAGTCCTTGAGCAGCAGATACGTGCTCCAACCCCACCAGTCATTGGTCCACTGCTTGTCGTTCAGGTTGTTGACGTCCTTGCGTCGCAGCACCTTGTCGCCTTCAGCCTTGAACAGCGGTGAGAAGTTGTTCGCCGGGTTCTGCGCGGCGTTCAGGTCCGGCACATACAGCGGTGCCTTGAAGTTGGCCGGGGAGGGCGCCATGCCGCTGATAAACGTTTCGAAGATCTCATCGGCCGAGGCCTGCACGGCGCGTTTGACCATGGCGCGGTTGGCCGCATCGTTGCTGTCGAAATAGCGTTTATCACCGTAGGCATGCCACTGCTCGCCCAGGGCGTTGCGCACATTGAGCCCGAACTTGCTGTCTTCATCGTGCATGAAGCGGCTGATCAGCGAGCCCAGTTCACCCGGTGTCACCACCGCCGCCAGTTGCTTGCGCGGTACCCGCAGGTGCCCGGCGGAAAATAGATCGGTCAAAAAGTGATCAGCAAAGCTGTTCATGGCATAGGCCAGTTCCAGCGCCTGGTCGGTGCCGGTCTGATGCGCCACGACGGCTTGTTGCAAGGCTGCCGTATGCCCCGCCAGATAGGCCGCCAAAGCCCATTCGCCAAAGTGGTCGGCATTGTCTGCCGCCAGTTTCAGGTAGCGCCCCAGTGGAATCAGCGCCGAGACGGCACTGCCTCCGCCGGTGATGCGGTTCCATTCCTCGGACAAGGTGTCACCCAGCGCGTCATACGCTTCATGGGGTTGCTTGCCATCCTTGATCGCCTGGTTGACCGCATTGATCTCCTTTTGCATCACCGCGAGGATCTTGCCCGCTTCTTCCCGTGATGCTGGCAATACCGCCAGCGAGTTGAACGCATCGGTAAAGCGCTGCACACGATCAGCGGGCGATGTACCTTCGTTGATGGGGCGTCCGGGGATGCCATAGAAATCACCGCCCAGGGCGATGATCTGGCCGTAGCTCAGCGCCAGGCCATTGGGCAGGTGCAATTCGACCTGCCGGGCGGGAATCGGCGGGGCGTCCTTGACGAAACGCAACAGGGTGTCGTCGCCGATGGCGGTGTGTTCGCCGCCTTCAAAACGCAGGGTTGGCGGGGTTTTCACAGGTGTGGCGAGTTCAAGATCTGACATGTTAGCTCCTTGCTATGTCGTAGGAATCTTCCGTAATAACTGTACGTATATACAGTTATCCAGAGCATAGAGGAAAAACTTCCTACGTCAAGAAAGCAGCAATCGAGAAGGGCGGCGATGAATTGCAGTTGACGAATATTTTTATAGTTGTACGATGACGTACGACATCAAGATAACCATCCGTAATCTCACAACAGAAAGTCTTCGCCCAGGGTGTTCGAATAATGAATCCACAAGAACTGAAGTCCATCCTCTCTCACGGTCTGCTGTCTTTCCCGGTGACCGATTTCAATGCCCAGGGTGATTTCCACCAGGCGGGCTACATTAAGCGTCTGGAATGGCTGGCCCCTTACGGCGCTACCGCCTTGTTCGCCGCTGGCGGCACCGGTGAGTTTTTCTCCCTGGCGGCCAGCGAATATTCGCAAGTGGTGAAAACCGCCGTTGATACCTGCGCCACCAGCGTGCCGATTCTTGCCGGTGTCGGCGGTGCCACCCGCCAGGCCATCGAGTACGCCCAGGAAGCCGAGCGTCTTGGCGCCAAAGGCCTGCTGCTGCTGCCGCACTACCTGACCGAAGCCAGCCAGGATGGGGTTGCCGCCCACGTTGAAGCGGTGTGCAAGTCGGTCAAGATCGGTGTAGTGGTCTACAACCGCAACGTCTGCCGCCTGACCGCGCCGCTGCTGGAACGCCTGGCCGAGCGCTGCCCGAACCTGATCGGTTACAAGGACGGCCTGGGTGACATTGAATTGATGGTGTCGATCCGTCGTCGCCTCGGTGACCGTTTCAGCTACCTGGGCGGCTTGCCGACTGCAGAGGTTTACGCCGCTGCCTACAAGGCCCTGGGCGTGCCGGTGTACTCCTCGGCGGTGTTCAACTTCATTCCAAAAACCGCGATGGATTTCTACCACGCCATTGCCCGGGAAGATCACGCCACCGTCGGCAAGATCATCGACGACTTCTTCCTGCCGTACCTCGACATCCGTAACCGCAAGGCCGGTTACGCGGTGAGCATCGTCAAGGCCGGGGCGAAAATCGTCGGTTACGACGCAGGCCCCGTGCGTACGCCGCTGACCGATCTGCTGCCGGAAGAATACGAAGCCCTGGCCGCGTTGATCGACAAGCAAGGCGCGCAATAACCCATCACCAAGGCCGCTGAGTAATCAGCGGCTTTTTGCGTCAGGAGAGAATTCGTGTCCCAAGCCAAGCGTTTTGAAAACTACATCGGTGGCCAGTGGGTTGCCGGCGCCGACTACTCGGCCAACATCAATCCGTCGGAGTTGTCTGATGTCATTGGCGAATACGCCAAGGCTGACCTCGCCCAGGTCCACGCGGCCATCGACGCTGCGCGCGCTGCTTTTCCGGCGTGGTCCACTTCCGGGATCCAGGCGCGTCATGATTCGCTGGATAAAGTCGGCACCGAAATCCTCGCCCGTCGCGAAGAACTCGGCACCCTGCTGGCCCGGGAAGAGGGCAAGACCCTGCCGGAAGCCATCGGCGAAGTGACCCGCGCCGGTAACATCTTCAAATTCTTCGCCGGTGAATGCCTGCGCCTGTCCGGCGACTACCTGCCGTCGGTGCGTCCGGGCGTCAACGTTGAAGTGACCCGTGAGGCGTTGGGCGTGGTTGGCCTGATCACGCCGTGGAACTTCCCGATTGCCATCCCGGCCTGGAAGATCGCCCCGGCCCTGGCCTACGGCAACTGCGTGGTGCTCAAACCGGCTGAACTGGTACCGGGCTGCGCCTGGGCCCTGGCCGAAATCATCTCCCGCGCCGGCTTCCCTGCCGGTGTGTTCAACCTGGTGATGGGCAGCGGCCGTGTGGTCGGCGATGCCATGGTCAACAGCCCGAAAGTCGACGGCATCAGCTTCACCGGCTCGGTGGGCGTGGGTCGTCAGATCGCCGTCAGCTGCGTGTCGCGCCAGGCCAAGGTGCAGTTGGAAATGGGCGGCAAGAACCCGCAGATCATTCTCGACGACGCCGACCTCAAGCAAGCCGTCGAGCTGTCGGTGCAGAGCGCGTTCTACTCCACCGGCCAACGTTGCACCGCGTCCAGCCGCTTTATCGTCACCGCCGGGATTCACGACCAGTTCGTCGCGGCCATGGCCGAGCGGATGAAGTCGATCAAGGTCGGCCACGCCCTGAAAACCGGCACCGACATCGGCCCGGTGGTTTCCCAGGCCCAACTGGACCAGGACTTGAAGTACATCGACATCGGCCAGAGCGAAGGCGCCCGGCTGGTCAGCGGCGGTGAGCTGGTGACCTGCGACACCGAAGGCTACTTCCTCGCGCCGACGCTGTTTGCCGACAGCGAAGCCGCGATGCGCATCAGCCGTGAAGAGATCTTCGGCCCGGTGGCCAACGTGGTGCGCGTGGCGGATTACGAGGCGGCGCTGGCGATGGCCAACGACACCGAGTTCGGCCTCTCGGCCGGTATCGCCACCACCTCGCTGAAATACGCCAACCACTTCAAGCGTCATTCCCAGGCCGGGATGGTGATGGTCAATCTGCCGACTGCCGGTGTGGATTACCACGTTCCATTCGGCGGCCGTAAGGGTTCATCCTACGGTTCGCGTGAGCAGGGTCGCTATGCGCAAGAGTTCTACACCGTGGTGAAAACCAGCTACATCGGATCGTAATACGCAATATCTGTAGGCGCCGGCTCGTGTGGGCGCTGCTTTATGTGGGAGCCGGGCTTGCCCGCGATGGCGGTGTGTCAGGCAACTTAATTGTCGCCTGATGCACCGTCATCGCAGGCAAGCCAGCTCCCACACAGAGCAGATCTCTACAAAACGGACCACCCAGCAGCTTTAAAACATTACCCGCAAAAAAAATAATTAGTGGGAGTACATCTTCATGCAAGCGACCAAGCCGACCCATGTCCGCTATTTGATCCTGCTCATGCTGTTCCTGGTGACCACGATCAACTACGCCGACCGGGCCACCATCGCCATTGCTGGCTCCAGCCTGCAAAAAGACCTCGGCATCGACGCGGTCACCCTCGGCTATATCTTCTCCGCATTCGGTTGGGCCTACGTGGCCGGGCAAATTCCCGGCGGCTGGCTGCTGGACCGCTTCGGTTCGAAAAAAGTCTACGCCCTGAGTATCTTCACCTGGTCACTGTTCACCGTGCTGCAAGGCTATGTCGGTGAGTTCGGTGTTTCCACGGCCATCGTTGCGCTGTTCATGTTGCGCTTCCTGGTGGGCCTGGCTGAAGCACCATCCTTCCCCGGAAATGCGCGCATCGTGGCGGCGTGGTTTCCTACGGCTGAGCGGGGTACGGCCTCGGCGATCTTCAACTCGGCGCAGTACTTCGCGACTGTGTTGTTCGCACCGCTGATGGGTTGGATCGTCTACACCTTCGGCTGGCAGCACGTGTTCGTGGTGATGGGCGGCATCGGTATCGTATTCTCGCTGATCTGGCTGAAAGTTATCCACAGCCCGCGCCAGCACCCGATGATCAACGAGGCCGAGTTCCAGCACATCGCTGCCAACGGGGCCATGGTCGACATGGACCAGGACAAGGGCAGAGGCAAGAAAACCGACGGCCCGAAGTGGGATTACATCCGTCAGTTGCTGACCAACCGCATGATGCTCGGCGTGTACCTGGGCCAGTACTGCATCAATGGCATCACCTATTTCTTCCTGACGTGGTTCCCGGTGTACCTGGTTCAAGAACGCGGCATGACGATTCTCAAGGCCGGCTTCATCGCGTCCTTGCCGGCGATCTGCGGCTTTATCGGCGGCGTGTTGGGCGGGGTGATTTCCGACTACCTGCTGCGCAAGGGCCATTCGCTGACCTTCGCCCGCAAGGCGCCGATCATTGGTGGCTTGCTGATTTCCAGCAGCATTGTCGCGTGCAACTACGTGGATATCGAATGGATGGTGGTGGGCTTCATGGCCCTGGCCTTCTTCGGTAAAGGCGTTGGCGCACTGGGCTGGGCGGTGGTGTCCGATACCTCGCCGAAACAAATCGCTGGCTTGAGTGGCGGTTTGTTCAACATGTTCGGCAACCTGGCCTCCATCAGCACCCCGATCGTGATCGGCTACATCATCAGCACCACAGGCTCCTTCAAGTGGGCGCTGGTGTTTGTCGGTGCCAACGCATTGCTGGCGGTGTTCAGCTACCTGGTAATCGTTGGCCCGATCAAGCGTGTAGTGCTCAAGGAGCCGCCGGCCAAAGGCCCCGAGCTGACTAAACTTTCCCAAGCGCATTCCTGAAGGGGCCCGCGTCATGCAGTTGATTGAACATGCCGATTCGCCACGCTCCATCCGTTTGCACGCGCTGGATAACGTGGTGATTGTGGTCAACGACCAGGGCGTACCGACGGGGACCGAGTTTCCCGACGGCCTGGTAACGGTGGATTTCATTCCCCAAAGCCACAAGGTGACGCTGGAAGACATCCCCGAAGGCGGCCGCATCATTCGCTACGGCCAGACCATCGGTTATGCCCTGCGCCCGATTCCCCGCGGCAGTTGGGTGCAGGAAGATCAACTGCGCATGCCCACGGCGCCGCCGCTGGACAGCTTGCCGCTGTCCACTGAAGTGCCCGAGGCCCAGGCGCCGCTGGAAGGCTTTACCTTCGAGGGTTATCGCAATGCCGACGGCACCGTGGGCACGCGCAATATCCTCGGGATTACCACCACGGTTCAGTGCGTCACGGGCGTGCTGGACCATGCGGTGAAGCGCATCAAGGACGAGTTGCTGCCCAAGTACCCGAACGTCGATGACGTGGTGGCGCTGACCCACAGCTACGGCTGCGGCGTGGCGATCACGGCCACCGACGCCTACATCCCGATCCGCACCGTGCGTAACCTGGCGCGCAATCCGAACCTGGGCGGTGAAGCCCTGGTGATCAGCCTGGGTTGCGAGAAGTTGCAGGCCGGGCAGGTGATGCATGAAAACGACAGCTCGGTAGACCTGAGCGAGCCATGGCTGTATCGGTTGCAGGACTCCAGCCACGGCTTTACCGAAATGATCGAACAGATCATGGAACTGGCCGAAACCCGCCTGAAGAAACTCGACCTGCGCCGGCGGGAAACCGTACCGGCGTCGGAGTTGATCCTCGGTATGCAGTGTGGCGGCAGTGATGCGTTCTCGGGGATTACCGCGAACCCGGCGCTGGGTTATGCCTCGGATTTGCTGCTGCGGGCGGGCGCGACGGTGATGTTTTCTGAAGTGACCGAAGTGCGCGATGCGATCTACCTGCTGACTTCCCGTGCCGAGAACCAGGACGTGGCCCGGGAACTGGTGCGGGAAATGGACTGGTACGACCGCTACCTGGCCAAGGGCGAGGCGGATCGCAGCGCCAACACTACGCCGGGGAACAAGAAGGGTGGGTTGTCGAATATTGTCGAGAAGTCGTTGGGTTCCATCGTCAAGTCGGGCAGTAGTGCGATCAATGGCGTGCTTGGCCCGGGCGAGCGGTTCAATCGCAAGGGCCTGATCTTTTGCGCCACGCCGGCGAGTGATTTTGTGTGCGGCACGTTGCAGTTGGCGGCGGGGATGAATTTGCATGTGTTCACCACCGGGCGTGGCACGCCCTATGGGCTGGCGATGGCGCCGGTGGTGAAGGTTTCGACGCGCACCGAGCTGGCGCAGCGTTGGCCTGACCTGATTGATATCGATGCCGGGCGGATCGCCACTGGGCGGGCAACGATCGAGGAGTTGGGTTGGGAGTTGTTCCACTTCTACCTGGATGTGGCCAGCGGCAAGAAGCAGACATGGGCGGAGCAGCACAAGCTGCATAACGACATTACGTTGTTCAATCCCGCGCCGATTACTTAAGACCGAGTCGCCTGCTTCGCGAGCAAGCCCGCTCCCACATTTGACTGCATTCCAAAGGTAGAACTCGGTCAAATGTGGGAGCGGGCTTGCTCGCGAAAGCGGTAGTCCAGACGAAGCTGGCCATGCTGGCTTATCATTAGCCACCTACCGACGCCCACCCAAGGTTCTCCCCGGCATGCTGGCAATCTTCCTACAAACCCTGAACATCACCGCGCCGGTGTTTGCCATGCTGTTCCTGGGCGTCCTGCTCAAGCGCATCAACTGGATCAACGACAACTTTATCCACATCGCCTCGGCCCTGGTGTTCAACGTCACCATGCCGGCGTTGCTGTTCCTCGGGATTCTCCATGCCGACCTGCATTCAGCCCTCAAGCCGGGCCTGCTGATCTACTTCGCCGTCGCTACGCTGCTGAGCTTCGCCCTGGCCTGGGGCTGGGCGATCTTTCGGTGCCCGCGGGAAGATCGCGGCATCTACGCCCAAGGCGCGTTTCGCGGTAACAACGGGGTGATCGGCCTGGCCCTGGCCGCCAGTATGTACGGCGACTACGGGATTTCCCTTGGCGCGGTGCTCGCGGCGCTGGTGATCCTGTTCTACAACACCCTGTCGACCATTGTGCTGGCGGTGTACAGCCCGGTGATCAAGTCCGACCCGTGGAGCATTTTCAAAAGCGTGCTGGCCAACCCGTTGATCATCAGCGTGATCGCGGCGGCGCCCTTCGCGTACTTCCAGATTGGCTTGCCTGGCTGGCTGGAATCCTCCGGGCAGTACCTGGCGGACATGACGTTGCCATTGGCGTTGATCTGTATCGGTGGCACGTTGTCGTTGGCGGCGCTGCGTAAAAGCGGCGACATGGCCCTGAGTGCCAGCCTGATGAAGATGGTCTGGCTGCCGGTGATCGCGACCCTGGGGGCGTGGCTGCTGGGGTTTCGCGGGCCGGAGTTGGGGATTCTGTTCCTGTACTTCGGCGCGCCCACGGCGGCGGCCAGTTTTGTCATGGCGCGGGCGGCGGAGGGCAATCATGAACTGGCGGCCGCGATTATCGTGATCACCACCCTGATGGCGGCGGTGACCACGAATATCGGGATTTTCGTGTTGCAGGCGGGTGGCTGGATCTAGGCGTCTTTCTGGTAGCTGTCGATCACTTCCTGCGCGGCGCGGAAGGCGTCAATCGCCGCCGGCACACCGGCATACACCGCACAATGCAGCAGCGCCTCGCGAATCTCCTCCACGGTGCAACCGTTGTTCAGCGCGCCGCGCACGTGGCCCTTGAGTTCCTGCGGGCACTTGAGGGCGGTCAACGCGGCGAGGGTGATCAGGCTGCGGGTTTTCAGCGGCAACCCTTCGCGATTCCACACGCTGCCCCAGGCATGCTCGTTGACAAAATCCTGCAGCGGCTGGCTGAACTCCGTGGCATTGCCCAGCGCCCGATCGACAAACACATCACCCATCACCTGGCGGCGCATTTCAACGCCGGGCTTTTTCTGTTCGGTCATTGCGATTCCCTCTTGTGTTGGCGGCGCCAGGCTCGCAGCGAGGTGAACAACAGGAAAGCCACCAGCGCTGGCAGGACGTAATACAGCATCAGTTGTTCAAGCTTGTTGGCCAGCGGCATGCCGAAGGTGAACGACACCACGTGCAGCCCGTACACCAGGTACAGGCCCAGGAACACCAGGCCTTCGGCCCGGGTGACGCGGTAGCCCGAATAAAACACCGGCAGGCACAGGGCGACCACGCCGAGCATTACCGGCAGGTCGAAATCCAGGGCATTGGGCGACACCGACAACGGCGAGGGCGCCACGAGGGCGGTAAAGCCCAGCACCCCAAGCAGGTTGAACAGGTTGCTGCCGATCACGTTGCCCACGGCAATTTCCCGCTGGCCGCGCAGGGCGGCGATCAGCGAGGTGGCCAGGCAGGGCAGGGAAGTGCCGACGCCAATCAGCGTCAGACCGATGATGCGTTCCGACAGGCCCAGGTCAGAGGCCACGTCCACCGCCGCGCCCAGCAGCAGGTGCCCGGCCAGTACGAGGATCAACAGTCCACCGAGCATCAGCAGCACGCTGCTCAGCCACGGCGCCTGCACCACAGTGTCCCGGGTGCGCGGGCGGCGGGAGTGGCGGGTCTGGTAGAGCAGCACGCCGAGGTAGGCCACCAGGGCCACCAGCAGTAACAGGCCATCGATCGGCGTGAGTTCTTCATTGGCGGCTAGCACAAACACCAGCAGGCTGGCGATGATCATCATCGGGATATCCAGGCGTACCAGTTGCCGGGAGACCCGCAGCGGAATGATCAGGGCTGCCAGGCCAAGGGTCACGAGGGTGTTGAAGATGCTGCTGCCGATCACACTGCCCACGGCGATGTCGGTATTGTCCGCCAGGGTCGCTTGCAAGCTGATCGCCATCTGCGGCGCGCTGCTGCCGAAGGCGACGATGCTCAGGCCGATGATCAGCGGGCGTACCTTGAGGCTGGCCGCCAGGCGCACAGCGGCGCGCACTAATACTTCTGCGCCGAAGATCAACAGCAGCAGGCCGCTGATCAGTTCGATCAGGCTAAAGGGCGAGAGGGCGGTTAATGCGGAAATGGCCTGGGCTCCGTCGGTCAGTTGCTGAGGGCTTGCACGCGAACGCGCGCGGTGCCGCTGCCGATCATACCGATCTGTTCGGCGGCCTTGCGTGAAAGGTCGATCAGGCGCCCACGGGTATGCGGGCCGCGATCATTGATGCGGACAACGACGCTTTTGTTGTTGTCGAGATTGGTGACCTTCACCTGCGTGCCGAAGGGCAGGCGACGATGGGCGGCGGTCAGGGCATTCTGGTTGAACGGTTCACCGCTGGCAGTGCGGTTGCCGTGGTGTTTGGCGCCGTAGTAGGAAGCGGAGCCGGTTTCGTCATAGCCGTTGGGGTCGATGAGGCCGCTGGCGCAGCCGGCGAGCAGAGAGAACAGGGCCAACAGGCCGAGTAGACGCTTCATTTTCAAGGTTTCCCCCTTACAGATGTGGGAGCGGGCTTGGGTGGGAGCGGGCTTGCTCGCGAATGCAGTGTGTCAGGCAACGAATAGGCTGACTGATCCACCGCTTTCGCGAGCAAGCCCGCTCCCACACAAGCCCGCTCCCACAAGGGGTCAGAGTTGGACGTGAGGTCCTGCTCCGACCATTTCACCGCGTTTAGCCTTCGAGTTTGCTTTTCAGCAGTTCGTTGACCTGTTGCGGGTTGGCCTTGCCTTTGGAGGCTTTCATCGCCTGGCCGACAAAGAAGCCGAACATCTTGCCGCGCTTGGCTTCATCCGCCGCACGGTACTGTTCAACCTGCTCGGCGTTGGCTGCCAGCATCTCGTCGAGCACGGCCGAAATCGCGCCGCTGTCGGTGACTTGCTTCAGGCCGCGCTTTTCGATGATCTCGTCAGCGTTGCCTTCGCCTGCGGCCATGGCTTCAAACACGGTCTTGGCGATTTTGCCGGAGATGGTGTTGTCCTTGATCCGCAGCAACATGCCGCCCAGTTGCTCGGCCGACACCGGTGCTTCGTCGATTTCCAGGCCCTGTTTGTTCAACAGGCTGCCCAGCTCAACCATCACCCAGTTGGCCACCAGTTTGGCGTCGCCGGCAATGCTCACGACTTTTTCGAAGTAGTTGGCTTGCTCGCGGCTCGACGCCAGCACGCTTGCGTCATACACCGAAAGCCCGAACTGCGCCTGGAAACGCTCGCGTTTCTGCGGTGGCAGTTCCGGCAGCGTGGCGCGCACGTCAGCCAGGAACGAGTCCTCGATGACCACCGGCAACAGGTCCGGATCGGGGAAGTAACGGTAGTCGTTGGCTTCCTCCTTGCTGCGCATGGCGCGGGTTTCGTCTTTGTTCGGGTCGTACAGGCGGGTCTGCTGGATCACCTTGCCGCCGTCTTCGATCAGCTCGATCTGGCGACGTACTTCGGTGTTGATCGCCTTCTCGATGAAACGGAACGAGTTGACGTTCTTGATCTCGCAGCGGGTGCCGTACTCGGCCTGGCCCTTTGGCCGCACCGACACGTTGCAGTCGCAACGCAGGGAGCCTTCGGCCATGTTGCCGTCGCAGATCCCGAGGTAACGCACCAGCGCGTGGATCGTCTTGACGTAGGCCACGGCTTCCTTGGCGCTGCGCATGTCCGGCTCGGAAACGATCTCCAGCAGCGGGGTGCCGGCGCGGTTCAGGTCGATGCCGGTGGCGCCGTTGAATTCTTCATGCAGGCTCTTGCCGGCATCTTCTTCCAGGTGCGCACGGGTCACGCCGACACGTTTGATGGTGCCGTCTTCCAGCGGGATGTCCAGGTAGCCCTTGCCGACGATCGGCAATTCCATCTGGCTGATCTGGTAGCCCTTGGGCAGGTCCGGGTAGAAGTAGTTCTTGCGGGCGAACACGTTGTGCTGGCCGATCTCGGCATCGATGGCGAGGCCGAACATCACCGCCATGCGCACCGCTTCCTGGTTCAGCACCGGCAGCACGCCGGGCATGCCCAGGTCTACCAGGCTGGCCTGGGTGTTGGGTTCTGCGCCGAACGTGGTGGCGCTACCGGAGAAAATCTTCGATTGGGTGGCGAGCTGGGTATGAATCTCCAGCCCGATCACGACTTCCCATTGCATAGTGTTCTCCTCAGAAGCCGGTAGGGGTGCGAGTGTGCCAGTCAGTGTTCAACTGGTACTGGTGCGCCACATTGAGCAGGCGGCCTTCCTGGAAATACGGGGCGAGCAGTTGCACGCCCACCGGCAAGCCATCGACGAAACCTGCAGGCATGGACAAGCCCGGCAGACCGGCGAGGTTGGCGGTGATGGTGTACAGGTCTTCCAGGTACTCGGCGATCGGGTCGCCGGTCTTGGCGCCGATCTTCCAGGCCGGGTTCGGCGTGGTTGGGCCGAGGATCACGTCGACTTCATTAAAGGCAGCCATGAAGTCGTTCTTGATCAGGCGACGGATCTTTTGCGCCTTGAGGTAGTACGCGTCGTAGTAGCCGGCCGACAGGGCGTAGGCACCGACCATGATCCGGCGTTGTACTTCCGCGCCGAAACCTTCTCCACGGGAGCGCTTGTACAGGTCGGTGAGGTCTTTCGGGTTTTCGCAGCGGTAGCCGAAGCGCACGCCGTCGAACCGCGATAGGTTGGAGGACGCTTCTGCCGGGGCGATCACGTAGTAGGCCGGAATCGCGTGCTGGTTGTTCGGCAGGCTGATTTCCTTGATCACGGCGCCGAGCTTTTCCAGCTCCTTGACGCTGTTGTGCACCAGTTCGGCGATGCGCGGGTCGAGGCCGGCGCTGAAATACTCTTTCGGCACGCCAATGCGCAGGCCTTTGATCGAGGTATTCAGGCTGGCGCTGTAGTCCGGCACGGGTTCATCAATGCTGGTGGAGTCCTGCGGATCGAAGCCTGCCATGCCTTGTAACAAAATTGCGCAGTCTTCAGCGGTGCGTGCCAGGGGGCCGCCCTGGTCGAGACTGGAGGCGTAGGCAATCATGCCCCAGCGGGAAACGCGACCGTAGGTCGGTTTCAGACCGGTGAGGTTGGTGAAAGCGGCCGGTTGGCGGATCGAGCCGCCAGTGTCGGTGGCCGTGGCGGCAGGTAACAGACGAGCGGCAACCGCGGCCGCCGAACCACCGGACGAACCGCCGGGCACGTGCTCGAGGTTCCACGGGTTTTTCACCGCGCCGTAGTGGCTCGACTCGTTGGCCGAGCCCATGGCGAATTCGTCCATGTTGGTCTTGCCCAGGGTCACGGCCCCGGCAGCGGCCAGCTTGGCGACCACAGTGGCGTCGTAGGGCGCCTTGAAATTGTCGAGCATCTTCGAGCCGCAACTGGTGCGAATGCCCTGGGTGCAGAACAGGTCCTTGTGGGCAATCGGCGCACCCAACAGGGCGCCGTTCTCACCGTTGGCGCGACGTACGTCGGCGGCCTTGGCCTGGCTCAGGGCCAGCTCTTCGGTGATGCTGATGAAGCTGTTGACCTTAGGGTCCAGCTCGGCGATACGCGCCAGCAGGGTCGTGGTCAGCTCTTCGGAAGAAAACTTTTTGTCGGCGAGACCGCGGGCGATCTCGGCCAGAGTCAATTGATGCATTGCAGGCTCTTTCCCTTTAGTCGATGACTTTCGGAACCAGGTACAGGCCGTTTTCGACCGCTGGCGCGATGGACTGGTAAGCCTCGCGATTATTGCGCTCGGTCACGACGTCGGCGCGCAGGCGCTGGCTGGCTTCCAGCGGGTGAGCCAGGGGCTCGATGCCGTCGGTATTCACGGCTTGCATTTGGTCGACCAGCCCGAGAATGCTGTTCAGGGCTGCGGTGGTCTGTGGAAGATCGGCTTCATTGAGGCCCAGGCAGGCCAAATGAGCGATTTTTTCCACGTCGGAGCGTTCAAGCGCCATGGGATTCTCCAGTGGAAAACAGAACGGAAGCTATCCGTGTGTTAGATTGTAGGAACACTACCGCATTTCTACGGTCATATGGCCGCGATTGTGGGGGTTGGTGCACAGAAAGTCGGCCAATTTAGCACATTGGCGCCTTGCCCAAAATCCCTGTCGTTGTTAGAGTTTGCCGCACTTTTTTACCCACGCGTTGCCTAGGGTCCCTTTCCCATGTTCAAGAAACTGCGTGGCATGTTTTCCAGCGATCTTTCCATCGACCTGGGCACTGCCAACACCCTTATTTACGTGCGCGAGCGCGGTATCGTCCTGAATGAGCCATCGGTTGTGGCCATTCGGACCCATGGTAATCAGAAAAGTGTCGTTGCCGTTGGCACCGAGGCCAAGCGCATGTTGGGCCGAACACCGGGCAACATTGCTGCCATTCGTCCGATGAAGGATGGCGTGATTGCTGACTTCAGTGTCTGCGAAAAGATGCTGCAGTACTTCATCAACAAGGTTCACGAAAACAGTTTCCTGCAGCCCAGCCCTCGTGTGCTGATCTGCGTTCCGTGCAAGTCCACCCAGGTGGAACGTCGTGCCATCCGTGAATCGGCCCTTGGCGCCGGTGCCCGTGAAGTGTTCCTGATTGAAGAGCCAATGGCCGCTGCGATCGGTGCCGGCCTGCCGGTTGAAGAAGCGCGCGGTTCGATGGTGGTGGATATCGGTGGTGGTACCACTGAAATCGCCCTGATCTCCCTCAATGGTGTGGTGTATGCCGAATCCGTACGGGTTGGCGGCGACCGCTTCGACGAAGCGATCATCACCTACGTGCGTCGCAACTACGGCAGCCTGATCGGCGAATCCACCGCCGAGCGCATCAAGCAGGAAATCGGTACCGCTTACCCGGGCGGCGAAGTTCGCGAAGTCGATGTTCGCGGTCGCAACCTGGCCGAAGGCGTTCCACGTGCCTTCACCCTGAACTCCAATGAAGTGCTGGAAGCTCTGCAAGAGTCCCTGGCCACCATCGTTCAGGCGGTGAAGAGCGCCCTGGAGCAATCGCCTCCGGAACTGGCTTCCGATATCGCCGAGCGTGGCCTGGTACTGACCGGTGGTGGCGCCTTGCTGCGCGACCTCGACAAGTTGCTGGCCCAGGAAACCGGTTTGCCAGTGATCGTCGCTGAAGACCCGTTGACCTGCGTCGCCCGCGGCGGTGGCCGTGCACTGGAAATGATGGATAAACACACCATGGACCTGCTCTCCAGCGAATAAGAATTTGCTGGTTTGCCCATGTTTCGCTCACAGGCAGCACTTTGCAGTGCTGCCTGTTGGCGTTTATCTTCTTCAATCTGCATCCAGGCCGGTTTGATGCCGTATGAATAAAGAAAACATTTGCCTGGGAGGAGCGGCTTATTAAACCGCTTTTTTCCAAAGGCCCCTCATTGGGCGTGCGCCTGTTGGTGCTGGTCGTGCTATCGGTTGCGCTGATGGTGGTCGATGCCCGCTTCACACTGCTCAAGCCAGTGCGTAGCCAGATGTCGCTGGTCCTGATGCAGACGTACTGGATCACTGACCTGCCGCAGCGTCTCTATCAGGGTGTCGCCAGTCAATTTGGCAGCCGCACCGAACTGGTGGCGGAGAACGAAAAACTCAAGACCGAAAACCTGCTGCTGCAGGGGCGCATGCAAAAGCTCGCGGCCCTCACCGAGCAGAACGTTCGGCTGCGCGAGTTGCTCAATTCCTCTGCGCTGGTCAATGAGAAGGTCGAAGTGGCCGAGTTGATCGGTATGGATCCGAACCCCTTCACCCATCGCATCATCATCAACAAGGGTGAGCGCGACGGCGTAGTCCTTGGCCAACCGGTGCTCGATGCCCGTGGCTTGATGGGCCAGGTGGTGGAGTTGATGCCTTATACCTCCCGCGTGCTGTTGCTGACCGACACCACCCACAGCATCCCGGTGCAAGTCAACCGCAACGGCCTGCGGGCGATTGCCAGCGGTACCGGTAACCCGGAACGCCTGGAGTTGCGTCACGTCGCAGACACCGCCGACATCAAGGAAGGCGACCTGCTGGTCAGCTCCGGCCTGGGTCAGCGGTTCCCGGCAGGCTACCCGGTCGCGACGGTCAAGGAAGTGATCCACGATTCCGGCCAGCCGTTCGCCATTGTGCGCGCCGTGCCGACCGCCGCGTTGAACCGCAGCCGTTACCTGTTGCTGGTGTTCAGTGACAACCGCACCCCGGAAGAGCGTGCCAACGAAGCCGCCCAGGCCCAGGAAGCGGAAGACAAGCAAAACGGCACCGCGCCGATCATTCCGGCCACCGTGCCAAAACCGGCGGCACCTGCTGCCCCGGCAGCCGCTCCGGCAACGCCAGCCGCGCCGGTTGCGACACCGGTCAAGCCTGTGGCCCATAGCGCGCGTCCGGCCAAGCCTGCGGCTGCAACACCTGCCGCTGCCAAACCGCCCGCCGCCGCCAAACCACCGGCCGCGGCCCCGGCAACCACTCGGCAGAGGGAAGAATAATGGCCGGTACTCATTCGCGTAACGGCTGGATCGTCTGGCTGACCTTTGCCATCGGCTTGCTGCTCAGCGTTTCGCCGCTGCCGCAATTCATGGAGATCCTGCGCCCGCTGTGGCTCGCCTTGCTGCTGGCGTTCTGGGCCCTGGCGCTGCCGCACAAGGTCGGGATGGTCACGGCCATGTGCCTGGGGCTGATGGAGGATGTGCTCTACGGCACCCTGCTCGGGCAGAACGCGTTGATCCTGACCCTGATTACCTTCCTGGTGCTGTCATTGCAGCAGCGCCTGCGGATGTTCCCGATGTGGCAACAGTGCCTGGTGATCCTGGTGATCTTCGGCCTGGCGCAGTTGGTACAGCTGTGGCTCAGCGCCTTGACCGGCAACCGCCAACCGACCCTGGCGCTGGTGTTGCCCGCGCTGGTCAGCGCGCTGTTGTGGCCCTGGGTCAGTTTTGGCCTGCGTGGATTGCGTCGTCGCTATAAAATCAATTGAATGGATCGCGAGGCTCTGCCTGGTTATCGAACCCTACAGGGAGAGTCTGCATGAATTCGCTTTATCTGGCCTCGGGCTCCCCGAGGCGGCGTGAGCTGCTGACACAGATCGGCGTGCCGTTCACCGTCGTCAGCGCCGCCATTGATGAAACTCCCCTTACAAATGAATCGCCCGCGTCCTACGTAGAACGCCTGGCGCGCGGCAAGGCTGCGGCCGGTCGAGCGACCTTGGCCGATGCCACCGGCGCCTGTGTGCTGGGCGCGGACACAGCCGTGATCCTCGACGGCCGGATCCTCGGTAAACCCGTGGATCAAGCCGATGCCCTGGCCATGTTGCTGGCCCTTTCCGAGCGTGAACACGAAGTGTTGACGGCCATTGCCCTGATTGACGGCCAGCGTTGCGAAACGCAGCTGGTCAGCAGTCGTGTGCGCTTTCGCAGGATTTCAGCGGACGAAGCCACCACTTATTGGCACAGCGGCGAGCCCCAGGACAAAGCGGGCGGCTATGCTATCCAAGGCTTGGCGGCGGTGTTCGTCGCCGGACTCAATGGCAGCTACTCTGCCGTCGTTGGCCTGCCGGTCTGCGAAACCGCAGAACTGCTGGGCCAATTCGGCATACCCTGTTGGCAAAACCTTACCGTGCGCTAAACGCCGTATTCCAGCGCCAAGCCTTAAGCGATCGGTCACTATTGTGAAAACGCCTGAACGAGACCCAGCCATGAGTGAAGAGATTCTGATCAATATCACGCCGATGGAATCGCGCGTGGCGGTGGTAGAGAACGGTGTTCTGCAAGAAGTGCACGTCGAGCGCACCCAAAAGCGCGGGATCGTCGGGAATATTTATAAAGGCAAGGTCGTGCGTGTGTTGCCGGGGATGCAAGCGGCGTTCGTCGACATCGGCCTGGACCGCGCTGCGTTTATCCATGCTTCGGAAATCTCCCTGCGAGAAGGCCCTGCGGTTGAAAGCATCAGCGCCCTGGTGCACGAAGGGCAGAGCCTGGTGGTGCAAGTCACCAAGGATCCGATTGGCTCAAAGGGCGCACGGCTGACCACGCAACTGTCGATTCCTTCGCGCTACCTGGTGTACATGCCGCG
The DNA here is from genome assembly GCF_013385345.1 of Pseudomonas sp. I8001. Classification (NCBI taxonomy): domain Bacteria; kingdom Pseudomonadati; phylum Pseudomonadota; class Gammaproteobacteria; order Pseudomonadales; family Pseudomonadaceae; genus Pseudomonas; species Pseudomonas sp. I8001. The sequence continues at coordinate 156,511 of NZ_JACAQC010000011.1, forward strand.
CACGGCCCACGTCGGTATTTCCCTGAAAATCGAAGATGAAGCCGAGCGCGAGCGCCTGAAAAAGGTGGTCAGTGACTGCGTGGCGCTGGAAGGCATCAAGGAGGCCGGCGGCTTTATCCTGCGTACTGCCGCAGAAGGTGCCGGTGCCGATGAAATCCTCATGGACATCCGCTACCTGCGCCGCCTCTGGGACCAGATCGGCGCGCAGATCAAGACCATCGGCGCCCCGAGCGTGATCTACGAAGACCTCGGCCTGGCCCTGCGCACCTTGCGCGACCTGGTCAGCCCGAAGATCGAGAAAATTCGCATCGACTCGCGGGAAACCTTCCAGCGCACTACGCAATTTGTTGCCGAGTTGATGCCGGAAATCGCCGATCGCCTGGAGCATTACCCGGGCGAGCGGCCGATTTTCGACCTGTATGGCGTCGAAGACGAAATCCAGAAAGCCCTTGAGCGCAAAGTGCCGCTCAAGTCCGGCGGTTACCTGGTAGTGGACCCGGCGGAAGCCATGAGCACTATCGACGTGAATACCGGTGCCTTTGTGGGCCATCGCAATCTCGAAGAAACCATCTTCAAGACCAACCTCGAAGCGGCCACCGCGATCGCCCGCCAGCTGCGCCTGCGCAACCTGGGCGGGATCATCATCATCGACTTCATCGACATGGAAGACGAAGAGCACCAGCGCCAGGTGCTGCGTACCCTGGAGAAGCAACTGGAGCGCGATCACGCCAAGACCAACATCATCGGCATCACCGAGCTGGGCCTGGTGCAGATGACCCGCAAGCGCACCCGCGAAAGCCTCGAGCAAGTGCTGTGCGAGCCGTGCAGCAGTTGCCAGGGGCGCGGTAAGTTAAAGACCCCGGAAACGGTTTGCTACGAGATTTTCCGGGAAATCTTACGGGAGGCACGCGCCTACCAGGCCGAGGGCTATAGAGTCCTGGCTAACCAGAAGGTGGTCGACCGTTTGCTGGATGAAGAATCCGGCAACGTAGCCGAGCTGGAGGGTTTTATCGGGCGCACCATTCGCTTCCAGGTCGAAACCATGTATTCCCAGGAACAATATGACGTGGTGCTGCTCTGATTCGCGTTAGTTCTTATCAACGAGACGGGCAGGCCTTGATCTGCCGTCCGACTATTGCCTTTGAGGGTCGCCTGACATGGAGCGTCTGATACGCTTTTTTGCCGCATTGACCCGCTGGGGCCTCGGCCTGTGCGCCTTGCTGCTGGTATTGGCGGCGGTGTACGTGAGCCTGGGCCGTGAATTGACGCCGTTGGTGGCGGAATACCGTGGCGAAATCGAGGCCAAGGCGCGTATTGCACTGGATATGCCCGTGAACATCGGCAGCCTGGAAGGGCGCTGGAGTGGCTTCGCGCCGGTATTGTTGGCTCACGACGTGATGGTCGGCGAGGGCAGCAGCGCCCTGCGCCTGGACCAGGTGCAAGTGGTGCCGGATATCTGGGCCAGCCTGCTGGCGCGTGAAGTGCGCATTGCCCACCTGGAAGTCAGCGGCCTGCAAGTCAGCGTGAAGGAAGACCAGGACGGCCACTGGGCGCTGCAAGGCCTGCCGGTGCAGGATGACCAGCCGCTGGATCCCGAACAACTGCTGACGCGCATGCAAATGGTCGGGCAGGTTTCATTGCTCGACAGCCAGGTGACGCTGCAGCCGTTCGACCAGGCTCCGCTGACCTTGACCTATGTCGGCGTGAGCCTGCAGACCGGCGCCAACCGCCAGCGCCTGGACGCGCGCCTGACCCTGCCCGACGGCCAGCCCCTGGCGTTGAACCTGCGCACCCGAATCCGCGCCAGCCAGTGGAAAGACGGCGAAGCCGAGGCTTACCTGAGCTTGCCCCAGAGTGACTGGGCAAAATGGATCCCGGCAAAACTGACCCAGCAATGGAAACTTACCGAACTCAAGGCCGGCGGCGAATTCTGGCTGACCTGGGCCAAGGGCACCGTGCAAAGCGCCGCCGTGCGCCTCAACGCCCCGCAGCTCAAGGGCAGCTATGCCGATCGCAAGCCGACTCATATTGAGAACCTGGCCCTCACTGCGTACCTGCAACGCAGTGACAGCGGCCTCAAGGTGCTGTTTGACTCGCTCGCAATGAACCTCGGCGACACCCGCTGGGAATCGCGCCTGCAACTGCAGCAAACCCTGGCCACCGACAAGGCCCAGGAAGTCTGGAACCTGCAGGCCGATCGCCTCGACCTGACGCCGATCACGCCATTGCTGCACGCCTTGGCACCCTTGCCGGAAGCCGTGGCCACCACCCTGGATCATCTGAAGGCCACCGGCACGCTGCGGAACGTGTTGCTGGATTATCGGCCTCAAGACACCACCGACCAGCGCGTGAGCTTCGCGGCCAACCTCGACCGTATTGGTTTCGACGCTTACTTCGGCGCGCCGGCAGCCCGCAATGTCAGCGGCAGCATCAGCGGTGACCTGGGCAAGGGTGAGCTGCGCATGGACAGCAAGGATTTCTCCTTGCACCTGTTTCCGATCTTCGCCAAGCCCTGGCAGTACATCCAGGCCAACGCCCGCCTGACGTGGAAGCTCGACAAGGAAGGCTTCACCCTGATCGCGCCGTATATCAAGGTGCTGGGCGAGGAGGGCAAGGTCGCCGCCGACTTCCTGATTCGCCTGCATTTCGACCATAGCCAGGAAGACTACATGGACCTGCGGGTCGGTATGGTCGACGGCGATGGGCGCTTCACCCCCAAATACCTGCCGGCGGTGTTGAGCCCGGCACTCGATGAGTGGCTGCGCACTGCGATTCTCAAGGGGGCAGTGGACGAGGGCTTCTTCCAGTACCAAGGCTCGCTGAACCACGACGCACTGCCTGCCTCGCGCAATATCAGCCTGTTCTTCAAGGTGCATGATGCCGAGCTGGCATTCCAGCCGGGCTGGCCGCACGTGAGCAAGGTCAAGGGTGAAGTGTTTGTCGAGGAAAGCGGCGTGCGCATCCTGGCCAGCAAGGGCCAGTTGCTCGACACCAAGGTCAATGATATCTACGTCAACATTCCCCACGCCCCCGAAGGCAAGGACAGCCACCTGCTGCTCACCGGCAACTTTGCCGGTGGCCTGGGCGATGGCCTGAAAATCCTTCAGGAAGCGCCGATCGGCACCGCCTCGACCTTCGCCGGCTGGAAAGGCGAGGGCGACCTGCAAGGCAAGCTGGACCTGGATATTCCCCTGGCCAAGGGCGCCGATCCCAAGATCGTGGTGGATTTCAAGACCGACAAGTCCCGCCTGCAACTGGCCGAGCCTACGCTGGACCTGAGCCAGCTCAAGGGTGATTTCCGCTTCGACAGCGCCAAGGGCCTGAGTGGCCAGAACATCAGCGCCCAGGCCTTCGACCGACCGATCACCGCGCAGATTTTCGCCGATGGCAAGCCAGGCGACCTCAACACCCGCGTCACCGCGAAAGGGCAGGTGACCGTCAAGCGGCTGACTGACTGGCTGAAGGTCAGCCAGCCGTTGCCGGTGTCCGGCGATATCCCCTACCAATTGCAGCTCAACCTCGATGGCGCCGACAGCCAGTTGATGGTCAGCTCCAACCTCAAGGGCGTGGCCGTGGACCTGCCGGCGCCGTTCGGCATGCCGGCGAGCCAGGGCCGCGACAGTGTGTTCCGCATGACCTTGCAGGGTAAGGAGCGCCGTTACTGGTTCGATTATGGCGAGTTGGGCAGCTTCACCTTCGCCGCCCCGGCGGACAATTTCGCCGACGGCCGGGGTGAGCTGTTCCTGGGAGATGGCGATGCGGTGTTGCCGGCCGGCAAGGGCTTGCGAATCCGCGGCGTGTTGTCGGAGCTGGATATCGACCCCTGGAAAAAGCTCGTGGACCGCTACGCCGGCAACGACCCGGGTGGCAGTGCCAAGCAGTTGTTGAGCGGGGCCGATTTCAAGGTCGGCAAGCTGACCGGTTTCGGCACCCAGTTCGACCAGGTCAGCTTGCAGCTGGACCGCAAACCCGCTGCCTGGGGCTTGCAGTTCGACAGCCAGCAGGCCAAGGGTACCGTGGGGTTGCCGGACGCCAAGGGCGCGCCGATTGCAGTCAACCTGCAGTACGTGAAGCTGCCTGCGGTGGATCCGACCGTGCAGGCGGATGAAAATGCGCCGGACCCATTGGCTGATGTTGATCCCAAGGATATTCCCGCGCTGGATATCTCGATTGCCCAGTTGTTCCAGGGCCCGGACCTGGTAGGTGCCTGGTCTCTGAAAGTTCGTCCGACCACCAGGGGCATGGCGTTCAACAGCCTGAACCTGGGGCTCAAGGGCATGGTGCTCCAGGGCGCCGGCGGTTGGGAAGGTGCACCCGGTGCCAGCAGCAGTTGGTACAAGGGCCGCCTCGATGGCAAGAACATTGGCGACGTGCTCAAGGGCTGGGGATTTGCGCCGAGCGTGACCAGCGAAGATTTTCACGTGGACGTGGACGGCCGCTGGCCGGGTTCGCCGGCCTGGGTAGGTCCCAAGCGTTTCTCCGGCAGCCTGGACGCCAGTTTCCGCAAAGGCCAGTTTGTTGAAGTGGACGGCGGTGCGCAGGCCCTGCGGGTGTTTGGCTTGCTGAACTTCAACTCCATCGGTCGCCGGCTGCGCCTGGACTTCTCGGACTTGCTTGGCAAGGGCTTGAGTTATGACCGGGTCAAGGGCTTGCTGGCCGCCAGTAACGGCGTGTTTGTAACCCGTGAGCCGATCACCATGACGGGCCCGTCGAGTAACCTGGAGATCAACGGCACCCTGGACCTGGTGGCAGACCGCGTCGATGCCAAGTTGCTGGTGACGCTGCCGGTCACCAACAACCTGCCGATTGCTGCATTGATCGTCGGCGCGCCGGCCATTGGCGGGGCGCTGTTCCTGATCGACAAGCTGATTGGCGACCGTGTTTCGCGTTTCGCCAGCGTACAGTACAAGGTAGAAGGCCCGTGGAAGGACCCGAAAATCACCTTCGACAAGCCATTTGAAAAGCCAAACTGAGTACCTGTGGAGTAGCATGGCCGCATGCCTTTTCTGGAGTGTGGGCCCATGTCCTTTGCGGTAATTCAAATGGTCAGCCAAAGCGATGTGCTGGCCAACCTGGCTCAGGCTCGGCGCCTGCTGGAGCAAGCGGCGGCGGGCGGTGCAAGGCTTGCGGTACTCCCGGAAAACTTCGCCGCCATGGGCCGTCGCGATGTGGCCGATATCGGTCGCGCCGAGGCCTTGGGCGAAGGTCCGATCCTGCCATGGTTGAAACAGACCGCCCGCGACCTCACCTTATGGATAGTGGCCGGCACTTTGCCGCTGCCTCCAAAGGATCAACCGAACGCCAAGTCCAATGCCTGCTCGCTGCTGATCGATGATCAGGGCGAAATCGTTGCCCGCTACGACAAGCTGCACCTGTTCGATGTCGATGTGGCCGATGCCCGGGGTCGTTATCGTGAATCCGATGACTATGCTCATGGTAGCCAGGTGGTCGTGGCGGATACGCCGGTCGGCCGCCTGGGGCTGACGGTGTGTTACGACTTGCGCTTCCCGGAGCTATACAGCGAATTGCGCGCTGCGGGTGCCGAGTTGATCACCGCGCCCTCGGCCTTTACAGCGGTAACCGGCGCCGCGCACTGGGATGTGCTGATCCGTGCGCGTGCCATCGAGACCCAGTGCTACCTGCTGGCGGCCGCCCAGGGTGGCGTGCATCCGGGGCCCAGGGAAACCTTCGGGCATGCAGCGATCATCGACCCATGGGGGCGGGTGCTGGCACAACAGGATCAAGGCGAGGCGGTGTTGTTGGCCGAACGCGATAGCAGCGAACAGGCGTCGATACGGACGCGCATGCCGGTGGCGGGCCACCGGCGCTTTTTCTCGCAGGGCGCACAGCGACCTGCTTCAGAACGATGAATTTAAGGCCAAACCTATGAGCGAGTTGTTGTCCTCAGTCAGTGAACACCTCCTGGCGCCTGGTGGCGTGACCATCGAAAGCTTGCAAACGGTCCTCGGCGATCTGGCCGGGCCAGGCATCGACGCGGCCGACCTGTATTTCCAGGGGCAGATTTCCGAGTCCTGGGCCCTGGAAGACGGGATCGTCAAGGAAGGCAGCTTCAACCTCGACCAAGGCGTGGGTGTGCGTGCGCAGTCCGGTGAAAAAACCGGCTTTGCCTACAGCAACGCCATCACCCTGGAAGCCCTGGGGCTGGCGGCTCGTGCAGCGCGTTCGATCTCCCGTGCCGGGCAAAACGGCACGGTGCAGGCGTTCAGCACCCAGGACGTGGCCCAGCTGTATGCCCCGGATAACCCATTGGAAGTGATCAGCCGCGCCGAAAAGGTCGAGCTGCTCAAGCGTGTTGACGCGGCGACCCGCGCCCTGGATCCGCGTATCCAGCAAGTCACCGTAAGCATGGCCGGGGTGTGGGAACGCATCCTCGTGGCCTCCACCGATGGCGGCCTGGCGGCGGATGTGCGGCCGCTGGTGCGCTTCAATGTCAGCGTGATCGTCGAACAGAATGGCCGTCGCGAGCGCGGTGGCCATGGCGGCGGTGGGCGTACCGACTACCGTTATTTCCTCACCGAAGACCGCGCCATGGGGTATGCCCGTGAAGCGTTGCGCCAGGCCCTGGTCAATCTGGAAGCAATTCCGGCCCCGGCGGGTACGTTGCCGGTGGTGTTGGGCTCTGGCTGGTCCGGCGTGTTGCTGCATGAAGCGGTGGGCCACGGCCTGGAAGGTGATTTCAACCGCAAGGGCAGTTCCGCCTACAGCGGGCGCATGGGCGAGATGGTTGCGTCCAGGCTCTGCACCATCGTCGATGACGGTACCCTGGCCGGGCGTCGCGGTTCGTTGAGCGTCGATGACGAAGGCACCCCGACCGAGTGCACCACACTGATCGAAAACGGTGTGCTCAAGGGCTACATGCAAGACAAGCTCAACGCGCGCCTGATGGGCGTGGCCCGCACCGGTAACGGTCGTCGCGAGTCCTACGCGCACCTGCCGATGCCGCGCATGACCAACACCTACATGCTCGGCGGCGAAAGCGATCCGGCCGAAATCATCGCCTCGGTGAAACGCGGCATCTACTGCGCCAACCTCGGTGGGGGGCAGGTGGATATCACCAGCGGCAAGTTCGTGTTCTCCACCAGCGAGGCGTATTTGATCGAAGACGGCAAGATCACCGCGCCGGTCAAGGGTGCAACGTTGATTGGCAACGGCCCGGAAGCCATGAGCAAGGTGTCGATGGTCGGTAACGACCTGTCGCTGGACAGCGGTGTGGGGACGTGCGGCAAGGATGGTCAGTCGGTGCCGGTGGGTGTCGGCCAGCCAACCTTGAAAATCGATGCGATCACCGTGGGTGGCACGGGGTCGTAAGAACGGGAGCTTCGGGTGGCGAAGGCCGCCACCCGGGGAAGAGGGTCAGCGCAGGCCGCGTTGACTATCGTCCAGCTCACGGATGTATTTGAAGATTTTTCGGCTGGAGGCCGGTGGCTTGCTTTGCGCCAGTTCGTGCTGGGCCTGACGGATCAGGGAGCGCAATTGTTGGCGATCGGCATCCGGGTACTCGATGACGAACTTCTCCAGTACCGCGTCATCGCCAGCGATCAGGCGATCACGCCAGCGTTCCAGGTTATGGAAGCGCTCGTTGTACTGGCGAGTGGAGGCATCGAGTTGATCGAGCAACGTCAGAATGGCGTCAGTGTCCTGGTCGCGCATCAGTTTGCCGATGAACATGAGGTGCCGTTTACGCGCGATATTCGCGGTGTGCTTGGGCGCATCGTTCAGAGCCCGGCGCAGGGCGTCGGTCAATGGCAGTTTTGCACACAAGTCAGGCTTGAGTGTTGTAAGGCGCTCGCCGAGGTCAACCAGAGCATGCAGCTCGCGTTTGACCTGAGATTTGCTTTTCTCCCCATCGAGGGAGTCGTCGTAAGAATCAACCATGGTGGCAGTCCGCAAAGAAACGCCGCCATGATAACCAGTCGGGGGCCGCTTGTCCGGCCCGGTCGCTAGAAGGCCTTAACCGAAAGCAGAATTTGAGTGGAGAAAACCATGAGTGCAGCCCAAAGCGTCGGTCCGCAAGCGTTACCGGCACTGCAGGAACAAGTCGAGCAGATCATTGCCGAGGCCAAGCGCCAGGGGGCCAGTGCCTGTGAAGTGGCGGTGTCCCTGGAGCAGGGGTTGTCGACATCGGTGCGCCAGCGGGAAGTGGAAACCGTCGAATTCAACCGCGACCAGGGGTTTGGCATCACCTTGTACGTGGGCCAGCGCAAGGGCTCGGCCAGCACTTCTGCCAGCGGCCCGGAAGCGATTCGCGAAACCGTTGCAGCAGCGCTGGCGATTGCCAAGCACACCTCCGAAGATGAAAGCTCCGGCCTGGCTGATGCAGCCCTGATGGCTCGGGACTTGAAGGATTTTGACCTGTTCCATGCCTGGGACATCACCCCGGAACAGGCTATTGAACAGGCTTTGACCTGTGAAGCGGCGGCATTCGATGCCGACAGCCGGATCAAGAACGCCGATGGCACCACCTTGAGTACTCATCAGGGTTGCCGCGTATACGGCAACAGCCACGGTTTTATCGGCGGTTATGCCTCGACGCGTCACAGCCTGAGTTGCGTGATGATCGCCGAAGCCAACGGCCAGATGCAGCGTGATTACTGGTACGACGTGAACCGCCAGGGCGAATTGCTGATGGACCCGGTACTCATCGGCCAGCGTGCCGCGCAGCGTGCTGCCAGCCGCCTGGGCGCGCGCCCGGTGCCGACCTGTGAAGTGCCGGTGTTGTTCTCGGCGGAACTGGCCGGTGGTTTGTTCGGCAGTTTCCTTGGGGCGATTTCCGGCGGCAACCTGTACCGCAAGTCGTCGTTCCTGGAAGGTGCGATTGGCCAGAAGCTGTTCCCGGAATGGCTGACCATCGATGAGCGCCCGCACCTGATGCGCGCCATGGGCAGTTCGTCGTTTGACGGTGATGGCCTGGCCACCTATGCCAAGCCGTTCGTCGAGAACGGTGAGCTGGTGTCCTATGTGCTGGGCACCTACGCCGGTCGCAAACTCGGCCTGCCAAGCACCGCCAACTCCGGTGGCGTACACAACCTGTTCATCACCCATGGCGATGAAGACCAGGCGGCGCTGTTGCGGCGCATGGGCCGTGGCTTGCTGGTCACCGAGTTGATGGGCCATGGTCTGAATATGGTCACGGGTGATTACTCCCGTGGTGCGGCGGGTTTCTGGGTGGAAAACGGCGAAATCCAGTTCGCCGTGCAGGAAGTGACCATCGCGGGCAACATGCGTGACATGTTCAAGCAGATTGTCGCGGTGGGTAATGACCTGGAACTGCGCAGCAACATCCGCACCGGTTCGGTGTTGATCGAAAAGATGACCGTCGCCGGCAGCTAATCCGCCGACAGACGCCATAAAGAAGGCGCGCCACCCATTGGGTGGCGCGCCTTTTTTTGTGCCTGGAATTCCGAGTGATTCCCTCAGGCTCTTGTTTTGATTCTCAATATCATTTAATAATAAATATCATTACCGAATGAGTGTGGATCATGAGTTCTGTCCTGCATGAGGATCCCTACCTGGAAAGCTGGCGTTGGATGAGTCGTCAGATTCGTTGCGGCCTTGCTCCCGACGAGCCCCGCCTGATCGAACATTACCTGGCCGAAGGCCGGTACCTCGCCTGTTGCACTGCGACCCACCCGTGGACCATCGGCGAAACCTCATTCCGCCTGCTGCTGGACACCGCCTCCGACATCGCCTTGCCCTGGCACTGGCGGTCCATGTGCTTGGACCAGGCCTGGCGCCCGTTGCGCGACCTGGAAAAACTTTCCCACTGTGCCTGCCGCCTAAAGCGCTGGCAGGCCTTTGCCTGGCAATTGGCGACCTGCGAATTGCTTCCATCCATTTCTCACTCTGACCTGGTGCAAGGATCTTCCGATGAGTAACACCCGTATCGAACGCGACAGCATGGGCGAACTGCAAGTGCCCGCCGAAGCCTTGTATGGCGCGCAAACCCAGCGTGCGGTGAACAACTTTCCCATCAGCCACCAGCGCATGCCGGCGCAGTTCATTCGTGCGTTGATCCTGGCCAAGGCTGCCGCCGCTAAAGCCAACGTCGAGCTGAAACAACTGAGCGAAGCCCAGGGCAAGGCCATCGTTGATGCCGCCCAAGGCTTGCTGGAAGGCGATTTCATGCAGCATTTCCCGGTGGATATCTTCCAGACCGGTTCCGGCACCAGCTCCAACATGAACGCCAACGAAGTGATTGCGACCCTCGCCAGCCGCTTGCTGGGCGAGCCGGTCAACCCTAACGATCACGTCAACTGCGGCCAGAGCAGCAATGACATCATCCCCACCACCATTCACGTCAGCGCGGCACTGGTGCTGCACGAACAGACCCTGCCGGCGCTGCTGCACCTGGTCCAGGTGATCGAGCACAAGGCCGAGGAGGTGCACCGTTTCGTCAAGACCGGTCGGACGCATCTGATGGACGCCATGCCGGTGCGCATGAGCCAGGTGCTCAATGGCTGGGCGCAGCAGCTCAAGGCCAATATCGGCCATCTGCAAGACCTGCTGCCGAGCTTGCAGGCGCTGGCCCAGGGTGGCACTGCAGTCGGCACCGGGATCAATGCGCATCCGGAGTTTGCAGCGCGCTTCAGCCAGCAACTGAGCAGCCTGACCCACGTCCAGTTCACCCCAGGCAAGAACCTGTTCGCGCTGATCGGCTCCCAGGACACGGCCGTCGCGGTCTCCGGGCAGCTCAAGACCACCGCCGTGTCCCTGATGAAAATCGCCAACGACCTGCGCTGGATGAACTCCGGCCCATTGGCGGGCCTTGGTGAAATCGAGCTGGAAGGCCTGCAGCCGGGCTCTTCGATCATGCCCGGCAAGGTCAACCCGGTGATCCCGGAAGCCACCGCCATGGTTGCCGCACAAGTCATCGGCAACGACACGGTGATTACCATCGCCGGCCAGTCCGGCAACTTCGAACTCAACGTGATGCTGCCGATCATTGCCCAGAACCTGCTCGGCAGCCTGGAGTTGCTGGCCAACTCCAGCCGACTGCTGGCCGACAAGGCCATCGCCAGCTTCAAGGTCAACGAAGCCAAGCTCAAGGAAGCGCTGTCGCGCAATCCGATCCTGGTGACCGCACTGAACCCGATCATCGGTTACCAAAAGGCCGCCGAAATCGCCAAGAAGGCCTATCAACAAGGCCGTCCGGTGATTGATGTGGCGCTCGAACATACCGACTTGCCCCGCAGCCAACTGGAAATCCTGCTGGATCCGGAAAAGCTCACGGCTGGCGGCGTGTAATCACCGACCCTGCTTTGGAGGCTCACCATGGAGCACTGGAAACGCACGATCGAACGGGCCAATCGCTGCTTTATGGCGGGCGAGCTGGTAGATGCCCGCGAGGCCTACCTGCAAGCCCTGGCCCTGGCTCAAGTGTTGTTTGAGCGCTGGGCGGATGCCGACGAAGCGGTGGCGGCTTGCGTCATTTCCCATCACAACCTGGCCGATCTGCACTTGCGCCTGAACCAGCCGGAAGAAAGCGCGGAATACCTCTGCGCCATTCACCAGCGCCTGTTGCAGACCATGCAAGACACCCGTCTTAACCCGCTATTGCGGGAAGCGGCCCTGCGTCAGAGCAGCAAGACCTACGTCGAACTGCTGAATTTCATCAGCGATCACGGTGAGTACCCACGTACCCACCGCCTGCTGGGCAGCAACGTGGCGCCATCGGATGCGTCGACCCGCAACAGCCCTTTTTATGGAGCTCATTGATATGTCCTACACCTTGCCGGCCTTGCCTTACGCCTACGATGCCCTTGAACCGCATATCGACGCGCAAACCATGGAGATCCACTACACCAAGCACCACCAGACCTACATCAACAACCTCAACGCAGCCGTCGAAGGCACCGAGTTTGCCGCTTGGCCGGTGGAGAAACTGGTGTCCAGCGTCCAGCAACTGCCGGAAAAGCTCCGGGCGGCGGTGATCAACCAGGGCGGCGGCCACGCCAACCACTCGTTGTTCTGGGCTGTCATGTCGCCCAAGGGCGGCGGCAAGCCAGACGGCGCGCTGGGTAACGCCATCGACGAGCAGTTGGGCGGTTTCGACGCCTTCAAAGAGGCCTTCACCAAAGCTGCCTTGACCCGTTTCGGCAGCGGCTGGGCGTGGTTGAGCGTGACGCCGCAAAAGACCCTGGTGGTGGAAAGCAGCGGCAACCAGGACAGCCCGTTGATGAACGGCAATACGCCAATCCTCGGCCTGGACGTCTGGGAACACGCTTATTACCTGCTGTACCAGAACCGTCGTCCGGAATACATCAATGCGTTCTACAGCGTCATCAACTGGCCGGAAGTTGCCGGCCGCTACCAGGCTGCGCTGGGCTGAAACTCCTCTATAACAAGATCTAAGGCCGACTATGGGCACTGAAACACTGGCGATCAGCAGCGTGCGAATGTTTCGTTATGCGTTTGGCTCGCTGCTGCTATTGGCAGGAACTGCATTGCTGGTGGCCCAAGGGCTGGCCTGGCTTGACCTGGAACCGCGCATCCTGCGTGCCTTGCAGGGCGGGGCCATCTGCGCGCTCGGCACCGCCCTGGGTGCCGTGCCGGTACTGGTGATCCGCCGGATGCCATTGGCGGTGAGCGACACGCTGCTCGGCTTCGGTGCCGGGGTGATGTTGGCCGCTACGGCGTTTTCGCTGATCGTGCCGGGTATTGCGGCTGCCCAAAGCCTGGGGCTGACGCCATGGGCCGCCAGTGGATTGATCAGTTTCGGCATCATGCTGGGCGCGTTCGGGCTGTATCTGGTGGATCGCAAGGTCTCCGGCGCCACCCCGGAAATGCTCGTGGGCAGTCCGGAGCATCCGGTGATACCGCCGCGTATCTGGCTGTTTGTGTTCGCCATCATTGCCCACAACATTCCCGAAGGCATGGCCGTGGGTGTCTCGGCAGGCGGCGGCATGCCGGATGCCGACAGCCTCGCCATGGGTATTGCCTTGCAGGATGTGCCGGAGGGACTGGTGATTGCGTTGGTGCTGGCCGGGGCAGGGATGTCGCGGGTCAAGGCGTTCCTGATCGGCGCAGCGTCAGGGCTGGTGGAGCCGGTGTTTGCGGTGCTGTGTGCCTGGCTGGTGAGCCTGGCTCAGGTGCTGTTGCCGCTGGGGCTGGCGCTGGCGGCCGGGGCAATGCTGCTGGTGGTGACTCACGAAGTCATTCCCGAGTCGCGGCGCAATGGCCATGACAAGCTCGCCAGCCTGGGGCTGTGTATCGGGTTTTGCTTGATGATGGTGATGGATACGGCGTTGGGCTGAGGCTGTCGCGCTTCTACAAGAAGCGCTTGCGGTAGTCGCTGGGGGTAACGCCCAGGCGGCGAACGAAGGCGCGCCGGAACCCATCAACATTGGCATAGCCGACCTGATCGGCCAGGCGTTTGAGCGAGACATTCGAGCCTTCGATCAGCCGCCGTGCCTGGTCGATACGTGCCAGCTCCACGAACTCGGCAGGGGTGAATCCACCCTCGGCCTTGAATACCCGGGCAAAGTTGCGTTCGCTCATGTCAGCGCGCTGGGCCAGCAATGCCACGCTCAGGTCTGCGGCCAGGTTGTCGACGATATAGGTCTGTATCTGGCGAATGTTCGTGCGCTCTGCGGTCTGTGCCGCCAGTTGGGCGCTGAACTGTGACTGGCCGCCCGGCCGTTTGAAGTACATCACCATCTCCCTGGCCACACTGAGCGCCAAATCCCGGCCGTGGTCCTCCTCGACTAACGCGAGCGCCAGATCCATACCGGCCGTCACACCGGCGGAGGTGTACAGGTTACCGTCGCGGATAAAAATGCTGTCCGGTTCGACCACGGCATCGGGGTATTGCCTGGCCAGCAATGCACTGGAATTCCAGTGCGTGGTGACGCGTCGCCCGACCAGCAAACCAGCAGCCCCCAGCACAAAAGCGCCACTGCAAACCGAGCCTATCCGCCGCACGCGCGTGGCCTGGTAGCGTACCCAGTCCCGCAGGTGGGCGTCGTGTGCCACGTCATTCACGCTGGGGCTTCCAGCGATCAGCAGCGTATCGATAGCCCCCTTGAACGTCTCGATGGAGTCATCCGTGGCCAGGCGAAGCCCATTGGTTCCCTTGATCTGCCCGGCGACGGTACCGATGACCGAGATCTTGTATGCACGGGAATTACCCAATTGCCTGGCCGCTTCAGCGAACACATCGGCAGGGCCGACGACATCCAGCATTTGCACGCGGGGAAATGCCAGGAGGGCAATTCGCATGGTGTCGGTCTCCGTAGTGGAAATGGCTGAAATCGTCGTTAAGCGACACTATAGGACAGAGGGGAGGTAGGCGACACTGTCCGTCACGTGCTTTATCGTTAACCGGAGACCCGCATGAGCATCTGTAACGCGCCACTTCCCCCCTTCGCTGTCGAATCGAGCGAGCGGTCGGGGTCCATCAAGAATCTTCCCATCAATTTGTTTGGCGCCGTGATGGGGTTGGCCGGCCTGAGCCTGGCCTGGCAGTCTGCCAGTGAATATGTGGCTTACGCGCAAATGATCGGAGCGGTCATTGGTGGGTTTGCCATTCTGGTGTTTATCGCACTGGTGGCGGGGTATCTCACCAAATGGGTTAAATACCCTGCGGCGGTCAAAGCCGAGTTCAATCACCCGATATCAGGAAATTTCTTTGGCACGGTGACGATCGCGTTGCTGCTGCTGTCGGCAGTCGTAGGCTCAGCTAGCACCCTGATCAGCCAGGGGCTTTGGATGCTGGGTAGCCTGCTGACCATGATCCTGGCGGCAATTGTGCTCTCGCGACTGTTGTCCGGTAATCAGGAGTCGCAATATGCGGTGCCTGCCTGGCTGATCCCGGGGGTGGCGGCGCTCGACATCGCGGTGACAGGTGCCCACATGCCCATGGCGTGGGCATACGAGTTCAATCTGTTCGCGATGGCGGTAGGGAGTGTGATTGCGCTGGTGTTCTTCACGCGAATTTTTTCACGTCTGGTTCACGAGCCGGTGATGGCCAAAGGTATGACACCTTCGCTGATGATACTTATCGCCCCCTTTGAAGTCGGCTTTCTGGCTTACACCAACTTCTTTGGCAGCGTCGACTACTTTGCCAGCGTGCTCTTCTACTTTGGCCTGTTCCTGTTTGGGGTGCTGGCATTCAAAGTATTCCGTCAGGCTGCGCCTTTTTCTCCTGCCTGGTGGGCAATCAGCTTTCCGATTGCGGCATTGAGCAACGCTGCGTTGAAATATGCCGATGCCAAAGGAGGCGTGATCCTGGAAGCGATTGCCTATCTGATCCTGGCTTTCCTGACGATCGCCCTGGCCGTACTGACGGTCAAGACGTTGAAGATTCTGTTCAACGGCAAACTGCTGTCCAACTGACGCAGGGGAGGGGCGATTACCTACTCGCCCTCATCAAAGAAATTATTGATCAACGCTACCAGGGCATCCATCGCTTCCTGCTCTTGCTCGCCTTCGGTCTTCAAATGAATCTTCGTGCCCTTGCCCGCAGCCAGCATCATCATGGCCATGATGCTTTTGCCGTCGACCATGGATTCCGGGGTGCGCCCGGCGCGGATCTGGCAAGGGAACTGCCCGGCGACGCCGACGAACTTGGCCGAGGCCCGGGCGTGCAGGCCCAGCTTGTTGATGATTTCAATTTCCAGAGCGGGCATCGCGGGGGTGTTCCTTTCAGCTGAGGTCGCGGTGGCGAACCTGGACGTTCTTGAGGGTTTGTTGCAGCACCTTGCCCAGGCGTTCGGTCAGGTAGACGGATCGGTGGTGGCCGCCGGTGCAGCCAATGGCGATGGTGACATAAGCCCGATTGCTGGCCGCAAAACGCGGCAGCCACTTGAGCAGGTAGCTGGAGATGTCCTGGTACATTTCCTCGACATCCGGTTGCGCCGCCAGGTACTCGGCCACAGGTTGGTCCAGCCCCGACTGATCGCGCAGTTCCGGCTTCCAGTACGGGTTGGGCAGGCAGCGCACATCGAACACCAGGTCGGCATCTACCGGCATGCCGCGCTTGAAACCGAACGACTCGACAAGGAACGCCGTGCCCGGCTCCGGCTGGTTCAGCAGACGCAGCTTGATCGCATCCCGCAGTTGATACAGGTTCAGGCTGGTGGTGTTGATCTTGAGGTCGGCCAGGTCAATGATTGGCCCCAGCAGTTTGGTCTCGTCCTCGATGGCTTCGGCCAGGGAGCGATGAGGGCTGCTCAACGGGTGGCGGCGACGGGTTTCGGAGAAGCGCTTGAGCAGGGTCTCTTCGTCGGCGTCCAGGTACAGCACATCGCAATGGATATGCTTGGCCCGCACTTCTTCGAGCAGTTCAGGAAAGCGTGTGAGGTGGCTGGGCAGGTTGCGGGCGTCGATCGACACGGCGACCAGCGGTTGCGCCAGCTCGGTATGAATCAGCGCGCGTTCCGCCAGTTCCGGTAGCAGGCCGGCGGGCAGGTTGTCGATGCAATAGAAGCCGTTGTCCTCAAGAACATTGAGGGCCGTGCTTTTACCTGAGCCGGAACGGCCGCTGACGATGATCAAACGCATGATTAATGCCCGTTTTGTTCATCCAGGACAACCTGGTAGAGCGCCTCATTGCTTGAGGCACTACGCAGTTTGTCGCGTACGTCCTTGCGGTCGAGCATGCTGGCGATCTGCCGAAGCAGTTCCAGGTGCGCATCAGTGGCAGCTTGCGGGACCAGCAACACGAACAGCAGGTCGACCGGCGCGCCGTCGATGGCGTCGAAATCGATAGGGGCGTCCAGGTGCAGCAGGGCGCTGACTGGAGACTCACAGCCTTGCAGGCGGCAGTGAGGAATGGCGATGCCGTTGCCAAAGCCGGTGGAGCCGAGCTTTTCACGGGCGATCAGGGCCTCGTACACAGCTTGCGTATCCAGTTCGGGCACTTCGCGGCCGATCAGGTTGGCAATTTGTTCGAGGGCGCGCTTTTTACTGCCGCCCGGCACGTTCACGAGGGAACGGCCGGGGGTCAGGATGGTTTCAAGTCGGATCATGGGTGGGGAGTGTTAGCGGCCAGTGCCTTGAAGAAGGCTCTGCTGCTTTTCCTTATGCTTTTTAAGTTGGCGGTCAAGCTTGTCTGTGAGCAAGTCGATTGATGCATACATGTCTTCATGTTCGGCATTGGCGACCACTTCGCCACCGGGTATCTGAAGTGTCGCTTCGATTTTCTGCTGAAGCTTGTCGACCTTCATGATGACCTGCACGTTGGTGATCTTGTCGAAATGGCCCTCAAGCTTCTTCAGCTTCAGCTCGACGTATTCGCGCAATGGAGGGGTGACTTCTACATGGTGTCCACTGATGTTGACTTGCATACAGCTTCTCCTTCGTTGCCAGTGCATAAAGCGGCGGGTAGGAATACCCGCCACTGGAACGCTATGGCCCGCCCGTCACATCAAACGCTTACGCTCGCTGGAAGGCGCGATCCCTAGGGACTCGCGGTACTTGGCGACGGTTCGACGGGCGACCTGAATGCCTTGTGCCTCCAGTAAACCAGCGATCTTGCTGTCACTCAACGGCTTTTTCTGATTTTCCGCGGCAACCAGTTTTTTGATGATCGCGCGGATCGCCGTGGACGAGCATTCGCCGCCTTCGGAGGTGCTGACGTGGCTGGAGAAAAAGTATTTCAGCTCATATATACCCCGTGGGGTATGCATGAATTTTTGCGTGGTCACCCGGGAAATAGTTGATTCGTGCATGCCCACCGCCTCGGCGATGTCGTGCAGTACCAGCGGCTTCATCGCTTCATCGCCGTATTCCAGGAAGCCGCGCTGGTGCTCGACGATCTGGGTGGCGACTTTCATCAGGGTTTCGTTGCGGCTTTGCAGGCTCTTGATGAACCAGCGGGCTTCCTGCAGTTGGTTACGCATGAAGGTGTTATCGGCGCTGGTGTCGGCGCGGCGCACAAAACCTGCGTATTGCGGATTGACCCGCAGGCGCGGCACCGATTCCTGGTTCAGCTCCACCAGCCACCGCTCATTGTCCTTGCGCACAATCACGTCGGGCACGACATATTCGGCTTCGCTGGACTCGATCTGCGAGCCCGGGCGCGGGTTGAGGCTCTGCACCAGCTCGATGATCTGGCGCAGGTCATCTTCCTTGAGCTTCATGCGGCGCATCAGCTGGCTGTAGTCGCGGCTGCCCAGCAGGTCGATGTAGTCGGTGACCAGGCGCTGCGCTTCGCTCAGCCAAGGCGTCTTGGCCGGCAATTGGCGCAGTTGCAGCAGCAGGCACTCGCTGAGGTTGCGGGCGCCGATGCCGGCCGGCTCGAATTGCTGGATGCGGTGCAGGACGGCTTCGATTTCGTCCAGTTCGATGTCCAGTTCCGGGTCGAACGCCTCGAGGATCTCCTCAAGGGTCTCGTCCAGGTAGCCCTGGTTGTTGATGCAATCGATCAGGGTCACGGCGATCAGGCGATCGGTATCGGACATCGGTGCCAGGTTCAGCTGCCAGAGCAAATGGCTTTGCAGGCTCTCGCCGGCTGATGTGCGGGTGGTGAAGTCCCACTCGTCGTCATCGTTGCTGGGCAGGCTGCTGGCGCTGGTCTGGTAGACGTCTTCCCAGGCGGTATCCACGGGAAGTTCGTTGGGAATGCGTTCGTTCCATTCGCCTTCCTCAAGGTTATCCACCGTAGGGGCGGTTTCCTGGTAGGAGGGTTCCTGTACGTCGGGGTTGGGCTTTTGCTCAATGTTGTCGGCCAGCGGGTCTGCATTATCGAAGTCGTCGCCTTCTTCCTGGCGTTCGAGCATCGGATTGGACTCCAGGGCCTCCTGGATTTCCTGTTGCAGGTCCAGGGTCGACAATTGGAGCAGGCGGATGGCCTGTTGCAGCTGCGGTGTCATCGTCAGCTGCTGGCCCATTCTCAGGACTAGCGATGGTTTCATGGCAGGGGCTTAACACCTTATTCGCCGGCGCAATGCGCCATCCACGACAGGGCGCGTGAGCGCCAAACATAAGCAAATTATATGCCTGATATCGGGGGCTTTGCCTAGAGCGCGGTAACAATAAAAATACTGAGGTTTTTATTGACTACCGCGCTCCATGGCGAATGGCCTGATACCACCGTGTTTACAGGCGGAACTCGTGACCCAGATACACTTCCTTGACCAGTTCGTTGGCCAGGATAGTGGCAGAGTCACCTTCGGCAATCAGCTGTCCATCGTTGACGATGTAGGCGGTTTCGCAGATATCGAGCGTCTCACGGACGTTGTGGTCGGTGATCAACACACCGATGCCCTTGGCCTTGAGATGATGGATGATCTGCTTGATGTCGCCGACCGAGATCGGGTCGACACCGGCGAAAGGTTCGTCCAGCAGGATGAACTTGGGCGCCGTGGCCAGCGCGCGGGCGATTTCCACACGACGACGCTCGCCGCCGGAAAGGCTCATGCCGAGGTTGTCGCGAATGTGGTTGATGTGGAATTCCTGCAGCAGGCTTTCCAGCTCTTTCTTGCGCCCGGCGCGGTCGAGTTCCTTGCGGGTCTCGAGGATGGCCATGATGTTGTCGGAAACCGACAGTTTGCGGAAGATCGATGCTTCCTGGGGAAGATAGCCGATACCCGCCTGCGCACGGCCGTGCATAGGCTGGTGGCTCACGTCCAGGTCGTCGATCAGGACGCGGCCTTGATCGGCCTGCACCAGGCCGACGATCATGTAGAAGCAGGTGGTCTTGCCGGCACCGTTGGGGCCGAGCAAGCCGACGATCTGGCCGCTGTCGATCGACAGGCTGACGTCACGCACGACCTGACGGCTTTTATAAGCCTTGGCCAGATGCTGGGCTTTCAGGGTTGCCATTAATTCGCCTTCTTCGCGTCGGGTTTCGGCGCCGGCTGGGCTGCGCCCGGTTTCTGCTTCGGCTGGATAACCATGTCGATACGCGGCTTCGGCGTGCTGATTTTCGAGCCGGTAGCACGGCCGGCCTGGGCGATCTGCTTCACCGTGTCGTAGACGATTTTTTCGCCGTCGGTGGTGTTGCCGTCATTGATGACCCGGGCCTGGTCGATCAGCACGATGCGGTTTTGCTGGGCGTGGTACTGGATCGTCTTGCCATAGCCTTTGACCGGCGTAGGGTCGCCCACTTTCTGCAGTTGTTCGAAATACGCCAGGTTGCCCACCGAAGTGACCACGTCGATATCGCCTGCCGGGGTACGAGTCAGTGTCACGGTGTTACCCGTCACTTTCATCGAGCCCTGGGTGATGATCACGCTGCCGGTGTAGGTCGCGATACCTTGCTTGTCATCCAGCTGCGCATCGTCAGCCTGAATGTGGATCGGTTGCTGGCTATCGTTCGGCAGAGCCCAGGCGCTCACGCTTCCCAGTGCTGCGCCCAGGCCGAGCAAAATAGGGAGGGTTTTAACGAGCCTCATACTGTCCTCTTACGTTCGATAGCAGGTGTATCCTGCTTTCTTTCAAATACGCTTTCATTCCCTTGCCAGTCGATACACCGCCAGCGCCGTCAATTCTAACGTCTTGCTCGGTCTGCGCATATTGCTTCTGTGGGAATACGGTCATGCGACTGCTGGTAATAATGGTGTCGCGGTTCTTGGCGTCAGTGCGGGCTACCCGCACCGAGTCAATCAGTTCCACTTGGGTGCCGTCCGGGTTGACCTCGCCACGCTCGCTGGTGACGTGCCACGGAAATTCGGCGCCGCGGTACAGGTTCATGTCCGGCTTGGTCAGCAAAGTGACCTCGGATGCCTTCAAGTGTTCGACCTTGTCGGAGGTCATTTCATACTGGACCTTGCCATCGGGCAGGTACTGGATGCTGTGGGCGTTGATGGCGTAATAGTCGATAGCACTCTCGTCAACCTGTGCAACCGGCTTGTCGAGGAAGCGCTCCGGGCTGATATTCCAGTAGCCGACCGCGAGGAAAACCGCGGCGATGACTGCAAGTATCAGGAAATTGCGAATCTTTTTACTCAGCATAAAACGCTCTATAGGTAGGCGGCGTGGGCCGCTTCAAGGCTGCCTTGGGCGCGCAGAATCAACTCGCAGAACTCGCGGGCGGCGCCTTCGCCGCCGCGGGCGGTGGTTACACCATGGGCGTGTTCGCGAACGAACGCCGCCGCATTGGCCACGGCCATGCCCAGGCCGACCCGGCGAATCACCGGCAGGTCGGGTAAATCGTCACCCAGGTACGCAACCTGCTCATAGCTTAGGTTGAGTTGGCCAAGAAGCTCGTCCAGAACCACCAGTTTATCCTCGCGGCCCTGATACAGGTGAGGAATACCCAGGTTTTGTGCGCGGCGTTCCACAACCGGGGTCTTGCGACCGCTGATGATGCCGGTTTGCACGCCCGCCGCCATCAGCATCTTGATGCCCTGGCCGTCGAGGGTGTTGAACGTCTTGAATTCGCTGCCGTCTTCCAGAAAGTACAGGCGGCCATCCGTCAGCACGCCGTCGACGTCGAAAATCGCCAGCTTGATGTGCTTGCCCCGTTGCATCAGGTCGGTGGTCATCTACATCACTCCCGCACGCAGCAAGTCGTGCATGTTCAGGGCGCCAACCGGACGGTCGTCGCTGTCGACCACCACCAGCGCCAGGATCTTGTGGTCTTCCATGATCTTCAGTGCTTCGGCCGCGAGCATGTCAGGGCGTGCGGTCTTGCCGTGAGGCGTCATGACTTCGTCGATGGTGGCGGTCTGGATGTCGAGGTTGCGGTCCAGGGTGCGGCGCAGGTCGCCGTCGGTGAAGACCCCGGCCAGCCGCCCGTCGGACTCCAGGATTACGGTCATGCCCAGGCGCTTGAGGGTCATTTCCATCAAGGCATCTTTCAGCAAGGTGCCGCGTGGCACTTGTGGCAGCTCGTCGCCGGCGTGCATGACGTTTTCCACTTTCAGCAGCAGGCGACGGCCAAGGGCGCCGCCCGGGTGGGAAAACGCGAAGTCTTCGGCGGTAAACCCGCGGGCTTCCAGCAATGCCACGGCCAGCGCATCGCCCATGACCAGGGCAGCGGTGGTGGAGGAGGTCGGTGCCAGGTTCAGCGGGCAGGCCTCGTGGGCAACGTGCACGTTCAAATTCACTTCGGCGGCTTTTGCCAGCGTCGAGTCCGGGTTGCCGGTCACGCTGATCAGCTGGATACCCAGGCGCTTGATCAGCGGCAGCAGGGTCACGATTTCGTTGGTGGTGCCGGAGTTGGACAGTGCCAGGATGATGTCGTCCCGGGTGATCATGCCCATGTCGCCGTGGCTGGCTTCGGCCGGATGCACGAAGAACGCGGTGGTCCCGGTGCTCGCCAGGGTGGCGGCGATCTTGTTGCCGACATGCCCGGATTTGCCCATGCCGACCACCACTACGCGGCCCTTGCTGGCCAGAATCATCTCGCAGGCGCGTACGAAATCCGCGTCGATATGGGCCAGCAAGCCTTCTACGGCTTCAAGCTCGAGGCGGATGGTGCGTTGTGCGGATTGAATAAGGTCGCTGGATTGGCTCATGTCTGAAATCGTATAGCCTGACGAAAAGTCGGCGATTATAACGGTAATGATCAATTCCCTCACACAAGTTCGTCAGGCTTTATTCAATACACCCGTGGTTGAGATTGAACCTCAGCCAGGATTTTTTAGCTGTCCTGTTTCTGAACAAGCTCTGTTCCGGCCTTGGGGGCGCTGTACCAGCAGTGATATAGTTCGCGGCCAGTTCGGTCCGCACGGCCTTTTTGTCTATTCGGCGCAAGCATTTGTCGAAAACAAAGTGTCTGAGTGAAAGGCTGCATCCCAAGGAGTTTAGATGAGTGCCGATAACGCCTACGCGGTCGAGCTGAAGGGCCTTTCCTTCAAGCGCGGTACGCGCAGCATCTTCAATAATGTGGATATTCGCATTCCCCGCGGCAAAGTCACGGGCATCATGGGGCCTTCCGGCTGCGGCAAGACTACGCTGCTGCGCCTGATGGGCATGCAATTGCGCCCCTCCGCCGGTGAAGTCTGGGTCAATGGCCAGAACCTGCCGACCCTTTCGCGCAGTGACCTGTTCGATGCCCGCAAACACATGGGCGTCCTGTTCCAGAGCGGCGCGTTGTTTACCGATCTCGATGTTTTCGAAAACGTGGCGTTCCCGCTGCGGGTGCATACACAGCTGTCCGATGAAATGATTCGTGACATTGTGTTGCTGAAATTGCAGGCCGTCGGGCTGCGCGGTGCTATCGATTTGATGCCCGACGAGTTGTCCGGAGGCATGAAGCGTCGTGTCGCCCTGGCGCGTGCCATCGCCCTCGACCCGCAGATTCTCATGTACGACGAGCCTTTCGTTGGCCAGGACCCGATTGCCATGGGGGTGCTGGTACGCCTGATCCGCCTGCTCAATGATGCGTTGGGTATCACCAGTATCGTGGTTTCCCACGACCTGGCCGAGACCGCGAGCATTGCCGACTACCTATATGTAGTGGGCGATGGCCAGGTGCTGGGGCAGGGCACGCCTGAAGAACTGATGAACGCAGACAACCCGCGCATTCGCCAATTCATGACCGGCGATCCCGATGGCCCGGTGCCTTTTCACTTTCCGGCAGCGGACTACCGCTCAGATCTTCTGGGGAAGCGCTGATGCGCAAGACATCATTACTCGAAAAGGTTCGCCTTTTCGGTCGCTCCGGCATCGATATCATCGGTGTGCTGGGGCGTTCGACGATTTTCCTGTTTCATGCCTTGCTCGGCCGCGGCGGTATTGGCGGCGGTTTCGGCCTGCTGATCAAGCAACTGCACTCCGTGGGCGTGATGTCCCTGGTGATCATCGTGGTCTCCGGGGTGTTCATCGGCATGGTGCTGGCGCTGCAAGGCTTCAATATCCTCTCCAGCTACGGGTCCGAGCAGGCTGTTGGGCAGATGGTTGCCCTGACGCTGTTGCGTGAGTTGGGCCCGGTGGTGACCGCTCTCCTGTTTGCCGGGCGTGCCGGTTCGGCACTGACGGCCGAAATCGGCAACATGAAGGCCACCGAGCAGCTGTCCAGCCTGGAAATGATCGGCGTCGATCCACTCAAGTACATTGTTGCCCCGCGCCTGTGGGCCGGCTTCATCTCCCTGCCACTGCTGGCGATGGTATTCAGCGTGGTCGGGATCTGGGGCGGTTCATGGGTGGCGGTTGACTGGTTGGGCGTCTACGACGGTTCCTACTGGGGCAACATGCAAAACAGCGTGACCTTCAGCGGCGACGTGCTCAATGGCATCATTAAAAGCATCGTCTTCGCCTTTGTAGTGACCTGGATCGCCGTATTCCAAGGCTATGACTGTGAGCCCACCTCAGAAGGGATCAGTCGCGCCACCACCAAGACCGTTGTGTACGCCTCGCTGGCGGTACTGGGCCTTGACTTCATTTTGACCGCCTTGATGTTTGGAGATTTCTGATGCAAAACCGCACTGTGGAAATCGGTGTCGGCCTTTTCTTGCTGGCTGGCATCCTGGCTTTACTGTTGCTCGCCCTGCGAGTCAGCGGCCTATCGGCCAGCCCCACCGCCGATACTTATAAACTTTACGCCTACTTCGACAATATCGCCGGTTTGACTGTCAGAGCTAAAGTGACCATGGCGGGTGTAACCATCGGCAAGGTCACGGCAATCGATCTGGACCGCGACAGCTTCACCGGCCGTGTGACCATGCAGGTGGACAAGAAGGTAGATAACCTGCCGACTGACTCCACTGCGTCTATCCTCACCGCTGGCCTGCTGGGCGAGAAGTACATCGGCATCAGCGTCGGCGGGGAATCTGCCCTGCTCAAGGATGGTTCGACCATTCATGACACACAGTCGTCGTTGGTGCTGGAGGACTTGATCGGTAAATTCCTGCTCAATACCGTCAATAAAGACGCCAAATGAGGAATGTGTTCATGATCTCTACTTTGCGACGTGGCCTGTTGGTACTGCTCGCGGCACTGCCGTTGATGGCTAACGCCGCTGCCGGCGGTTCTGCGCATGACCTGGTGCAGGACACCACCAACAAGATGTTGGCTGACCTGAGTGCCAACAAGGAAAAGTACAAGCAGGACCCGAGTCAGTTCTATAACGCGCTGAACACGATTGTCGGGCCTGTTGTCGATGCTGAAGGTATTTCCAAAAGCATCATGACCGTCAAGTACTCGCGCAAGGCTACGCCTGCGCAGATGCAGACATTCCAGGAAAACTTCAAGAAGGGCTTGTTCCAGTTCTACGGCAATGCCCTGCTGGAGTACAACAACCAGGGGATTACCGTCGCCCCTGCCGGGGATGAGTCGGGTGACCGCACCAGCGTCAACATGAGCGTCAAGGGCAACAACGGCGCGGTCTACCCTGTGCAGTACACGCTCGAGAAGGTCAACGGCGAGTGGAAACTGCGTAACGTGATCATCAACGGCATCAACATTGGCAAGCTGTTCCGTGACCAGTTCGCGGATGCCATGCAGCGCAATGGCAACGACCTGGACAAAACCATCAACGGTTGGGCCGGTGAAGTGGCCAAGGCCAAGGAAGAAACCGACAAAGCTGCCGGGAAGCCTGCCCAATGACCGAGTCGGCCATTCGCCTTGGCGAGTCCGGTGAGCTGTTGCTCAGCGGCGTGCTGGATTACAGCACTGGACCCGCCCTGCGCAAGCAGGGCCAGGCGCTGATCAATGCCAGTACCGCTCCTGCGCTGGTGCTGGATTGCTCGGCGGTGGTGAAGTCCAGCAGCGTCGGCTTGTCGTTGCTGCTGTGTTTCATGCGCGATGCGCAGGCCGTCAAAAAGCCGGTGAGCATTCGTGCATTGCCCGAAGACATGCGTGAAATCGCTGAGGTTTCCGGTCTGACCGAGCTGTTGGCGCATCCTTAATACACATTATTAAAGAAGCCCCCCGTCAGAGTCCTGCTATGCGGGGTTCGCAGGCGCGGGGCTTTTTTGTATGATGTGCGACCCGCGCGCACTGGGCGCCCATAGAGGTTGATCATGCAGGCCCTAGAAGTTAAAAGCTTCCTTGAAGGAAAGCTGCCCGAAACTAATGTTGAAGTTGAGGGCGAAGGCTGCAATTTCCAGCTGAACGTGATTAGCGATGAACTGGCGGCATTGAGCCCGGTCAAGCGTCAGCAGCAGATCTATGCCCATTTGAACCCGTGGATCACCGATGGCAGCATCCATGCGGTCACTATGAAATTTTTCAGCCGCGCGGCCTGGGCCGAGCGCACCTGAGCCCCCAAGGCGTCGAGATTCTTATGGATAAATTGATTATTACCGGCGGTGCTCGTCTTGATGGCGAGATCCGTATTTCCGGGGCGAAGAACTCCGCCCTGCCGATCCTGGCAGCGACCTTGCTGTGCGATGGCCCGGTTACCGTGGCCAACCTGCCGCACCTGCATGACATCACCACCATGATCGAGTTGTTCGGTCGCATGGGCATCGAGCCGGTGATCGACGAGAAACTCAGCGTCGAAATCGACCCGCGCACCATCAAGACCCTGATCGCACCGTACGAGCTGGTGAAAACCATGCGCGCCTCGATCCTGGTCCTGGGCCCGATGGTTGCCCGGTTCGGCGAAGCCGAAGTCGCACTGCCTGGCGGTTGCGCCATCGGTTCGCGTCCGGTGGACCTGCACATCCGTGGCCTCGAAGCCATGGGTGCAACCATTGACGTCGAAGGCGGCTACATCAAGGCCAAGGCGCCGGAAGGCGGCCTGCGTGGCGCAAACTTCTTCTTTGATACCGTCAGTGTGACCGGTACCGAGAACATCATGATGGCCGCTGCCCTGGCCAATGGCCGCAGCGTGCTGCAAAACGCCGCGCGCGAGCCGGAAGTGGTCGACCTGGCCAACTTCCTGATCGCCATGGGTGCCAACATCACCGGCGCCGGCACCGACACCATCACCATTGATGGCGTGAAACGCCTGCATTCGGCTACCTACAAGGTGATGCCGGACCGCATCGAGACCGGTACCTATCTGGTCGCGGCTGCCGTCACCGGTGGCCGTGTCAAGGTCAAGGACACTGATCCGACCATCCTCGAAGCCGTCCTGGAAAAACTCAAGGAAGCCGGCGCCGAGATCACCACCGGTGAAGACTGGATCGAGCTGAACATGCATGGCAAGCGGCCAAAAGCCGTTAACGTGCGTACCGCTCCGTACCCGGCGTTCCCGACCGACATGCAGGCGCAGTTCATTTCCCTGAACGCGATTGCCGAAGGCACCGGTGCCGTGATCGAGACCATCTTCGAAAACCGCTTCATGCACGTGTACGAGCTGCACCGCATGGGCGCCAAGATCCAGGTCGAAGGCAACACCGCCATCGTGACCGGCATCGAGAAGCTCAAGGGCGCGCCAGTGATGGCTACCGACCTGCGTGCCTCCGCCAGCCTGGTGATCTCGGCGTTGTGCGCTGACGGCGACACCCTCATCGACCGCATCTACCACATAGACCGTGGTTACGAGTGCATCGAAGAGAAGCTGCAGATGCTCGGCGCGAAAATCCGCCGCGTACCGGGCTAGTTCCAGGAACTGCAAACACGTTCATTGTGGCGAGGGAGCTTGCTCCCGCTGGACTGCGCAGCAGTCCCAGTCTTTTTAAACAAAGATCAGGGCCGCTTCGCGCCCCAGCCGGAGCAAGCTCCCTCGCCACATGACGATGTATGCTATTAGCTGATTGGTTTCAAGTCGAGGCTGTAATGGCCTCGATCTGTGTCTGGCGCCGATTGCGACCGGACAGCAATAGCCTGATGAAGGACTGACGTTTCCCATGTTGACCATCGCACTGTCCAAGGGCCGCATCCTTGACGACACTTTGCCGCTTCTGGCTGAAGCGGGCATCGTGCCGACCGAGAATCCGGACAAGAGCCGCAAGCTGATCATCCCCACGACCCAGGACGACGTTCGCCTGCTGATCGTGCGTGCCACCGATGTGCCAACCTACGTTGAACATGGCGCGGCCGACCTCGGCGTCGCGGGCAAAGACGTGTTGATGGAATACGGCGGCCAGGGCCTGTACGAGCCGCTGGACCTGCGTATCGCCCTGTGCAAGCTGATGACCGCCGGCCGTGTCGGTGACGTCGAGCCTAAAGGCCGCCTGCGGGTGGCGACCAAGTTCGTCAACGTTGCCAAGCGTTACTACGCCGAGCAAGGCCGCCAGGTCGACATCATCAAGCTTTACGGCTCGATGGAGTTGGCACCGCTGATCGGCCTGGCCGACAAGATCATCGACGTGGTCGATACCGGCAACACCCTGCGCGCCAACGGCCTGGAGCCCCAGGACTTTATCGCCGACATCAGCTCCCGGCTGATCGTCAACAAAGCTTCGATGAAAATGCAGCACGCCCGTATCCAGGCGTTGATCGACACCCTGCGCAAGGCAGTGGAGTCTCGACACCGCGGTTGACTCACCCGCGCGGCCCCAAGCCGCGCCCGTCTATCCGCCTCATAGCCAGAATTCTCAGGTGCCCAAGCGGATCGACTGCTAACTTTCGGCGCCTGAGCATTTTTGCCATTCCTATGAGGCCCTCGCTATGACCACGTCCACTGCAATTGCCCGACTCAACGCTGCCGACCCGGATTTCGCCCATCATCTGGATCATCTGCTGAGCTGGGAAAGCGTGTCCGACGATTCGGTCAACCAGCGGGTGCTCGACATCATCAAGGCCGTGCGCGAGCGCGGTGACGCGGCGCTGGTTGATTTTACCCGGCAGTTCGATGGCCTGGATGTCGCCTCCATGGCCGACCTGATCCTGCCCCGCGAACGCCTGGAACTGGCCTTGACCCGCATCACCGCGCCCCAGCGCGAAGCCCTGGAAGTGGCGGCCGCGCGGGTGCGCAGCTACCACGAGAAACAGAAACAGGATTCCTGGAGCTACACCGAGGCCGACGGCACCGTACTGGGCCAGAAGGTCACGCCGCTGGACCGTGCTGGCCTGTACGTGCCGGGCGGCAAAGCGTCGTACCCGTCCTCGGTACTGATGAACGCGATTCCGGCCAAGGTGGCCGGCGTGACCGAAGTGGTCATGGTGGTGCCTACCCCGCGCGGCGAAATCAACGAACTGGTGCTGGCAGCGGCCTGCATCGCGGGCGTTGATCGCGTGTTCACCATCGGTGGCGCCCAAGCGGTAGCGGCCCTGGCCTACGGTACCGAAAGCGTGCCGAAGGTCGACAAGGTGGTTGGCCCGGGCAACATCTACGTGGCCACGGCCAAGCGCCATGTATTTGGCCAGGTCGGCATCGACATGATCGCCGGCCCTTCGGAAATCCTCGTGGTGTGTGACGGCCAGACCGACCCGGACTGGATCGCCATGGACCTGTTCTCCCAGGCCGAGCACGACGAAGACGCCCAGGCGATCCTGGTCAGCCCGGACGCCGAATTCCTGGACAAGGTCGCCGCCAGCATCGCCAAGCTGCTGCCGACCATGGAGCGCGCCGAGATCATCGAGAAGTCGATCAATGGCCGTGGCGCCCTGATCCTGGTCCGCGACATGGAGCAGGCCATCGAAGTGGCCAACCGTATCGCCCCGGAACACCTGGAGTTGTCCGTCGCCGACCCACAAGCCTGGCTGCCGCTGATTCGCCACGCCGGCGCGATCTTCATGGGCCGCCACACCAGCGAAGCCCTGGGCGACTACTGCGCAGGTCCCAATCACGTGCTGCCCACGTCGGGCACTGCGCGGTTCTCCTCGCCGCTGGGCGTATATGACTTCCAGAAGCGCTCGTCGATCATCTTCTGCTCGCCAGAGGGCGCGTCGGAGTTGGGCAAGACCGCTTCCGTGCTGGCCCGTGGCGAGTCGCTGACCGCCCACGCCCGCAGCGCCGAATACCGCATCGTTGACGATAAGCAGGGGAACTGAAACATGAGCAAATTCTGGAGCCCGCTCGTCAAGGATCTCGTGCCTTACGTGCCCGGTGAGCAACCGAAGCTGACCAAGCTGGTAAAACTCAACACCAATGAAAACCCCTACGGCCCATCGCCCAAGGCGCTGGCTGCCATGCAGGCCGAGCTGAACGACAATCTGCGTTTGTACCCGGACCCCAACAGCGACCTGCTCAAGCAGGCGGTGGCCAAGTACTACGGGATCGACGCGGGCAAGGTGTTCCTCGGCAACGGCTCCGATGAAGTCCTGGCGCACATCTTCCACGGTTTGTTCCAGCACGACCTGCCGCTGCTGTTCCCGGACATCAGCTACAGCTTCTACCCGGTGTACTGCGGCCTGTACCGCATTGCCTTCGACGCAGTGCCGCTGGATGAACAGTTCCAGATCCGCGTGTCGGACTACGCCAGGCCCAACGGCGGGATCATCTTCCCGAACCCGAACGCGCCGACCGGTTGCGTGATGGCGCTGGACGCCGTGGAGCAAATCCTCAAGGCCAGCCCGGACTCGGTGGTGGTGGTCGATGAAGCCTATATCGACTTCGGCGGCGAGACCGCCATCAGCCTGGTGGACCGTTACCCGAACCTGCTGGTGACCCAGACCCTCTCCAAGTCGCGCTCCCTGGCCGGTTTGCGGGTGGGCCTGGCCGTGGGCCACCCGGACCTGATCGAGGCGCTGGAGCGGGTCAAGAACAGCTTCAACTCCTACCCGCTGGACCGTCTGGCGATTGTCGGCGCGGCCGCCGCTTTTGAAGACCGCGAATACTTCCGGAACACCTGCAAGTTGGTGATCGATAGCCGTGAAAAGCTGGTGGCGCAACTGCAGGCCAAGGGGTTTGAAGTACTGCCGTCGGCGGCCAACTTCATCTTTGCCCGGCATCCAGGGCACGACGCTGCCGGGCTGGCGGCCAAGGTGCGGGAGCAGGGGGTGATTGTGCGGCACTTCAAGCAGGAGCGGATTGCCCAGTTCCTGCGGATCAGTATTGGCACGCCTGAGCAGAACCAGGCGCTGATCGATGCGTTGGGCGAGCTGTAAGCCACACTGAAACTCAAAAAAATGTGGGAGCGGGCTTGCTCGCGAATGCGGTGGTTCAGTCACTGATGTGCTGAATGACACACTGCATTCGCGAGCAAGCCCGCTCCCACATTGGTTTTGCGTTGGCAGTTAGATCAGCGGCTCATCCGGCTTCCTGTTCTTCCAGCCGTCATTGCCCGGCAGCAGCAGATTCAACGCAATCGCTACCACCGCACACAGGGCGATGCCCTTCAGGCCAAAGTCATCCGGGCCAGTGCCGGTGCCTACCAGCACACCGCCAATCCCGAACACCAGGGTCACCGACACAATCACCAGGTTGCGCGCTTCGCCAAGGTCGATCTTGTGGCGGATCAGGGTGTTCATCCCCACTGCGGCAATCGAGCCGAACAGCAGGCACAGAATCCCGCCCATTACCGGGACTGGAATGCTTTGCAGCAGCGCGCCGAACTTGCCGATAAACGCCAGGCTGATGGCAAACACCGCCGCCCAGGTCATGATCTTCGGGTTGTAGTTCTTGGTCAGCATCACCGCGCCCGTCACTTCCGCGTAGGTCGTGTTGGGCGGGCCGCCGAACAGGCCGGCAGCGGTGGTGGCGATCCCGTCACCCAGCAGGGTGCGGTGCAGGCCAGGCTTCTTCAGGTAGTCGCGACCGGTCACGCTGCCCACCGCAATCACACCACCGATGTGTTCGATCGCCGGGGCCAGGGCCACCGGGACGATAAACAGGATCGCCTGCCAGTTGAATTCCGGCGCGGTGAAGTGGGGCAGGGCGAACCACGGTGCGGCGGCGATCTTCGCGGTGTCGACTACGCCGAAGTAGAACGACATGGCGAAACCCACCAGCACGCCGGAGATGATCGGCACCAGGCGGAAAATGCCTTTGCCGAACACCGCCACGATCAACGTGGTCAGCAGCGCCGGCATCGAGATCAGCATGGCGGTCTGGTAGTGGATCAACTCGCTGCCGTCACCGGCCTTGCCCATCGCCATATTGGCCGCAATCGGCGCCATGGCCAGGCCAATGGAAATGATCACCGGCCCGATCACCACCGGCGGCAGCAGCCGGTCGATGAAACCGGTGCCCTTGATCTTCACGGCCAGGCCCAGGAAGGTGTAAACGAAGCCGGCCGCCATCACGCCGCCCATGGTCGCCGCGAGGCCGAACTGGCCCTTGGCGAGAATGATCGGGGTGATAAACGCAAAGCTCGACGCCAGGAACACCGGTACCTGGCGCCCGGTAACCACCTGGAACAACAAGGTGCCCAAGCCTGCGGTAAACAGGGCGACGTTTGGATCGAGACCGGTGATCAGCGGCATCAACACCAGCGCGCCAAATGCTACGAAGAGCATCTGTGCGCCAGACAGGATCTGGCGCCAAAGCGGGTCGTTGAACTCATCCTGCATGGTCACGCGTCCTTCTGCTTGGTACCGAAGATCTTGTCGCCGGCATCGCCCAGGCCCGGGATGATGTAGCCATGTTCATTCAGGCGTTCATCGATGGATGCGGTGTAGATCAACACGTCCGGGTGGGCTTTCTCGACGGCGGCGATGCCTTCGGGAGCGGCCACCAGCACCATGGCGCGGATGTCCTTGCAACCGGCTTTTTTCAGCAGGTCGATGGTGGCAACCATGGAGCTGCCGGTGGCGAGCATCGGGTCGATGATCATCGCCAGGCGCTCGTCGATTTCCGGTACCAGTTTTTCCAGGTAGGTGTGGGCCTGCAGCGTCTCTTCGTTGCGGGCCACGCCTACGGCGCTGACCTTGGCACCCGGGATCAGGCTGAGCACGCCTTCGAGCATGCCGATACCGGCACGCAGGATCGGCACCACGGTAATCTTCTTGCCGGCGATTTTCTCGACCTGGACGGGACCACACCAACCGGCGATCTCGTAGTTTTCCAGGGGCAGGTCTTTGGTCGCCTCGTAGGTGAGCAGCGCTCCGACTTCCTGAGCAAGCTCACGGAAGTTCTTCGTGCTAATGTCGGCGCGGCGCATAAGGCCGAGTTTATGTCGGATCAGCGGATGGCGGATCTCACGGATGGGCATGGGGAAAGGCTCCGGCGGCGGGCAAAAAAACCGGCCTAGATTAATCTATCCGAGGGTGTTGTCCTATAGACATCTAGTACGTTAGTCCATTAAGGCTTGAACGTTGGGCCTCACATGCGTACCTTTGCCCGCTTTTCTTGCCACAGCACCCCCTTGGAGAGCGCCATGTCCGCTGATCTCGAGCATATCCGTCAAATCATGCGCGAGGCTGACTGCCTGTACACCGAAGCGCAAGTCGAAGAGGCCATCGCCAAGGTCGGCGCGCACATCTCCCGTGAAATGGCCGACACCAACCCGGTGGTCTTTTGCGTGATGAACGGTGGCCTGATTTTCGCCGGTAAATTGCTCACCCACCTGCAATTCCCGCTGGAAGCGTCCTACCTGCACGCCACTCGCTATCGCAATGAAACCAGTGGCGGCGACCTGTTCTGGAAAGCCAAGCCGGAAGTCTCGTTCATCGACCGCGACGTGCTGATCATCGACGACATCCTCGACGAAGGTCACACCCTGGGCGCGATCATCGACTTCTGCAAACACGCCGGCGCGCGCAAGGTGCACACTGCCGTGCTGATCGACAAGGACCACGACCGCAAGGCCCGTCCGGACCTGAAAGCCGATTACGTGGGCCTGCCGTGCATTGACCGTTACATCTTCGGTTACGGCATGGACTACAAAGGCTACTGGCGCAACGCCAATGGGATCTACGCCGTCAAAGGGATGTAAGCGGGATTCAGGCGCAGGGTTGTCATGCTATCGTGCTTGGCCCCTGCGTCTGGAGCTGTTCATGAGCCTGTTGATTCGCACCTGCGCCGCCCTGGCGCTGACCCTCAGTTTGCCCCTGGCGGCTGCTCCGGCGCCGCTGCACAGCCAATTCCTGCCGCCCGACGACCTGACCCTGCGCGCCGAAACCCCGGACCAGCAGCAATTGCTGCAAGTCACCGAGTATTCGGTGGTGGTGGGTAACCAGCGCCAATCCACCCAGCAGCCGATCCCGGTGACCTCGCCGTTGATGATCCGCCTCAAGGGCAAGTCCCTGAACAAAGGCGCGACCATCGCCCAGGTGATCCTCAACTTTGATGCTGAAAGCAAAAGCCTGAAAAAGCCGGTGTTCGACGACAAAAGCAAAACCCTGACCTTGTCGTATCCGGTGACCCAGTATCGGGTGATCGTCGACTTGTTGCGCAATGACACGGTCTATGTGCAATTCCTCACTTACGCCAACGGCCATATCTGGGCCGATTTGCACACCGGGGCGGTGCGCGCCAAATAATCCAGCCGACGCGCATTCGGCGGTGTAAATACAGTCAATGTGGGAGCTGGCTTGCCTGCGATAGCGGTGGGTCCGTTGGCCCATCTGTTACTGATGCACCGCTATCGCAGGCAAGCCGGCTCCCACATTGGTTCGCGTAGCTTTCGAAGCCGCGGTGCCGCAGGTAAACTGCTTTTCCCGTGTAAATGTCTGCAGGCTGGAGTCGGTAATGCGTAAAGATAAGAAACAGGTGATTGGTGATGAAATCGGCGACGAGCAAATCAAGCTGTTCCTGGATTTCGAGCCGGTAGACGCCACTTCGCCGTCCCTGCACAAACTGATCAAGGCCTACCGCGGCCTGCGTATCGACGACTTCGAACGCTTCCTGGTTTTCTTCAAGGAAGCCGGCCTGGACCTCGATGGCAAGGATGAGCATGGCCTGACCTTCGTTGAAGTGATCAAGGACCAGCGCAACGCCGCCGAGTACATCGAGCTGATCGAACAAGCTCGCGGCTGATTGTTGCGGACGAAAAAAAACGCCCCGTTAGGGGCGTTTTTCGTTCCCACGCTCTGCGTGGGAATGCATCAACTGACGCTCTGCGTCACGACGCTCAAGCGTAGCTTTCGGTCTCGCTGCTCTGCTCAACCAGTTCCAGGCTGATGTTGTTCTGCGTGTTGATCTTGCGATACAGCTCGGCATCGGTCTCCAGGACCTTTTCCCGAGCCGGGAAGATCTCGTGCAGCTTGGCGGCCCACTCACCGGCGGCTTTCGTCGGGAAGCAGCGTTCGATCAGTTCCAGCATGATCGACACGGTCACCGAAGCACCTGGAGACGCGCCGAGCAGGGCGGCCAGCGAACCGTCCTTGGCCGCAACCAGTTCGGTACCGAATTGCAGCACGCCGCCTTTCTTCGGGTCTTTCTTGATGATCTGCACCCGTTGGCCGGCCACTTCCAGGCGCCAGTCTTCGGCTTTTGCCTCAGGGTAGAAGCGACGCAGGGATTCCAGGCGCTGCTCCATGGACTGGCGCACCTCGCTGACCAGGTACTTGGTCAGGTCCATGTTGTCCCGGGCCACGGCCAGCATCGGGCCGATGTTGCCGGCACGAATCGACATGGGCAGGTCAAGGAACGAGCCGTGCTTGAGGAACTTGGTGGTGAAACCGGCGTATGGCCCGAACAGCAGGGATTTCTTGCCGTCGACCACACGGGTGTCGAGGTGCGGCACCGACATCGGTGGCGAACCCACGGCCGCCTGGCTGTAGACCTTGGCCTGGTGGTGCTTGACCACTTCCGGGTTGTCGCAACGCAGCCACTGGCCGCTGACCGGGAAGCCGCCGAAGCCCTTGCTTTCCTCGATGCCCGAGGCTTGCAACAGCGGCAGGGCCGCGCCACCGGCGCCGAGGAACACGAACTTGGCGTCCACATCACGGGAATTGCCGCTGTTGACGTCCTTGATGCTCACGGTCCAGCCGGCGCCGTTGCGCTTGAGGCCGGTGACGCGCTTGCTGTACTTGACCTGGGCATCCGGGGCGCTGGTCAGGTGCGAGAGCAACTGGTTGGTCAGGGCGCCGAAGTTGACGTCGGTGCCGTTCATCACGCGGGTGGCGGCGATTTTTTCGTCCAGCGGGCGGCCGGGCATCATCAGCGGCATCCACTCGGCCATCTCGCTGCGGTCTTCGGTGTAGTGCATGTCCGAGAACGCGTGGTGCTGGCTGAGGGTTTCAAAGCGCTTCTTGAGGAACGACACGCCTTTCTCGCCCTGTACGAAGCTCAGGTGCGGCACGGGGCTGATAAAGGATTTGGACGAGCCAAAGGTGCCTTTCTTGGTCAGGTAGGCCCAGAACTGCTTCGACACCTCGAATTGGGTGTTGATGTGCACGGCTTTCTTGATGTCGATGGAGCCGTCGGCGGCCTGCGGTGTGTAGTTCAGCTCACACAGCCCGGCGTGGCCGGTACCGGCGTTGTTCCACGGGTTGGAACTTTCCGCGGCACCCGAATCCATCAGCTCAACGACTTCCAGCTTGAGGCCGGGGTCGAGCTCTTTGAGCAGTACGGCGAGGGTGGCACTCATGATGCCCGCACCTACCAGTACTACGTCGACTGCTTCGTTATGCGCCATTTAACGCGTCTCCAAAATCTGCAGCACCAAATTGACGGCATGGCTGCCAGGAGTGACGGGGCGGTTCACGTGATGCCCCAGGTTACCCATGGCCAGGATCGCCATGTCCGATTCTTCGCAATTTATCGCAAGCGGACGCTGCCGACCGGGCCTGATCTGCGTATGAACGCATTTAAGGGCGCCTGTGGCAATTCGACTTATGGTCAAGCTCGTCCGATCGTGCAACCAAATCCGTAGCGGACAGGCTTCAAGCTCCGGTTCTTGAGGAGTGCTCGGTCCTGTGTGGTGGGGCTGTTCCAGACGCTGATGGTGCTTGTACAAACGCAAAACTATTCATTTGCTCGCCACACTCTTGTGAAGTTGTGAAAACCCGTTTTTTTCACGCTCTTTTGAAGACGTGAACCTCAAAAAAGGGCTGCCCCAGCCTGGCACCTGGCCCGAAATCACTGCCGGCAAGCGGCAAAACGGGCAAACAACTCAAGTGGCCGAGCGCATGGCAGCTCTGGCAGATTCGGGTAAAGACGATGGTTTGCAGAGAAAACAGCAAGCTCGCCAGCTTCACACGATCTGTGTGGGCGGCTCTCTGTGGGCGGTGCGGGGGAGCTAATACAAGTGCATTAGCGATGCTGCGAGGCCCGATCAGGAGACGTCCTTATAATCGGGGGGAGATTGTAGCGAAGAAATGCGCGCAAATGGACGTGTTTAATGACTTTTATTAGCAGTCTGGTCAGGAGGCCAACGCGTGCCGTGCCTGTGGCTGCGAAACCCGGGGGCTGACGCGCGCGCTGGCGGGCAGCGGACGGTGCATCCAGCTCAGGCGGGTCTCTTCGACTTCGACCCAGCCTTCACCGACGGGCGGCAGGCTGCACTGCTTGAAAGCCTGGCAGCAGCCTTGGGCGTCGAGCAGGGCAAAGTGGCGATGGCTGGCGTGGGAAAAGAACAAAGATTTGAGAAGGCGCATGGCTGTGTACCCGGTTCGTTACATGCTGCGAAGGTTGGCAGTCTGGCATGACATTGAGGTGACGGTTCTGTGTGAAAATTGTAATTTCGCCGACAGTTCAGGCGCCGTTCAGGAATTCTGGTGAGTGGCGAGCGCTCACCGTTATACTGGCGCCCTGTTTGCATCTAGTCCTGGAGAAATGAGTATGTTGCAACGCCTGTTGTTCGGTTTGATCACTGTGACCAGTTTGACCCTGGTTGGCTGCGCCCACAGCCCGCAACAACTCAGCCCGCAACCGAAAATCACCACCCAGCTGGCGCCTGTCGGCCATGGCCAGCCGGTGTCGGTGCGTGTGGTTGACGGGCGTCCGTCGCCGACCCTCGGCACCCGTGGCGGCCTGTACCCGGAAACCAGCGCCATCACGGTGACCGGTGCGGACGTGCTGCCCAAGCTGCAAGCCCAGGCCGAAGCGGCCGTGCGCCTGTTGGGCTTCACCCCTTCCAACTCGCCAGGTGCGCCACAACTGACCATCACCCTGGCCGAGCTGAAGTATCAGTCGCCCAAGGAAGGCCTGTACGTGACTGAAGCCACCATCGGCGCGACCTTCAAGTCCGACGTGACTGCCGGTACCCGTCGCTACAGCGGCCGTTACGGCGCATCCCTGGACCAGCGCTTCGGCATGGCGCCGAACCAGGAAACCAACACCAAGCTGGTCAGCGACGTGTTGAGCGATGCCCTGACGCGCCTGTTCAAGGACCCGAGCATCGGTTCGCTGCTCAGCTCGCAGTAACCGTCAGGCGGGCGCGGAGCGCCCCAGTCGGCATTCCTTTGCGGCGCGTGGGAACGATGACCGGGCTCAGCGATGAGCCCGGTTTTTTTACGCCTGCCGTTTTCATGCAGCCGTTTCGACATAAAAGTCCAGCACACTCACGCCAGTGAGCAAGTCCAACTCCGGCAGGTCGGCATGTTGATGCCCGCCGAGGGCGCAATACACCAGCCAGTGGCGGTCCTGCACATTGAACGCGAGGCCGCCCACCAGCGCCTCTTGCTCATCACTTGGGGCAATCAGATACAGCCGATCCTGGTTCTGCGCGTGCAACATGACAAGCTCCCTTGCTTTCGAAGGGCAACAGAGTGGCTTGTTAAGGTGACGTTCAGGTGACGCTGTAAATTACTGGATACATTAGCCGTCAATGGGGAAGGAGTAATGACGCGCAGGCGGCGCATATCATTCAGGTTTGTATCTGGATTGATACCAAGACACTGATACATCGAGGTTTGCGATGTCGCTGACCGCACTACTGCTCAATTCCCTTGCCCTGTTACTGGCCTGCCCGGCGGCATGGCTGCTGTTTGTCACGCGCCTGCATGAACAGCGCGCGATGGCCCGCCTTGCCGCGCAAAGCGAACTGCGTGCCATTGATCAGCCAATGCTGTATCTGGACGTGTTGACGCAGCGTACCTATCGCCTGTTCTACCGGTTGGGGTTTGCCTGTCTGGGGCTGGCGTTGCTGGTGTCCTTTCTTAGTACCCGATTGTAGGAACACCCTAAAAACAACTGTGGGAGCGGGCTTGCTCGCGAAAGCGCGGTGTCAGTCAATACATGATTGGCTGATCCACCGCCTTCGCGAGCAAGCCCGCTCCCACATTGGGTTTGCGCTGTTGCTGGTACCGGGTTACAGGGCAATCCCGGCCTTGACCCGGTACTGATTCCTCACCGGCGTCGCGTATTGCAACACCAGATACGGCCGATGCTCGGCCGGGCACGCATTCAAGCGCCGCTCCCACTCTGCCTTCGCCTTGGCCAACTCGTCCGCCGGGAATACCTCGGCTGCGGTCGGTACCTGCAATTGCGGATCGGCATCGCTCCATTGGGCGTACGCCAGGTAATGCACCGGGAACAACCGATAACCGCCCAGGATCTGCCGGTCCATTTCGATCGCCAACAGCTTGGTGTCTTCGAACGCCTCGGTGATCGGCGGCGCGAAGTTGACGTGTACCCGGCCCTTGTAGCCGGTGATGCCCAGGGCAATGCTCACGTCATCTTCCCCCGGCGCCTTGCTGTAGGTGCCGGTGGTGGCGCGGATGTACAGCTCGCGGGCCTTGGCTGCGTCGCACGGGTCGTATTCGTAGCTGATGGACACCGGCGTCAGGTTCAGTGACTGGATGACTTCGGCGAACGGCTCGTCCTTGCGGCTCATGTGGAACATCTTGAGGATCGCCGACTCGGTGCGATCATCCCCATCCTTGGCGCGGCCTTCGGCCTGGGCGA
The DNA here is from genome assembly GCF_013385345.1 of Pseudomonas sp. I8001. Taxonomy (NCBI): domain Bacteria; kingdom Pseudomonadati; phylum Pseudomonadota; class Gammaproteobacteria; order Pseudomonadales; family Pseudomonadaceae; genus Pseudomonas; species Pseudomonas sp. I8001. The sequence continues at coordinate 195,929 of NZ_JACAQC010000011.1, forward strand.
TCCAGATCGACTGGCAGTCGTTGCGAATCGAATGGTTGATGTAGGCCGACAGCAACTGGTAGGCCGCCATCTTCTCTTTGCGCCCGGTGATCGAGCGGTGCACGATAAAACTCTTGTTCAGGCGCATCAGGTCGCTGACAAACGGCTTTTGCAGCAGGTTGTCGCCGATGGCGATGCGTGGCGTCGGCAGGCCGGCGTGATACACGGCGTAGTTGACGAAGGCCGGGTCCATCACGATGTCGCGGTGGTTGGCCAGGAACAGGTAGGCGCTGCCGGATTTGAACTGCTCCACGCCGGTATAGGTCACGCCGTCGGTTGCCCGCTCGATGGTGTGGTCGACGTAAAACTCGACTTTGTCCTGCAGCGTGGCCACGGTGGTGACGCCGGCGAACTCACGGCGCAGTTTATGAGCGATCATCGGCTTGAGCAGCCAGCCGAAAGCGCCGGCAAAGCGCGGGAAGCGAAAGTGGGTCAGGATGTCCAGAAAGGCCTTGTCACTGAACAGTCGGGCCAGCACTGCCGGGACTTCGCTGTCGTTGTAAGGTCGGATGGTATCGAATTCGCCCATCATGCTCTCTTGTTAGAAACGGCTAGGGTAAGTAAAGGTTTGGAACAATAAATATCAGGGCGTGGTCCGGGCAATTGGCCGGGACGAAAAATAGCCCTGTAAATAGACCGGCGATTATACGCACAAGTCACCTTGGAGACCGCGATGGAAGAGGAGTCGTACGAATGTCCTTATTGTGGGGAGGTTGTCACGGCGTTACTGGACCTGTCCGGGGGTGATCAGGAATATATAGAAGACTGCCCGGTGTGCTGCCGGCCCATTGTTTTCGAGCTGCAGGTTCATGACGACGAATGGATGCTCAACGTGCGCAGCGAGAACGAATAAAGGTACGCCCATGCAGCGAATCTACGAGCCGGAAAACCTGATGGAAGGCGAGCTGCTGCAAGGCATGCTCGAAAGCGAGGGCATCACCGCGCACCTGGTGGGGCGCGATTTGCTCGGGGGTACCGGCGAACTGCCGATCTATGGCCTGCTGGCGCTGGCGGTGGAGAACGACCAGGCCGCCTACGCCCGCGAGCTGATCACTGCCTACAACGGTGCGCAGCCGCTGCCCGGTGATGAACCCGACAGCTTTCCCGACGTGCTGGTCTGTTAGGCTGTCGGCCAGTTTCTCCAAGAGTCGTGTTGCCCCATGTGTGGACGTTATGCCCTGTTTCGCTGGAACCCCGCGTTTGCTGCCTTGCCGGGCTTCCCGGCCGACCAGCAGGCCCAGTGGAACATCTCTCCCAATGACTCGGTGCTGATCCAGCGCCTGAGCGACGGCCAGCACACCCTGGCGCGGGCGCGCTGGGGCCTGACGCCGCCCTGGCTGACCGATCTCTCTCGTACACCGGCCCATGCCCGGGCGGAAACCCTTGCCGAACAGCCGATGTTTCGCGAAGCGTTTCGCCAGCGCCGCTGCCTGCTGCCGGCCAATGGTTTCTACGAATGGCGCGGCACCCAGCGCAAGCGCCCGTACTGGCTGACGCCGGGGGAGGGCAGCACGCTGTTCTTTGCCGCGATCTGGGAGGCGTATCCGGTGCAGGAGCAGGTTTGGTTGAGTACGGCGGTGGTGACCCAGGCGGCGCAGAGTCAACGCCGACCGTTGATTCTGGATGCGGCGGGGCAGGCAGCCTGGCTGAACCCCGAGACGCCGCTGCACACCTTGCAGGCCTTGTTGGCCAGTGAACCCACCGCGTTGCGCGAGCGGGTGCTGGCCAATATGGTCAACGATCCGAAGCTGAATGGACCGGAGTGCCTGACGCCGGGTTGAGCGTTGTGTTGAATCGGCCGGCCTCTTCGCGAGCAAGCCCGCTCCCACATTTGATTGCATTTCAACTGAAGGAATGCGATCGAATGCGGGAGCGGGCTTGCTCGCGAAGGCGCCCGAAAGGGCGCCGCTTGACTCAAACCTTGAATTGATTGATCAACCGCCGCTGCTGCTCCGCCAGCTTGGTCAGGTCTGCGCTGGCCGCGCTCGACTCATCCGCTCCGCCGGCCACTTCATTGGCCACCTGTCCGATATTGATCACGTTACGGTTAATGTCCTCGGCCACCGCGCTCTGTTCCTCGGCGGCGCTGGCGATCTGGGTGTTCATGTCGTTGATCACCGACACCGCCCGGGTAATGGTCTCCAGCGCCTGAGCCGCCTTGGCCGCGTGCTGCACGCTTTCATCGGTGCGGTTCTGGCTGTCTTCCATCACTCGCACCACGTCGCGGGTGCCCTGCTGCAGTTGCTGGATCATGGCCTGGATTTCTTCGGTGGCCTTCTGGGTCTTCTGCGCGAGGTTGCGCACCTCGTCGGCCACCACCGCAAACCCGCGTCCCTGTTCTCCGGCCCGTGCGGCTTCAATTGCTGCGTTGAGCGCCAGCAGGTTGGTCTGCTCGGCAATCCCGCGAATCGCCGTAAGGATGGCATTGATGTTCTCGCTGTCCTTGGCCAGCGCCTGCACCACACCGACCGCCTTGCCGATTTCCTCGGCGAGGGCGCCGATGGAGGTGGAGGTGTCGCGCACAATCTGCATGCCCTGGCTCGCCGCTTGATCAGCGTGGCTGGCGGCCTGTGCGGCCTGGGTGGCGTTGCGCGCCACGTCCTGTGCGGTCGCGGTCATCTCGTGCACGGCGGTAGCCACCTGGTCGATCTCGACCATTTGCTTGTGCACGCCCTGGTTGGTACGAATCGCTATGTCGGCGGTGTGCTCCGACGAGTCGCTGACCTTCTGCACCGAACTCACCACCTGGGTAATCATCCCCTGCAACTTGGCCAGGAATGTATTGAAGCCGCTGGCAATCGCCCCCAGTTCGTCGGCGCGATCACTGGTCAGGCGCCGGGTCAGGTCGCCTTCGCCCTGGGCGATGTCATTGAGCATCGCCACCATTTGCTTGAGCGGCCGGGCAATGCCGTGGCCCACCAGCCAGATCACCAGCAAGCCGATGCCGGCGATCAGCAGCCCGGCCACGGCCATGCCGAAAATATCGGTTTTGCGCTGGGCGTCGAGGTCGTGTTGCATCGCCTGCAAGTCCGCCATCACCGCGCTCAAGGGCAGTTGCAGCAACAGGGTCCAGCGGGCATCGGTCTGGCCGATGTTGAACGGCAGGAACAACTCGATATGCCCGTGTTCCTTATCCACGTCGTAACGCACTTCGCCGATCTTCAGCTGGCCGAGGTTGGCCAGTTCGTTGCTGTCCAGCAGGTCGCTGGCCTTTTCCCCGAGCTTGCTGGCGTCCTTGGTGTAAGCCACCAGGCGACCGTTGCTGGAAATCAGCGCCAGTTCACCAGCACCGTTGTACAAATTCTGATCGGCCTTGGTGAGCATTTCCTGGATGAAGTTCACCGACAGGTCGGCGCCGACGATGCCCTGGAAGGTGCCGTCGATCATGATTGGTTCGATAAACGAGGCGAGCATCACCATCGCATTCCCGACTTTATAAGGGGCCGGATCGATGGCGCAGGGCTTTTTGCTTTCCTTGGAACACAGGTAGTACTCACTGGCGCGCACGCCGGTGGACAGGATGGTCTGGTCGGCCACGTCAGCCAGTTTATCCAGGCCCAGGCTGCCGTCGGCATTGCGGAACCACCACGGCAGGAAGCGGCCGTTGGTTTCGATGCCGACCACCGGGCTGTTGACGTAGGCAGCATCGTTGTGGTCGATGGCGTTGGCTTCCCAGCCTATATAGGCGCCAAGAATCTTCGGGTTACGCACCACGGTTTCGTGGATCAGGTTGATCAGCTGTTCGCGGGAGACCGCCAGTTGCGGGTTGCCGTTGGCGTCTTTCATGCCCATCAGGGCGTTGGCGGTGGCCAGGCCCTTGGCCGTCACCAGAGGCGCTTCGAGTTCGCGCTGGATCAGCGTCGCCTGGGTTTGCGCCAGGGCGGTCAGGCGCTGTTCGATGATTTGTTCGAATTGGCCCTGGGTGCGTTCCTGCACCATCTCCTGGGTGCGCGCCCCGGCGAACAAGGCATACAGCACCAACACCGCCACCACGCTCAGGACAATGGCCCCGGCCAGTGCCGCGACAGAAAATTGAATCGACTTGAACTTCATGACGGCTCCGAACGCAGGGGGAGATTGGCTGCTTGTGTATATCGGCCGCGGGCGGGGGAGACATGAGGGCCATTACCTCAAAATGGCTGTGCCGGATGGGCGAATGTCGTAAATGGAATGGTTGCCAGCGTTTGTGAATTTTTTGCGGCAATGTGGGATGTATCTGAAATCAGGTGGCTATACGTCTGTTGTATCTGGCGTCGATACAATTGGCCGACTACGATACGCGCCATGTTTTCAGGGAGCAGGTTGATGAAAAAGACAGTGGCGGTATGTGCGTTGGGCGCGGCTTTGTTGCTCGCCGGTTGTCAGTCGGTCAACACCACCAGCGGCGGCGCCGTGGGGGTTGAGCGCAAGCAGTACATGTTCAGCATGTTGTCGAGCCAGGAAGTCGACCAGATGTATGCGCAGTCCTACCAGCAGACCCTGGGTGAAGCCAGCGGCAAGGGCCTGGTGGACAAGACCAGCGCCAACGCCAAGCGCGTGCAGGCCATTGCCAACCGCTTGATCGCCCAGGCGCCCACTTTCCGTCCGGATGCGGCGCAGTGGAAGTGGGAAGTGAACCTGATCAAAAGTGACGAGATGAACGCCAACTGCGGGCCTGGCGGCAAGATCTTTGTCTACAGCGCGCTGATCGACAATCTCAAGTTGACCGACGACGAACTCGCCGCCGTGATGGGCCATGAAATTGCCCACGCCTTGCGTGAACACGGCCGCGAAGCCATGTCCAAGGCCTACGGTATCGAAATGGCGAAGCAGGGGGCCGGTGCGTTGTTCGGCCTCGGTCAGGACAGCCTGGCGCTGGCCGATACCGTGGCCAACTACGGCATGACCTTGCCCAACAGCCGCAGCAATGAAAACGAAGCGGACCTGATCGGCCTGGAGTTGTCGGCGCGTGCCGGTTACAACCCGAACGCGGCGATTACCCTGTGGAACAAAATGGCCAAGGCTTCGGAAGGCTCGCCACCTGAATTCATGAGCACCCACCCTGCCTCAGACAGCCGGATCGCCTCGTTGCAGGCGGCGATTCCGAAGGTGATGCCGTTGTATCAGCAGGCGAAAAAATCCTGATTTATAAGGCTGAAATGCAAATCTGACTGTGGGGGCGCGGCTTGTGTGGGAGTCGGGCTTACCCGCGATGCAGGCACCTCGGTGCGTCAGTTGCACCGAGGTGATGCTATCGCAGGCAAGCCAGCTCCCATCAAAGCCCAGCCCTCATATGGGGTTGCGTTTAGATCCAGCCGCTGCTCTGCATGGCCTTGTACACCGCAACAATGGCCAGGATGAAGAATGCCGTAGCCGCCAGTCGACGAATCAGCGTCAGCGGCAATTTGTCCGCGGCAAAATTACCCGCCAGCACCACCGGCACGTTGGCAATCAACATGCCCAGGGTGGTGCCGATAATCACCAGCCACAGTTCCGGGTATTGCGCCGCGAGCATCACGGTAGCGATCTGGGTCTTGTCGCCGATTTCCGCGAGGAAGAACGCGATCAGCGTGGTCAGGAAGGGCCCGAACTTGCGGGAAGTGCTGGCTTCGTCATCGTCGAGCTTGTCGGGCACCAGGGTCCACAGCGCCGTGGCGCAGAAGCTCGCCGCGAGTATCCAGTGCAGCACCGCATCCGAGAAGAAACTCCCGAACCAGGCCCCCACGGCACCGGCGGCCGCATGGTTGGCCAGGGTCGCGGCAACGATGCCGGCGATGATCGGCCAGGGTTTGCGAAAGCGTGCAGCGAGAATGAGTGCGAGCAGTTGCGTCTTGTCGCCAATTTCGGCCAAGGCAACGATTGCAGTAGGGACGAGCAGAGAATCCAGCATCAGGTAAGTTCCAGGGGCGGGTCGACACGGCTATGACACGTACAGCCTTCCCGCCCCGGGTAAGGTGTTCGTGTCATAGGTCTTGTCAAACCCCGGTCCGTCTGTGCGGACTCCTGGGTCGCATACGCCATGGCCTGTTGACCAAGTATGTTGACGTATGCCGGACGAGCGTGGCGCTCGTGGGAGACTACTCCCCTAGGACGGAGCGGATTCTGCCTAGGCAAAATCCATTCGGCAAGCCTTCTTTTGGAAAAAGACCTCAGCCGCGCTTGGCACGGTAAATGCGAAAACCCTGGCCTTCTGCCTTGATTGCGCACACCCCAAGATGCTCTTCAATCAGCGGCTGATACTTCAGGAAGCTGTTGGCGACCAAGCGAAGTTCGCCGCCTTTTGCCAGATGTTTGGCCGCTTTTCGCAGCAGGTTCTCGGTGGCGAAATAATCGGTGTGCACCCCGACGTGGAACGGCGGGTTGCTCAGAATCGCGTTCAGATTCATCGGAGCAGCGTCGATGCCATCACCGGTCAACACCTCGGCTTCCAGGCCATTGGCCGCCAGTGTCAGGCGACTGCTGGCAGCGGCAAAGGCATCCACGTCGAGCATTGTCACCGTGTTATGCGGGTAGCGACGCTTGACCGCTGCCCCGAGCACACCCGCGCCACAACCGAAATCCAGCAAGTGACCGCTCGGCAACTTGTCCAGATGCTCCAGCAGCAATGCGGTACCGCGATCCAGCCGACCGTGGCTGAACACGCCCGGCAGGCTCACCACCTTGAGCGGGCCCTCAGCCAGCGGCACCTCGAACACCTGCGCCAGGCTCTCCAGTTCTACCGGCTCGGGGGCGTTGGCCACCGTCACCAGCCACAACTGGCAGTGCCGCGCGTTGTCGAGCTTGCGCGGCTTGCCGAACGGATTCAGTTGCTTGGCCGCGCTTTCGATGCCGCCTTTCTTCTCCCCCACCAGGTACAACTCCTTGCCGGGCAAACGCGCCGCCACGGCATTGAGCAGGTAGTCGGTGAGGTCCTTGGACTTGGGCAGGAACACCACCGCGGTCTCGAACGAACGCTCGGGCACGTTCACACCGAACTGGCTGCGCTCGGCAAAACGTGCGTCCAGCGCGGCCTGGTCGCCGGCGTGCCAGCTCCAGCCATGGGCATTGGGCAGGCGGCCCAGCAGGTCGTCGGCGGGCAAGCCCACCAGCAGCACGTCGCCTTGAAAAAGTTCGGCCTGGCGAAGCAGTACTTCACTGCGCGGATCCATGGTCTGCTCCTTGAAAAGGGGCGCAGTTTATCAACTGACGACACGCAGCGGGGCGCCGCTGAAAAAGCCCTGAGTGTTTTCGATCAATTGGCCGACGATCCGCTGCCGGGCTTCGCGGCTGCCCCAGGCGTTGTGCGGGGTGACGATCAAGCGCGGGATGTCGCCGGCCAGCAGCGGGTTGCCGTTGACTGGGGGTTCGACACTCAACACATCGGTCGCCGCGCCGCCCAGATGACCGCTGCGCAGGGCATCGGCCAAGGCTTGTTCATTGATCAGACCACCGCGGGCGGTGTTGACGATGAAGGCGCCAGGCTTGAGCAAGGCGAGTTCACGGGCACCGATAAAGTCGCGGGTGTGTTCGTTGAGCGGGCAGTGCAGGGTCAGTGCGTCAACCTGCGCCAGCAACTCGTCCAGCGGTACGCGATCGGCACGGGCCGGACGGCCTGGAATGGCGCCCAGGATCACGCGCATGCCAAAGGCTTCAGCCAGGCGCGCAACGGCACCGCCCAATTCGCCATGGCCCAGCAGCCCGAGGGTTTTGCCTTCCAGCTCGACGATCGGATAGTCCAGCAGGCAGAACTGCTTGGCTTGTTGCCAGTGCCCCGCCTGCACATCCCGTTGATAGTCGTTCAGGCGCGTCGCCAGGTTCAGCAGCAGCATGATCGTATGCTGCGCCACCGATGGCGTGCCGTAACCCTGGCAATTGCTCACGGTAACGCCGTGGGCGCGGGCGGCAGCGAGGTCGACGTTGTTGGTGCCGGTGGCGGTCACCAGGATCAGCTTCAGCTCGGGACAGGCCGCCAGGGTCTCGGCATTCAGCGCGATCTTGTTGCTGATCGCCACCTGCGCGCCTTGCAGGCGTTCGATAATGTTTTCGGGTGTGGTCTGCTGGTGCAGGCTCAGTTCGCTGAAGAGTGCCTGCAACCCGCTGAGGTCCAAGTCCCCGAGGTCCAGGGAAGGGTGATCAAGGAAGACGGCGCGGCGATTGTTCGTCATCAACTGTACCTTTTGCGGCGGGATTCGAAGGCGTAATCTGCCGAGCCTATCAGATGAAATAATCAGTTACTTCCTGGAGTGTGCATGTACCTCACCGAGTTCTTGACCGTGGCACTGATTCACCTGTTGGCGGTGGCCAGCCCTGGCCCGGATTTCGCCGTGGTGGTACGTGAAAGCGTGACCCATGGCCGACGGGCCGGCACCTGGACGGCGTTGGGCGTCGGTTCGGCGATTTTCCTGCACGTGGGGTATTCGCTGCTGGGCATCGGCTTGATCGTGTCCCAGTCCATCGTGCTGTTCAATGCGCTGAAATGGGCGGCGGCGGCCTACCTGCTGTACATCGGCTTCAAGGCCCTGCGCGCCCAGCCGGCCAAGCCTGCCAGTGAAGAAGACCTGCACCTGGAAGCGGGCGAGCGCACCGCCCGCGGTGCGTTTACCTCAGGATTTGTCACCAATGGCTTGAACCCCAAGGCCACGCTGTTCTTCCTGTCGCTGTTCACCGTGGTGATCAATCCCCACACGCCGTTGGCGGTCCAGGCCGGTTACGGCGTGTACCTGGCCGTGGCGACCGCGATCTGGTTTTGCCTGGTGGCCATGCTGTTCAGCCAGCAACGCGTACGCGCCGGTTTTGCACGCATGGGCCACTGGTTCGACCGCACCATGGGCGCGGTGCTGATTGCCATCGGTGTGAAGCTGGCCTTTACCAGCATGAAATAAGCCGGATGCTGGCTCAAAGCTAGCATTTATTGGGTTCTGCAAATCATTCCTTTGGCTGATTTGGCTGAAACATAAGCGCTCTAAAGTGCAGATGTTTCAGCCAAGACCGTGCAGTCAGATAAGGGATTCGTATGTTGCAGACTCGTGTTATCCCGCCCGCCGAAGGCGCCTACCAATACCCGCTGTTGATCAAACGCCTGTTGATGTCCGGGACACGCTACGAGAAGACCCGGGAAATCGTCTACCGCGACCAGTTGCGCTACACCTATCCCACCCTGATCGAGCGTGTCGCCCGCCTGGCCAATGTGCTGACCGAGGCCGGGGTCAAGGCCGGTGACACCGTGGCCGTGATGGACTGGGACAGCCACCGCTACCTGGAATGCATGTTTGCCATTCCGATGATTGGTGCGGTAATCCACACCATCAACGTGCGCCTTTCTCCGGAACAGATTCTGTACACCATGAACCACGCCGAGGACCGCTTTGTACTGGTCAACAGCGAGTTCGTGGGGCTCTACCAGGCCATTGCCGGCCACCTCACCACTGTCGACAAAACCCTGCTGCTCACCGACGGCGCGGACAAAACCGCCGAACTGCCGAACCTGGTGGGTGAGTACGAAACATTACTGGCGGCGGCGAGCCCCCGCTACGACTTCGAGGATTTCGACGAAAACTCCGTCGCCACCACCTTCTACACCACCGGCACCACGGGCAATCCCAAGGGCGTGTACTTCACCCACCGCCAACTGGTGCTGCACACCATGGGCGTGGCGACCATCATGGGCAGCGTCGACAGCGTGCGGCTGTTGGGCACCAACGACGTCTACATGCCGATCACTCCGATGTTCCACGTGCACGCCTGGGGCCTGCCGTATGTGGCGACCATGCTCGGCCTGAAGCAGGTTTATCCAGGCCGCTACGACCCCGAATACCTGGTGGAGCTGTGGCGCAAGGAGAAGGTCACCTTCTCCCATTGTGTGCCGACCATCCTGCAAATGGTGCTCAACGCCAAGGCCGGCCAGGGCGTGGATTTCGGCGGCTGGAAAATCGTCATCGGTGGCAGCGCCCTCAATCGCTCACTGTATGAAGCCTCCAAGGCCCGCGGGATCCAACTGACAGCGGCGTACGGCATGTCCGAGACCGGGCCGCTGGTGTCCTGCGCCCATCTCAATGAAGAACTGATGGCCGGCACCGAAGACGAACGCACCACCTACCGCATCAAGGCCGGCGTGCCCGGCCCATTGGTGGAAGCGGCGATCATCGATGGCGAGGGCAACTTCCTGCCCGCCGACGGTGAATCCCAGGGCGAGCTGGTGCTGCGCGCGCCATGGCTCAGCGAAGGCTATTTCAACGAGCCGCAGAAGGGCGCCGAGCTGTGGGCCGGCGGCTGGATGCACACCGGCGATGTGGCCACCCTCGATGCCTTCGGCGTGATCGATATTCGCGACCGCATCAAGGACGTGATCAAGACCGGCGGCGAGTGGATCTCCTCCCTGGCGCTGGAAGACCTGGTCAGCCGCCACCCGGCGGTACGCGAAGTAGCGGTGGTGGGGATTGCCGACCCGCAGTGGGGCGAACGCCCGTTTGCGTTGCTGGTGGTGCGTGATGGCCATGTGATAGGGGCCAAGGAGCTCAAGGAACATCTCAAGCCATTCGTGGAATTGGGCCACCTGAGCAAGTGGGCGATTCCAAGCCAGATCGCCGTTGTTACGGAAATTCCCAAGACCAGTGTCGGCAAGCTCGACAAAAAACGTATCCGTATCGACATCATCGAATGGCAGGCCAACAACAGCACCTTCCTCTCTACCCTCTGACGCTGCTTGCCGTGCCCTCGCGGGCACGGCAGCGCTCTAGTCCAAGCCTTCACTTGTGATTTGCCAATTTTCAGCCATCCTTCCGTCGCTGACCTTCGTCAGCATGGCGAAAAGGACTGTGGCAGACGGGTTGGTGATGCAAATCACACTTTAGAGGGATCAAGCGGTACCCCCTGCTGGCTATAGTTCATCCCAGAGTTTTTCAAGGTGCGGTGCTGTGAGCCCGGCGGGTTCATGTGTTCGCCCGGCATTGGAATCGTTGTATTCCGGCCGTTACAAGCCCTTGGAAACGACTCACTGCCATAACAATAATGCACATGGAGTAGCGTCGATGATCTCAGCAAACCAGTTCTGGCGCCGGGCAAAACTGCCCTTGGCCGTCAGCCTCGCCTCTACGCTCGCCGGGCCTGCATTCGGCGTCAGTTTCAACATCGGTGAAATCGAAGGCAGCTTTGACTCGTCCCTGTCGGTCGGGGCCAGTTGGTCGACGGCGGGTCGCAATAAAGACCTGATCGGTGCCAACAACGGTGGCAGGGGGTTGTCGCAAACCTCGGATGACGGTCACCTGAACTTCGACAAAGGTGATTCCTTCTCGAAGATCTTCAAAGGCATTCATGACCTTGAGTTGAAATACGGCGACACCGGCGTGTTTGTCCGGGGCAAGTACTGGTATGACTTCAAGCTTAAAGACGACGACCTCGATTTCAAGAACATCAGCGACAACAACCGCCCAACAGGCGCCCGATCTTCTGGCGGGCAGATTCTCGACGCCTTCGTCTACCACAACTACTCGATTGGTGATGAACCGGGTTCCGTACGGTTGGGCAAGCAGGTAGTGAGCTGGGGTGAGAGCACGTTCATTGGTGGCGGTATCAACGCCATCAACCCGATCGACGTGGCTGCATTCCGTCGTCCGGGGGCCGAGATCAAGGAGGGCCTGATTCCGGTCAACATGTTCTACGTGTCGCAAACGCTGACCGACAACCTGTCGGCTGAAGGCTTCTATCAGATCGGTTGGGACAAGACCGTGACCGATAACTGCGGCACGTTTTTCTCGCAGCCCGACATCATTACCACCGGCTGTAACGATAATTTGCGGGTGTTGAACAAGCGTTCCACGATCAACCCGGCCGCTTTGCCGAGCTTGGCCGCCTTGGGCGTCGACGTTAATGACGAGGGCGTCCTGGTGCGCCGCGGTCCGAACCGTAACGCACGTGACGGCGGCCAATACGGCGTCGCAATGCACTACAACTTTGAGCCGCTGGACACCGAGTTCGGCGCCTACTACATGAACTACCACAGCCGTGCGCCGATTTTCAGTGCAACTGGCGCGCCTCAGTCGGTCTACGACAGAGCCAGGCCTTTGGGTCAGGCAGCTGCACTGGTGGTGGCGGGAAACTCGCAATACTTCGTTGAGTATCCGGAAGACATCCACCTCTTTGGCTTGAGTTTCTCCACCACGTTGCCTACCGGCACGGCATGGAGCGGCGAGTTGAGCTACCGGCCCAACGCGCCTGTGCAGTTGAACTCCACCGACATCCTGTTTGCCGGCGTTCGCCCTCTGGGCTTCCCGGTGCTCAAGGATGCTTCGTTGTTAAGCGGTGTACCAGGCCAGGATTTGCATGGTTATCGCCGTAAGGAAATCACTCAACTCCAAACCACGTTCACCCACTTCTTTGACCAGGTCATGGGCGCCAGCCGCCTGACGCTGGTGGGCGAAGTCGGTATGACCTATGTCGGCGGGTTGGAGAGCAAGTCCAAGGTTCGCTATGGCCGTGATCCGGTGTTTGGCCCGGGTACCCTGCCTAACGGCGCGTGTGCGGCATTGAACAACTCTACCGCCCAAGGTGCTGGCCTTCCCAATGCCAACGGCCTGAACACCAGTTGCAACAACGACGGCTTCACTACTGCAACTTCGTGGGGCTACCGTGGCCGTGCGATCTGGGAATACCCGGATGTGTTTGCCGGCGTCAACCTCAAACCCAACGTGGCCTGGTCCCATGACGTTAAGGGTTACTCGCCTGGCCCTGGCGGTAACTTCGAGGAAGGCCGCAAGGCGATCAGCCTCGGGCTGGACGCCGAGTACCAGAACACTTACACCGCGAGCCTGGCCTACACCAACTTCTTTGGTGGCGACTACAGCACCGTGGACGACCGCGACTTTGTCGCCTTGAGCGTCGGCGTGAACTTCTAAGCACACTCTCTTTAAGCAGTATGTTTTAAGGAAGAACCAGAACATGAAAATAACTAAAAATCTGTTGCAGGTGGGTGTGCTGGGGCTGTCGATCATGGCGGGTAGCGTCATGGCGGCGGTCTCGGCGGATGAAGCCGCCAAGCTCGGCACGACCCTGACCCCGATGGGCGCTGAAATGGCCGGTAACGCGGCCGGCACCATCCCTAAATGGTCGCCGCTGCCAACCAACGCCGGTGCCGTGGATGCCCGTGGCTTCCTGGCCAACCCATACGCCAACGAACAACCGCAATTCACCATCACCGCGCAGAACGTCGAGCAGTACAAGGACAAGCTGGCGCCGGGGCAGTACGCGATGTTCAAGCGCTACCCCGACACCTTCAAGATGCCGGTCTACCCGACCCATCGCGGCGCCACGGTGCCAGCTGATGTGTTCGCCGCCATCAAGAAAAACGCCACCAGCACCAACCTGGTGTCCGGCGGCAACGGCCTGGAAAACTTTGAAACCGCCGTACCGTTCCCGATTCCGAAAAGCGGCGTTGAAGTGATCTGGAACCACATCACCCGCTATCGCGGCGGCAGCGTGACCCGCCTGGTGACCCAGGCCACGCCGCAAACCAACGGCTCGTTCAGCCTGGTGTACTTCCGCGATCAGTTCGTGTTCCGCGACAAGATGAAGGACTACGACCCGAAAAACCCGGGCAACATCCTGTTCTACTTCAAGCAGCAAGTGACTGCGCCGGCACGTCTGGCCGGTGGTGTGCTGCTGGTGCACGAAACCCTCGACCAGGTGAAAGAACCCCGTTCGGCGTGGGTCTACAACGCCGGCCAGCGTCGTGTGCGCCGGGCGCCGCAAGTATCGTATGACGGCCCGGGTACCGCCGCCGACGGCCTGCGGACTTCCGACAACCTCGACATGTTCAACGGTGCACCGGACCGCTACGACTGGAAACTGGAAGGCAAGAAGGAACTGTACATCGCCGAAAACAGCTACAAACTCGACGATCCGAAGCTCAAGTATGTGGACATCATCAAGGCCGGCCACATCAACCAGGACCTGGCGCGCTACGAGCTGCGCCGTGTGTGGCATGTGGTTGCAACCCTGAAGGAAGGCCAGCGCCACATTTACGCCAAGCGTGACTTCTTCATCGACGAAGACACCTGGCAAGCCGCGGTCATCGACCACTACGACGGTCGTGGCCAGCTGTGGCGCGTGGCTGAAGCCCATGCCGAGAACTACTACGACAAGCAAGTGCCGTGGTACGCCCTCGAAACCCTCTACGACCTGCAGTCCGGCCGCTACCTGGCACTGGGCATGAAGAACGAAGAGAAACAGGCCTATGACTTCGGTTTCACCGCCACCACCAGCGACTTCACCCCGGCGGCCCTGCGCCAGGATGGTGTTCGCTAACTTGCTGTAAACGAGGCCGCATCCTCGAAGAAGCCCCGACTGGTTCGGGGCTTTTTTTTGCCGGACCACTGTGGCGAGGGCTTGCTCCCGCAGGGCTGCGTAGCAGCCCCAAAAACGGGAGCGCTGCGCACTCCAGCGGGAGCAAGCTCCCTCGCCACAGAGTGTCGGTCGTTACAGAAGAAGTCCGGATATTTTTTGTTGTAGTCTTTTTCAGACAAATGTTGCAAAGATCTACAAAGCTGCCGCTTTTACCGCTAGTCTGCGGACATCTGCAATGCCGACAACAGCCTTCTACAAGAGCCCGGCGATGACTGATCTGTCCCGAATTCAAGGGCCTGCCAGCACGGTGATTCCGACCCTGGAAGGGCGCTTCTATCGACCCCCACTGCCTGACGGCTACGTGTTGCGACCGCGCCTGTGCGAACGGCTGAGCGAAGGGCTGGCCGGGCGTCTGTTGCTGGTCAGCGCCCCGGCCGGGTTCGGCAAGAGTTCGCTGGCGGTGGAGTTCTGCCAGAGCCTGCCGGCCCACTGGCAAAGCCTGTGGTTGGGGCTAAGTCCCCGGGACAACGACCCGGGACGTTTTCTTGAACGCCTGCTCGACGGCTTGCAGCAATACTTCCCGCAGTTGGGCGCCCAATCCCTGGGCCTGCTGAAAATGCGCCAGCGTCACCAACCCTTCGCCTTTGAAGAATGGCTCGACGGCCTGCTGGATGAACTGACGGTGCACCTGTCGACCCAGGCGCCGCTGTTGCTGGTGCTGGATGACTACCATCTGGCCCAGGGCCCGGTACTCGACCGCTGCCTGCAATTTTTCCTCAATCACCTGCCCGACGGCCTGCTGGTGCTGGTCACCAGCCGCCAGCGTCCCGACTGGCACCTGGCCCGACTGCGCCTGTCCCGGCATTTGCTGGAACTGCACGAGCAGGACCTGCGCCTGACTCACGGCGAATCCCTGGCGCTGCTGGATCGCCACAGCAGTTCATTGCGTGGTGAAGCCCTGGATAACCTGATCCGGCGCAGCGAAGGCTGGGTGGCCGGCCTGCGTTTCTGGCTGCTGGCGGCTTCCGAGGCCGGCAGCGAAGGTACGCTGCCCCAGGGTTTGCACGGCGGGGAAGGGCTGATCCGCGATTACCTGCTCGAAGAGGTCATCGACTGCCTGCCCTCGGAAGTCCAGGCGTTCCTCTACGACACCGCGTCCCAGGAGCGCTTTTGCAGCGAGCTGTGCGACGCCGTGCGCGAGGCCCACGACAGCACGGAAATCCTGCGCTACCTGCAAGCCCACCAGGTATTCCTGGTGCCGCTGGACGAGCAGGGCCATTGGTACCGTTATCACCATCTGTTTTCCGACCTGCTGCGCACCCGCCGCGCGAGCAATGCCGTGTTGCCGGCAGCCAGCCTGCACCTGCGGGCCTGCCGCTGGTTCAATGCCCAGGGCTTGATCGACGAGGCAGTGGAGCAGGCGCTGCGTGCGGGCCACCTGGATGTGGCGGCAAACCTGGTGCAGAACCTGTCCGAAGAGCAACTGCTGGCGGAGCAGAATGTCGGCATGCTGCTGCGCTGGAAAATGGACTTGCCCGACAGTTTGCTGATGAGTACGCCACGCCTGATCGTGCTCTACAGCTGGGCGTTGGGCCTGGCCTGCCAGCTGGATGCGGCGCAGGAACTGGCCAGCCACCTCAGCCGTTTTTTACCGGCCCCGTCGGCCACCGCGCAAAAGTCGATGCTGGCGCAATGGCTGGCCCTCAGCGGGATTATTGCCCGGGGCCGTGGTGATCGTGAGCTGACCCAGTCGTATTGCAGCGAGGCTCTGGAAAGCCTGCCGCACAAACGCTATGGCCAGCGGTTGATGTGCCTGTCGACCCTGTCCAACCTGGCCATTGTCGACGCCGACCTGTGGCGCGCCCGCGGCCTGAACCGCGAATCCCTGGAGTTGGCGCAGCGGGTCGGCAATCCATTGTTTGAAGCGCTGGCCCATTACGACCGAGCGCGTGTACTGCAGGCCCGTGGCGAGGTCCTGCGGTCACTGGATGAAGTGCGCCAGGGCCTGCAACGTTTGCAAGGCCTGGCGCCGCAACGGCTGTACGCAGTGCGCGCGCGCCTGGCGTTGTACGAAGGCTATTTGCTGCTGATGCGCTGCCAGCCTGAAGCCGGGCTCGCTCGGCTGCGTGCCGGATTGACGGAGGCGCGAGCCTGTCGGGATATCAGCGTGTTGATCGGCCACTGTGTGATCGCCAGCTTCGAAGGTCGCCGTGGCGACTTCTCCGTGGCCTTTGCCGAATTGGCCGAGGCCGAGCGCTTGATGCATATCTGGGACGTGCCGCCGATTTTCTATCTGGCGATGATCACCCTGGTCAAATGCGAGCTATGGCTGGCTCAGGGGCGCACGGACCTGGCCGATGCCTGGCTGACGCGGCTGGGGCAAACCTACAACGGTGAACAGGCCGCTGCCGCACCGGAGTTCCACCCGCACCTGCCGCAACATATCGAGTTGCAACAGGCGGCACTCGACGCCATCCGTCATCAGCCGGCGGCTTCACTGCAACGGCTCGATGAACTGGCACGCCAGGCCCATAACAGCGGCCGGCAGATGATCAGCCTGATGGCGCTGACCCAGCAGGCACTGTTACTGCTGGACGGTGGCCAGGAAGCCCAGGCCCGCCCGGTGTTTGCCCGCGCACTCGAAGCGGCTGCCGGTGGCGCGATGCAACCTTTCCAGCGCCTGTTGGAACGCTATCCCGAGTGGACGCGGGAGCAGCTGTCTCGGGATCCCCATGGACTGATGAACCAGGGTCTGCTGGCACTCTTGCCGGATGTTGCAGTAGTTGAAACCCCACACACACTGGAGACCCTGAGCACCCGTGAACTGGCGGTGCTGCACCTGATCGCACAGGGTTGTTCAAACCAGGAGATCAGCAATCAGCTGTTTATCTCCCTGCACACCGTGAAAACCCACGCCAGCCATATCAACAGCAAGCTCGGGGTGGAGCGGCGCACACAGGCGGTGGCGCGGGCGCAGGAGATGGGATTGCTGGGGTAGAAACCTGGATCAATGGGATCGAAAGCCCCAGACGATTTCCACCACGCGCGCTGCCACCAGTACATAGATCAGGATAAGCAGCAGCTGAAGGACCAGGTGATAACGCAGCTTGGCGAGCCGGCGGATGCCATCGCTCACATTCAGCACCATCAGCAAGCTTGAAACGACGATCAAGCCCCACCCGGCCACGCTTGACGCCAGGATGCCGAGGAACAGCTCATGTTCCCCGGCCAGTGCGTTGGTGCCCGCAGCAAACAACAGCGCGCATACCAGCAGGTTCTTCACATTGTCGAAGACCTGGGTGCTGAAGTCATTCTCCAGCAGTTGCTGATACCACTTCCAGAATGTGCGCATGGCTCGATCCCCCGGATCAATGTTTACCGCACGGCGGGGCACTCACTCGATGACTTGTCGGCGGCCTGGCTGAGCAGCGCGGCAAACCGCTTGACGTTGTTTTGCTGCGCGATCACCAGGTCGTCAATGGTCGGGCCGGATGGCGACTGCACCACCGTGCGACACGTCAGCGGCGTGCGTTCGTCCGTGCCCGTCTGGCGAAGCCGCCATTTGACGTCGAGCAGGGCGTACTGCCCGGGGATCGAGTCAAAGCGCTGGACCTCAATGCGCACCGCCAGGTTTTTCCGGCTGCTGGCGAGTTGATCCACCAGCGCGCTGCGCAACTCATCCACCAGGCTGGCAGCCCACCATTGCGTCTCGAGAATGGCCACGCCGCTGTCACCCTGGCGGATGACAATCTGTGGCCGGTCGACCTGTGGCGGGACCGTGATGCTTTCAATCCGGATCTCGCCCCCCGCGGCCAATGACGCATTGCTGCGCTGCACCGGCGTCAGGGTATGAAATTGAATGGGCTCACTGCGGCACGCCGTCAGCAGCAGCAACCCGGTGAGCAGCGTGATCTTCAGCGGCAAAGCCATGGTGGTTGCTCCTGTGGTCATTTGCGCGGTGGCCCTTGCAGGTCGGAGGGCGCGGCGTTGTCGGGGCGACCGCGAATCAGCGATTCGGGATGGCGTGCCAGGTAGTCCGACAGCTCTCGCAGGGAGCGCGACATGCGGCTCAGTTCGTCCAGGGTCTGGGTCAACTGTTCCCGTTGCGGCGAATCCTCGGCCAGGGTCGAACTGGCGGATTGCAGGGTTTTACTCACGTCGGCCAGCGTGTTTTGCACCCCCGGCAGTGTCTTGGCGTTGAACTGGCCGAGACCCTTGCGCAGTTCCACCAGGCTGCCGTCGAGGTTGCCGGCAATTCGCTCGATCGGCAGCTGGTTGATCTTGTTGACGATGCCTTCGAGTTTTTCCTGCAGTTGTTCCAGGTTGCCGGGGATGGTCGGAATACTGACGGGGCGCAGGTTCGGGTCAAACACGACTTTGTCGGCCTTGGGGAAGAAGTCCAGGGCGATATAGAGCTGGCCAGTGAGCAGGTTGCCGCTGCGGGCCTGGGCGCGCAGGCCGTGTTCGATGAAGCTGCCTATCAGGCGCACACCGCCGGCTTCGTCGTTGGGGTCATGCTTCAAGACCGTGAGCATTTTGGTGTTGGCTTCGCCGAGGCGCTGCGGGTAGATCACGATGCCGACGTTGACCGGGAAGCTGCGTTTTTTCTCGTCGAAATCCAGGTTGATCGACACCACTTTGCCGAATTCGATACCCAGGAACTCCACTGGCGCACCCACCGTAAGCCCGCGCAAGGCCTGGTCGAACCGCAGGTTCAGGTATTGCGCCTTGCCATTGGGCGGGGCCAGCGCGGTTTGCTGGTCGGCGAACAGTTCATAGGAGTGTTCTTCGTCGGCCGGCTTGTCGTTTGGGCTGTAGGGCGGGGCGAGGAAGGCGATGCCGCCCACCAGCATGGACGACAAGGATTCGGTTTTCAGCGCAAACCCGTTGGCGCCGACACTCACATCAATCCCGCTGGCGTTCCAGAACCGGGTGTTCTCGGTGACGTAGGCGTCATTGGGTGCATGCACGAACACGTCGATGTTCACGCCCTTGCCGTCAGCGTCCAGGGCATAGGCCACCACCTGGCCAACGGGAATCTTGCGGTAGTACACGGGGGAGCCGATATCCAGCGAACCCAGATCCTGGGTGTGCAGCGTGAAGCGCTTGCCCGGTTCGCCATAGGTAATGGGCGGCGGGTTTTCCAGGCCGGTGAACCGGTTGGCGCGGGTATCGGACTGGCCGATATCGGCGCCGATGTAATCCCCGGAGAGCAGCGTGTCGATACCGGAAACGCCACCGGCGCCGATACGTGGGCGCACCACCCAGAACTGCGAGTCTTCACGGGTGAAGCTTTCAGCCTGTTTGGACAGTTTGATCGTGGCGTTGACGCTTTTCTGATCGTCGCTCAACTCCACATCAGTCACCTGGCCGATCACCACGTTGCGGTATTTCACGTCGGTCTTGTTGGCGGTCAGGCCGCTGCCGGTCTTGAAGGTAATGGTAATGCTCGGCCCTTGCTGAAGGATGCTGTGCACCACCAGCGAAATGCCCACCAGCACCGCGACAATCGGCACGATCCACACCAGCGAGACGCTGAAGCGCCGCGTCTTGATCGCAGGCGAGCCCGCAGGCTGCGGTTTGTCAGTGGTTTGCGACGCCATCCGGCATCTCCTCGTTGTGTGGGTTTTCCCAGATCAGGCGCGGGTCGAAACTCATTGCCGAGAGCATGGTGAAAACCACCACCAGGCCAAAGAACAGAATGCCCAGGCGCGGCTCGATGGTGCCCAGGGCCTGGAACCGCACCAGGGCGGCCACCAAGGCCACCACGATCACATCCAGCATCGACCAGTAGCCAATCACTTCGACGAAGCGAAACAGCTTCGAGCGCTCCTTGCGCGCCCACTGGTTATTGCGCTGCACGGTGACCAGCAGCAACGTCAATGCGACGAACTTGATACCCGGCACCGCGATGCTGGCGATGAAAATGATCAGGGCGATGTCCCAGGCGCCGTGCTGCCAGAACTCCAGCACGCCGCTCATGATGGTGCTGTCGGCGCCCGAGCCGAGCATCGAGGTGTTCATCACCGGCAGTAAGTTGGCGGGCACGTAAAACGCCAGCGCCGTCAGCATATAGGCCCAGGTACGGGTCAGCGAATGGACCTTGCGCCGGTGCAGCGGCGCGCCGCAACGCTCGCATTCGTCGGGCGCGGTGCTGACGTCGCAAGCCTGGCCGCAGCTGTGGCACAGGCACAGGTTCAGCTCGCTGGCGGTCGGTGGACGGCTCATAAAATGTCCCACAGGTCGCGAATATCACGCCCCGCAATGCGGATCAGCAACAGGCTGAGGGCGGCCAGGGCAAACAGGCCGGTGCCGGGCAACACATCCAGCATGCCGGCGAGTTTGAACACCGCCACCATGGCGCCCAGCAGGCAGACTTCGAGCATGCTCCAGGGCCGAAGCGCTTCGAGCCAGCGCATGCACAGCTTGAACGCCGGCGAGCGTTGGCCCTTCATCGCAAAGCCCAGCACCCAGATCAACAGCAGCAACTGGAACACCGGCGCGATGATGATGGAAATCGCCGCCACCAGCGCGATGAAGGTGATCGGGCCCTGGGCCAGTGCGACCACCGAATCCCATAACGTGGCGCTGCTTTTCAGGCCTTGCAGGCTGATGCTCATCACCGGGTAGAAGTTGGCGAAAATCCACAGCACGGTGGCGGTCAGGGTCAGGGCCAGGCGTTGTTCCACCGACAGCCCGTTATAACGCTGGAGTACGCCTGCGCAGCGGGTGCAAAGGGTCTTCTGATGTTTGGCGAGCGTGACTTTTTCGTACACGCAATCGCAGTGTTCGCAGATGATCAATGGGCTGAGGGTCGCCATAAGTCCCACTCCATGCGCTATACGTTGCGCGTTGTATGACTGGCGCCAGAGTAGCTTAGCAGTTGCCGGGTTTGACAGCCGTGCGCTCGCGAGCGCTTTCGGATCGGGTGCAGGGTCGAACATACTGTGCGCCGGAATGCAGTACAAAAGAGTGTGCCTTTGAATTTGCAGGAATACCCATGAATATTCAGTCTCCCGCGCTGATCCGCGAAACGTTCCCGGTAGGCCCGTTGCAGTGCAACTGCACGATCATCGGCGATCCCGTCACCAAAAAAGCCATCGTCGTCGACCCGGGCGGCAGCCATGAGCTGATCCTGGCGCGCCTCGATGCGCTGGGCCTGAAAGTGGTCAGCATTATTCACACCCACGCCCATCTCGATCACTTCCTGGCCTCCGGGCAGTTGAAGGAAAAAACCGGCGCTACCCTGCACTTGCACAAGGAAGACCAGTTTCTGTGGGACAACCTGGAAATGCAGTGCCAGATGTTCCGCGTGCCTTATACGCCAGTGCCGTCGCCGGATCGCTGGCTGGAGGATGAAGAAGAGCTGGCCTGTGGTTGCGGGGTTGCCTTGCATACACCTGGACACACACCCGGCTCGATGAGTTTCTGGTTCGCCGATGCGAAGTTGCTGATTGCCGGCGACACCCTGTTTCGGCGCGGCGTGGGCCGTACGGATTTGTGGGGCGGTGACCAGGCGACCATCGTGCGCTCGATCAAGCAACGGCTCTACACCCTGGATGAGGCGGCGGTGGTGGTGACTGGGCACGGTCCGGATACGCGCCTGGGAGATGAAATGCGTGAGAATCCGTTTGTCCGCGCGTGAAGGAAAATGTGGGTAGTTTTTCGGATACCAAGTGGCAACTATCAAACGAAACATATAGAGAAAATGACAATCACCGTTCAGGAAGTCTCTGCTAGGGTTTGAGTGTGGCCGGGCTTGTGTGGAGATGGAATTTTTACCGTTTGTCGTGTTCCAAGCTCGGCACAGGTCCAATGCCAATGTCCTCTGCATCACCGAATGCAAAAGTAGGAGCTTCCTTCATGTTCACTTCTCGTCGTCTGCTTGTTGTTGCTACTGCCGTAGCCCTGTTGTCGGGCTGCGCTTCACCTAATCCTTATGACGGCAGCCAGGCACAGGGTGGTGGCTCTTCCGGTGTGAGCAACACCGCCAAGTATGGTGGCCTGGGCGCCCTGGCTGGTGCGTTGGCGGGTGCAGCCATCGACC
Organism: Pseudomonas sp. I8001; assembly: GCF_013385345.1. Taxonomy (NCBI): domain Bacteria; kingdom Pseudomonadati; phylum Pseudomonadota; class Gammaproteobacteria; order Pseudomonadales; family Pseudomonadaceae; genus Pseudomonas; species Pseudomonas sp. I8001. Next base: position 218,310 of record NZ_JACAQC010000011.1, read on the forward strand.
ACAACAACCGCGGCAAGGGTGCGCTGATCGGCGCTGCCGTCGCCGGTATCGGTGGTGCGGGCTACGGCTACTACGCCGACCAGCAGGAAAAGAAACTGCGCGCCAGCATGGCCAACACCGGTGTCGAAGTGCAGCGCCAGGGCGACCAGATCAAGCTGATCATGCCGGGTAACATCACCTTCGCCACCAACTCGGATGCGATCTCCAGCAGCTTCTACACGCCGCTGAACAACCTGGCGAACTCGCTGAAGCAGTTCAACCAGAACACCATCCAGATCGTTGGCTACACCGACAGCACCGGCAGCCGTCAGCTCAACATGGACCTGTCCCAGCGTCGTGCGCAGAGCGTGGCCAATTACCTGACCTCCCAAGGTGTCAGCCCGACCAACCTGAGTGCCCGCGGTGCCGGCCCGGATAACCCGATCGCCAGCAACGCCGACGTCAATGGCCGTGCCCAGAACCGTCGTGTGGAGGTCAACCTGGGCCCGATCCCTGGCCAGCAGTACGGTCAGCCGGCCGCCCAGCAGCAACAGGTGCCGCAGCAGAACAACCAGTTCCAGGGCAACCCGTACCAGCAGTACCAGTAACCTGTAGTCAATAAAAAGGGCGCCGTGCAATCCATGCACGGCGCCCTTTTTTGTGGCTGACGATAAATCAGTCGATGTATTCGAACAGCTTCACGATCTTCTGTACGCCGGACACACTTTGTACCAAGTTGGCGGCGCGGGTGGCTTCTGCCTGGGTCAGCAGGCCCATCATGTAGACGATGCCGTTGTCGGTGACGATCTTGATCCGAGAGCCGGGAATGGCGCTGTCGGTCAGCATCTGGGTCTTGATCTTGGTGGTCAGCAGGGCGTCGTTGCTGATTGCCAGCAGGGTGATCGGGTCCATCACCTGCAGTTCGTTGTGAACCTTCTTGACCCGCTGCACAGTGGCGGCAGCTTGTTCAGCCTGGGCCTTCAAGTCGGCGCGCGGGGTTTGGCCGGTGAGCAGCACCACGCCGTTGAAGCTGACGACCACGATGCGCGACGCGCCGTTGCCCAGGTCTGGAGCGGCCTTGGACACGTTGACGGAAACCTTGGTCTCGATCAGTGAGTCATCGATTTTGCTGCCGAAAGTGCGGGTGCCTTTATCGTCCTGGATGGGCGTGTCGCGGCTCGCTTCGATTACCGAGCTGCAGCCGCTGATGCCTAGGCACAGCGTGATTGCCAATAGGCTAAGGCGTTTAACGGTCATTCTTCACTCCCGAACAGTTGGCTGTCGATCAGATCGCACAGGCAGTGGATCGCCAGCAGGTGGACTTCCTGGATACGTGCGGTGACATTGGCCGGGACGCGGATTTCCACGTCTTCGGGCAACAGCAGCGAGGCCATGCCGCCGCCGTCGCGTCCGGTCAATGCTACGACAATCATTTCACGATCATGTGCGGCCTGGATCGCTTGAATAATATTCGCCGAGTTACCGCTGGTGGAGATCGCCAGCAGGACGTCCCCCGGCTGGCCAAGGGCGCGGATCTGTTTGGAGAAGATTTCGTTGTAGCTGTAGTCGTTGGCGATCGAGGTGATCGTCGAGGTGTCGGTGGTCAGGGCGATGGCCGGCAGGCTCGGGCGCTCACGCTCGAAGCGGTTGAGCAGCTCGGAGGAGAAATGCTGGGCATCGCCGGCCGAACCGCCGTTGCCGCACGAAAGCATTTTGCCTTCGTTGAGCAAGGCGTTGACCATGACCTGACTGGCTTGCTCGATGTGCGGTGCAAGTACGTCCATCGCCTGTTGCTTGGTATCGATACTGGCCTGGAAAAGCTGGCGAATTCGGGATTGCATGTCCATCTGTGTGACCTTAAGTAGCGCGGCTGTTTGGCACAGGAATGTGCAGCCCGCAAAGCAAAGAGCAAAAGTGTGCGGTGTAGATGTCCGGCGAATCAGCTGTCAAAGGCATCTTGCAGCCAGTTCAGATCGGCTGTTCCCCGGGGAGTGCTTTCTATGGCAACCACATCGAAACGGCAGGGATGATCGGCCCAGCGACGCTCCTTGAGCAGGAAAAACTGCGCGGCGAGTATCAACTTCTGGCGCTTGCGCCCGTCGATACTGGCGAGCGCGCCACCCCATTGTGCGTGTTTTCTGTAGCGGACTTCGACAAATACTACTGTATCGCCGTCAAGCATGACCAGATCAAGCTCGCCGCGTTTGCATAACCAGTTCTGCGCCAGAAGGCGCAGACCTTGTTGTTGCAGGTACTCGAGAGCTTGAAGTTCGGCGTCCTTGCCGCTTTGTGCGCTTGACCGCTCGGGCATCAGCGCGGGGTATCAGGCAGGCGCTGGATCTCGCCACCGACGAACTTCGCCCATGGCATCTGGCGGTCGACACGCTGATTGGCGCTGACACCCAGGTTGCCCGACAGGCCGTCGACACGAGTGTCCGGCAGTGCCTTGAGCTGCCCCAGGCGCGGCGCCAGGCGGTAGGCATCCACACCCATCGCGTACAGGCGGCCAAGGCTGCCGTTGGCTTGTGGCCATTGGGCAGCGACCTGGTTGCGCAGCGGGTCGGTGGTGTTCAGCAGCCAAGGGGTTTCGCAGAACATCACGTTGGTCATGTCCAGGTACTGGTTCTTGTCGCCACTGGCGCTGAACACGTGGGACGTCGCATACACCGGCACGTCGCCAGCGTATTGGAAGTTCAGGGTCGGCTTGATCTGCTGGGCCAGTTGCGGAGTCACGGCCAGGAAGATGAACTCGATGTCCTGGCGGCGCGATGGCTGGGCGGAAACATCCGAACCTACCGTGCTTTGCAGGCTCTTGGCGCGGCCTTCGCTCTTGCGCAGCTGGAACAGGTCGGCAATCTGCTGGGCCAGGGCTACCGGCTGGTCAACGTACTCGACGCCCACCACGGTGCCGCCATTGGCTTCCCAATCCTGACGGAATGCCTTGTAGACGCGCTCGCCCCATTCGCCTTTCGGCACCATGGCGGCGGCGCGGTGCAGGCCATCGGCGCGAGCACGACGGGACACTTCACGGGCTTCGTCTTCAGCGGCCAGGCCAAACTGGAACAGTTGCGCCGGGTTCTGGTCGGCTTCGCTGTAGTTCAGGGCCAGGGTGGTGATCGGCAATTGCGGGCGTGCGCTGAGTTGCTTGACCAGCGGTTTCTCCAGCGGGCCGACCACCAGTTGCACGCCGGCGGCCTGGGCCTTGGCGTAGAAGTCGTCGATGGAGGTCAGGCGCGAGCTGTCGTAGAACTCGATCACCGGCGGCTTCTGCCCGGCTTGTTCAGCCTGGTAGTGCGCGGCCATGAAGCCTTCGCGCAGCGCCTTGGCAACGCCGGCCAGAGGACCTTCCTGCGGCAGCAGCAGGGCGATCTTGTTCAGCGGCTGGCTGGCCAGTTCCTTGAGCTTGGTCAGCGGCTGCGGCAATTGCGAGGCTGCCGGGTGGCCAGGGTTCTGGGCGCGCCAGGTGTCGATGGCCGCCTGCTGTTGCTCCAGAGTGCCGGCGCCCTTGACTGCCTGGGCCAGGCTGATCCAGCCGTCCAGCGTCGGGTTGCCGCTGGCTTGCAGTTGATCGGCAGGCAAGGCGGCAATCAGTGCCCAGATGGCTTCGTGGTTGCTGTTGTAGGCATCGCCCGTCAGCAGCGGGGCCATGGCGACGCGCTCGCGGGCGGCGGCCAGGGTCTGGCCGTCGGCCTCATAGGCGCGGGCATGCACGGTGCCCGTGCGGATCTGCTGTTCAGGCGGCAGTTCCTTGAGGCTTTGCAGGCTCGGGTGATTCAAGGCCGTCAACGCTGCCTTGGGCTGGTTGCGGGCCATCGCCAGTTCAGCCGACAGGGTGCTGGCAAATACCTGCGCCGCCGGTTTCAGGACGTCCAGTGGCACCTGGGCAAGAATCTGCGCCGAGCGTCCCGGATTGTTTTGGTGGAACGCCAGGTCAGCCGCACTCAAGCGCAACAGCGCGGCTTTTTCCGGAGTCTTGGCCGAAGTCGCCTGTTCGAGCAGTTGCTCGATGCTGGCATCCGGAGTCCGGGGGAGGTCGCCAAGGCTGGACGAGGGCGAGCTGGCGCAAGCCGCCAACAGGGCAGCGAGGCAGAGGGCAGAGAACAGCCGCAGGCAAGCGATCATGTAAGTGTTCCTGATACCGATCAAATTAGCGTGGAATTGTACCCAAGCACTGGCCGGGGCGCGATGTTACTGGCGTGAAACCGTCTATTTAGGTCGTGTAAATGTTGCAGGACCCAATAGGCGGCTGAAATCGAACCCGCCCCGAGGGCATATATTCAAGGCGTCTACGCGCTACAATGTGGCTTTTGCCAACCATCGAGGTGTGCGCTTTGACTGCTCCAGGTCCTTTGAATTCCACTGCAGGCTCGCTTTTTGTCGTGGCGACGCCCATTGGCAACCTGGACGACATCAGTGCGCGTGCGCTGAAAGTGTTGCGCGACGTAAAACTGATCGCGGCTGAAGACACTCGGCACTCCCAGCGGTTGATGCAGCATTTCGGTATTCCGACCCCCTTGGCCGCCTGTCACGAACACAACGAACGTGAAGAAGGCAGTCGTTTTATCACTCGTTTGCTGGCGGGTGATGACGTGGCGTTGATCTCGGATGCGGGTACGCCGCTGATTTCCGACCCTGGCTATCATCTGGTTCGCCAGGCGCGGGCGGCTGGTATCAATGTAGTGCCTGTTCCGGGAGCGTGCGCGCTGATTGCTGCATTGTCTGCTGCCGGCTTGCCGTCGGACCGGTTTATCTTCGAAGGCTTCCTGCCTGCCAAGGCCGTCGGGCGCCGGGCGCGCCTGGAACTGGTAAAGGAAGAGCCACGCACGCTGATCTTCTACGAAGCCCCGCACCGCATCCTTGAGTGCCTGCAGGATATGGAGCTGGTGTTCGGCGGCGATCGCCTGGCACTGCTGGCGCGGGAAATCACCAAGACCTTCGAAACCCTCAAGGGCTTGCCGCTGCAGGAACTGCGCGAATTTGTCGAGGGCGACAGCAATCAGCAGCGCGGAGAGTGCGTAGTGCTGGTAGCCGGCTGGTCGGCGCCGGAAAGCGAAGATGCCGTGGGCAGCGAGGCAATGCGCATTCTTGACCTGCTGCTCAAGGAGATGCCATTGAAGCGCGCCGCTGCATTGGCCGCGGAAATAACCGGCGTACGCAAGAACGTCCTGTATCAAGTGGCGCTGGATAAACAAAAGGGCGAATAGTTCCGGGTTCTAACCTGCACTCCGTCTGAACATGATGGCATTAGTGTCTTTTAATACTTGTTCTAACGCCGCCGTGCCGTTAACCTGCGCGGCGGAGAGTCGATTGGACAGTCGCTGCCTTCTATGAAAATTAGAGGGGGGAGGAAAGTCCGGGCTCCATAGGGCGAAGTGCCAGGTAATGCCTGGGAGGCGTGAGCCTACGGAAAGTGCCACAGAAAATAACCGCCTAAGTACTTCGGTACCGGTAAGGGTGAAAAGGTGCGGTAAGAGCGCACCGCACGACTGGCAACAGTTCGTGGCTAGGTAAACCCCACTTGGAGCAAGACCAAATAGGGTCCCAAGGCGTGGCCCGCGCTGGGACCGGGTAGGTTGCTAAAGATGTCCAGTGATGGCCATCGTAGACGAATGACTGTTCAAGACAGAACCCGGCTTACAGATCGACTCTCCACCTTTTTTCCTTCTGTCCGAATCTCGGGCAGGAACCTGGTAGTAACGCGAGAATCCCTCCCTGCTGAATCGTCAGCAGATGCGTCTTCGTAATACCGAAAAAATCTTACTCTTAATAAATTACTTTAACTTTAAGCCTTAGCTCTTTGAGCTATTTGGTGTTGTTGAGTCAAAATCGCCGTCAAACTCTCGTTTCTCCTCCCTTTACCTTCCTAAATCTCCGTTCTGTAAGGCTTTTCCTTGAATCCGCGCCTTGACGGTGTGGTGGGCGCATTCCTATAGTGTGCGCAAGTGGCGGAAAGTGGCACAAAGTGGGTTTTTTGAACGTAAAACGCTAAAATTTGGAGAAACGCATCTGTGTTTCGCGGAGCTAACGCTATCAGTCTCGATGCAAAAGGCCGTCTCGCCATGCCGAGCCGGTATCGTGACGAGCTCATTTCGCGAAGTTCCGGGCAATTAATCATCACCATCGATGCCGTTGATCCCTGTTTATGTGTGTACCCGCTCGATGAGTGGGAGCTGATTGAAACCAAGTTGCGTGCACTGCCTTCACTGCGTGAAGAGAACCGCCGCCTGCAACGCTTGCTGATTGGTAATGCCGTCGACCTCGAACTCGATGGCAGTGGTCGTTTCCTGGTTCCACCGCGTCTGCGCGAATACGCCAAATTGGACAAGCGCGCGATGCTGGTAGGCCAACTGAACAAGTTCCAATTGTGGGACGAAGATGCCTGGGATGCTGTTTCTGCAGCTGACCTGGCTGCTATTCAACAACCGGGCGCCATGCCTGATGAACTGCGTGATTTGATCCTGTGACTATTGATAGCGGCTTTAACCACATCACCGTACTGCTTGACGAAGCCGTTGAGGCTCTCGCCGTACGCGCGGATGGCTGCTATTTGGATGGCACCTTCGGCAGGGGCGGGCACAGTCGGCTGATCCTCAGCCAGCTGGGTCCGGACGGTAAGCTCCTCGGGTTCGACAAAGACCCTCAAGCGATTGCCACCGGGCAAGCGCTAGCGGCCGAAGACGGCCGCTTTGTCGTTGTGCAGCGCAGCTTTGCCGAACTCGGTGCAGAAGTCGCCGAACGTGGCATGGCGGGCAAGGTGGCCGGGGTTCTGCTGGACCTGGGCGTGTCTTCCCCACAGCTGGACGACCCTGAGCGTGGCTTCAGTTTCATGAACGACGGCCCGCTGGACATGCGCATGGACCCAAGCCGTGGCATCAGCGCCGCGCAGTTCATCGCTACCGCTCCCCACGAAGAAATCACCCGTGTGTTCAAGGAATACGGCGAAGAGCGCTTCGCTGGCCGCATGGCGCGTGCCGTGGTCGAACGCCGGGAAATCCAGCCGTTCGAGCGCACGGCCGACCTGGCTGAAGTGCTGAAAGTCGCCAACCCTGCATGGGAAAAGGGCAAGAACCCGGCAACCCGTGCGTTCCAGGGCCTGCGTATTCACGTCAACAACGAATTGGGCGACCTGGAAGCCGGCCTCGAAGCCGCCCTGGAAGCCCTGGAAGTGGGCGGTCGCCTGGTGGTGATCAGCTTCCACTCCCTGGAAGACCGCATCGTCAAATTGTTCATGCGTCGCCTGGTCAAGGGCGAGTCCGACAACCTGCCGCGCAACCTGCCGGTGCGTTACGAAGCTTTTGTGCCGAAAATCAAAATCCATGGCAAAGCGCAGTTCGCTTCCGAAGCCGAACTCAAGGCCAACCCACGTGCCCGTAGCGCTGTCATGCGCGTTGCGGAGAAGTTGCGGTGAGCAAGCTTTTCGCCAAGCCCCTCCCGGGCGGCAGCTTCTTTATGTTGCTGCTATTTGTTGGCGTGCTGGTGTCCGCGATTGCGGTGTCCTACAGCGCCCATTACAACCGCCAACTGCTCAATACCCTGTACGGGGAGTTGAGCGTGCGCGACAAGGCGCAGGCGGAGTGGGGCCGGTTGATCCTCGAGCAAAGTACCTGGACGGCCCACAGCCGCATCGAAGTGCTGGCCACTGAACAACTGAAGATGCACATCCCGGGCGCTGCAGAAGTTCGCATGGTGGCGCCATGATGAAACTCGAGGGCGCACTCTACCCGTGGCGTTTCCGCGTAGTGCTGGGGTTGCTGGCACTGATGGTGGGCGCGATTGCCTGGCGGATTATCGACCTGCAAGTGGTGGACCGTGACTTCCTGATCGGCCAGGGCGATGCCCGTAGCCTGCGGCATATCCCGATTCCTGCACACCGCGGCCTGATCACCGACCGTAACGGCGAGCCCCTGGCCGTCAGTACCCCGGTGACCACCCTGTGGGCCAACGCCAAGGAAATGCAGACCGCCAAGGACAAATGGCCGGAACTGGCTGCCGCCCTGGGCCAGGACCCGAAAGCCCTGAGCGAACGCCTCGAAGCCCAGGCCAATAAAGAATTCATCTACCTGGTTCGCGGGCTCACCCCCGAACAAGGCCAGCAAGTACTCGACCTTAAAGTCCCCGGTGTCTACGGCATCGAGGAATTTCGGCGTTTCTACCCGGCCGGCGAAACCACCGCCCATATGGTGGGTTTCACCGACATTGATGATCACGGTCGCGAAGGCGTGGAACTCGCCTACGACGAATGGCTGGCCGGGGTTCCCGGCAAACGACAGGTCATCAAGGATCGGCGCGGCAGACTGATCAAGGATGTCCAGGTCACCAAAAACGCCAAGGCCGGTAAGCCCTTGGCGTTGTCGATTGACCTGCGCCTGCAATACCTGGCCAACCGTGAGCTGCGTAACGCGATCATCGAGAACGGTGCGAAAGCCGGCAGCCTGGTGATCATGGACGTGAAGACCGGCGAGATTCTCGCCATGGTCAACCAGCCGACCTACAACCCGAATAACCGTCGCAACCTGCAGCCGGCGATGATGCGCAACCGCGCCATGATCGACGTGTTCGAGCCGGGTTCGACCATGAAAGCCATTTCCATGAGTGCCGCCCTGGAAACCGGGCGCTGGAAACCGGCCGATAAGGTCGAGGTTTACCCGGGCACATTGCAGCTGGGCAAATACACCATTCGTGACGTGTCGCGCACCGAAGGTCCGGTGCTGGATTTGACAGGTATCCTGATCAACTCCAGTAACGTGGGTATGAGTAAAGTCGCCTTCGATATCGGCGGCGAAGCCATCTACCACCTCGCGCAGAAAGTCGGCCTGGGGCAACCCACCGGCCTGGACTTCCCGGGCGAACGTGTGGGCAACCTGCCGAACTACCGTGACTGGAAAAAAGCCGAGACCGCCACGCTTTCCTACGGTTATGGCCTGTCGGTAACAGCCATCCAACTGGCCCACGCCTTCTCGGTGCTGGCCAACAACGGCCGCATGGTGCCGCTGAGCCTGATCCACCTGGACGAGGCGCCGCCTGCGACCCAGGTGATCCCGGAAAACGTCGCGAAGACCATGCAAGGCATGCTGCAACAAGTGATCGAAGCACCACGTGGCGTGTTCCGTGCCCAGGTGCCGGCGTATCACGTGGCAGGCAAGTCCGGTACCGCGCGTAAAACCGCCGTGGGTACCAAGGGCTACGCCGAAAACTCCTACCGCTCGCTGTTCGCAGGCTTCGGCCCGATGAGCGATCCGCGCTACGCCATCGTCGTGGTGATCGATGAGCCGAGCAAAGCCGGTTACTTCGGTGGCCTGGTATCGGCGCCGGTGTTCAGCAAGGTGATGTCCGGGACGTTGCGCCTGATGAACATCACGCCGGACAACCTGCCGGCTACCCAACAAGCGAACGCCGGCCCGCCGGCCGCTGCTGTAAAAGCCAATGGAGGGCGCGGCTGATGTCTCTGAGCCTGAACAAGATTTTTGCCCACGCCGGCCGCGATCTGCTGATTCGCGAGTTGACCCTGGACAGCCGTAATGTGCGTGCCGGCGACCTGTTCCTGGCAGTGCCGGGTGGCAAGTTCGACGGCCGTGACCATATCGCCGACGCGCTGCAACGCGGCGCTGCGGCAGTGGCCTATGAAGTGGAAGGCGCCACCGTGCTGCCGATCACCGACGTGCCTTTGATTCCGGTCAAGGGCCTGGCTGCGCAATTGTCGGACATCGCCGGGCGCTTTTATGGCGACCCGAGCCGCACCCTGAACCTGGTGGGCGTGACCGGTACCAACGGCAAGACTAGCGTGACCCAACTGGTCGCCCAGGCGCTTGACCTGCTGGGTCAGCATTGCGGCATCGTGGGCACCCTGGGCACCGGTTTCTACGGCGCGCTGCAAAGCGGGCTGCACACCACGCCTAACCCGATTGCCGTGCAAGCGACCCTGGCCGACCTGAAAAAGGCCGGTGCCAAGGCGGTTGCCATGGAAGTCTCGTCCCACGGTCTGGACCAGGGGCGCGTGACTGCCCTGGCGTTCGACGTGGCGGTGATGACCAACCTGTCCCGCGATCACCTGGATTACCACGGGACCATGGAGGCCTACGCCGCCACCAAGGCCCGGCTGTTTGCCTGGAATGACCTGAAGTGCCGGGTGGTCAACCTGGACGACGAATTCGGTCGCCAACTGGCCGCCGCCAAAGGCGACGGCCGCCTGATCAGCTACAGCCTGGAAGACTCCAGCGCCTACCTGTATTGCCGTGAAGCCACCTTTGACGACGAAGGCGTGCGCGCCACGCTGGTTACGCCGCAGGGCGAGCACCATTTGCGCAGCACCTTGCTCGGGCGTTTCAACCTGAGCAACGTATTGGCCGCTGTGGGTGCCTTGCTTGGCCTGGATTACGCCCTCGACGAAATCCTGCGGGTGTTGCCGAAGCTCGAAGGCCCGGCCGGTCGCATGCAGCGCCTCGGCGGCGGCACCCAGCCGCTGGTGGTGGTCGATTACGCCCACACGCCGGACGCCCTGGAAAAAATCCTGCAGGCCCTGCGCGCCCACGCCAAGGGTAAATTGCTGTGCCTGTTCGGCTGTGGCGGTGACCGCGATCGCGGCAAGCGCCCGCTGATGGCGGAAATCGTCGAGCGCCTGGCCGACGGTGTGCTCGTGACTGACGACAACCCGCGCAGCGAAGACCCAAGCCAGATTTTCGATGACATTCGTGTCGGCTTTAAAGACGCGTCCAAGGCGACGTTCGTTGCCGGTCGCGGTGCAGCCATCGCCCAATTGATCGCCGGCGCAAGTGCTGACGACGTGGTGGTGCTGGCCGGTAAAGGTCACGAGGACTATCAGGAAATCAACGGCGAACGCCACGCCTTCTCCGATCTGGTCGAGGCTGATCACGCCCTGACCGCGTGGGAGGTGGCCCATGCTTAAGCCGCTTAAATTCAGCGAACTGACCCAGGCCTTGTCGGCCCGCGTGCTGTCGGCTGATTGCAGCTTTGATGGCGTCAGCATCGACAGCCGGACGATCAAGCCCGGGCAACTGTTTGTCGCCTTGGCCGGCCCGAGCTTCGATGGCCATGACTACCTGAATGACGTCGCTGCCAAAGGCGCTGTCGGCGCTCTGGTGCAGCGCGAAGTCGCTGACTCTACGCTGCCACAATTGCTGGTCGCCGACACCCGCCTGGCCCTCGGCCAACTGGGGGCGCTGAACCGTGCCGCCTTCACCAAGCCTGTTGCGGCGATCACCGGTTCCAGCGGCAAGACCACGGTCAAGGAGCTGCTGGCCGGCATCCTGCGCACGCGCGGCCCGGTCCTGGCGACCCGTGGCAACCTGAACAATGACTTCGGCGCTCCGCTGACCCTGCTCGAACTGGCCCCGGAACACACGGCGGCCGTCATTGAGCTGGGTGCTTCGCGCATCGGCGAAATCGCCTACACCGTGGCCATGACCAAGCCTCATGTCGCGGTGATCAGCAACGCCGGTACTGCCCACGTCGGCGAGTTTGGCGGCCCTGAAAAGATCGTCGAAGCCAAGGGCGAAATCATCGAAGGCCTCGACGCATCCGGCACTGCCGTGCTGAACCTCGATGACAAGGCCTTCGAAACCTGGCGTGTACGTGCCGCCGGTCGCAAGGTGTTGAGCTTCGCGGTGCACAACGCCGCTGCCGATTTCCATGCCTCGAATATCAAGGCCGACGCCCGTGGCTGCCCGTCCTTCACCCTGCATACCCCGCAAGGTGACGAGCACGTACAACTGAACCTGCTGGGCAACCACAACGTCGCCAATGCCCTGGCTGCCGCCGCCGCCGCCCACGTGCTGGGCGTGTCGTTGTTTGGCATCGCCACCGGCCTTGGTGCCGTGCAACCGGTCAAGGGCCGTACCGTCGCGCAATTGGCCAGCAACGGCATGCGCGTGATTGATGACACCTACAACGCCAACCAGTCCTCGATCTGTGCCGCCATCGACCTGCTGACCAGCTTCGACGGTCGCAAGGTGCTGGTGCTGGGGGATATCGCCGAGCTGGGCGAGTGGGCTGAACAGTCTCACCGTGAAGTCGGCGCGTACGCCGCCGGCAAGGTCGATGCCCTGTACGCCGTTGGCCCGAACATGCTGCACGCCGTGGACACCTTCGGGCCGGGCGCCAGGCATTTCGCCAGCCAGGCCGAACTGATCCAGGCACTGAGTGCGGCTGAACAAGACAAACACACCACTATTTTGATCAAGGGATCGCGCAGCGCGGTGATGGAAAACGTCGTCGCGGCCTTGTGTGGCTCAAGTACGGAGAAACATTAATGCTGCTGCTGCTGGCTGAGTATCTGCAACAGTTCCACAAAGGCTTCGCGGTCTTTCAGTACCTGACCCTGCGCGGGATCCTGGGTGTGCTGACCGCGCTGTCGTTGTCGCTGTTCCTCGGGCCATGGATGATCCGTACCTTGCAAAACCTGCAAATCGGCCAGTCCGTGCGCAACGACGGCCCGCAGTCGCACCTGTCCAAGTCCGGCACCCCGACCATGGGCGGTGCGTTGATCCTGTCGTCCATCGGCATCAGTACGCTGCTGTGGGCTGACCTGCATAACCGTTATGTCTGGACCGTGCTGCTGGTGACCCTGCTGTTCGGCGCCATCGGTTGGGTAGATGACTACCGCAAGGTGATCGAGAAGAACTCCAAGGGGCTGCCTAGCCGCTGGAAGTATTTCTGGCAGTCGGTGTTCGGCCTCGGCGCGGCGATCTTCCTGTTCATGACTGCGCCAAGCGCGGTGGAAACCACCCTGATCATCCCGATGCTCAAGGACGCCAGCATTCCACTGGGCGTCGGCTTCGTGGTGCTGACCTACTTCGTGATCGTCGGCTCCAGCAACGCGGTCAACCTGACGGACGGCCTCGACGGCCTGGCGATCATGCCGACGGTGATGGTGGGCGGTGCCCTCGGCATCTTCTGCTACCTGTCGGGTAACGTGAAATTCGCTGAATACCTGCTGATCCCGTATGTACCGGGCGCAGGCGAACTGATTGTGTTCTGCGGCGCGTTGATCGGTGCGGGCCTGGGCTTCCTGTGGTTCAACACCTACCCCGCACAAGTCTTCATGGGCGACGTTGGCGCACTGGCGCTGGGCGCGGCCCTGGGCACCATCGCGGTGATCGTCCGCCAGGAAATCGTCCTGTTCATCATGGGCGGTGTGTTCGTGATGGAAACCCTGTCGGTGGTGATCCAGGTTGCCTCCTTCAAATTGACCGGGCGCCGAGTATTTCGCATGGCGCCGATTCACCACCACTTTGAACTCAAGGGCTGGCCTGAGCCGCGGGTGATTGTCCGTTTCTGGATTATCACCGTGATTCTGGTTCTGTTTGGCCTTGCCACCCTGAAACTGAGGTAGAAACGAGTGTCCCTGATCGCTTCAGACCACTTCCGCATCGTTGTCGGCCTCGGCAAGAGCGGCATGTCCCTGGTTCGCTTCCTGGCGAACCGGGGCACGTCGTTTGCCGTGGCCGATACGCGGGAAAATCCACCGGAGCTGGTCACGCTGCGCCGTGACTACCCGCACGTGGAAGTGCGTTGTGGCGAGCTGGATGTCGAGTTTCTGTGCCGTGCCGATGAGCTCTACGTGAGCCCCGGCCTGGCCCTGGCGACCCCGGCCCTGCAAGCGGCGGCGGCCCGTGGCGTGAAGTTGTCCGGCGACATCGAGCTGTTCGCGCGTAACGCGAAGGCGCCGATCGTGGCCATCAGCGGTTCCAATGCCAAAAGCACCGTGACCACCCTGGTGGGCGAGATGGCGGCTGCGGCCGGCAAGCGCGTGGCCGTGGGCGGCAACCTCGGCACGCCGGCGCTGGACCTGCTCAACGACGACGTCGAGCTGTACGTGATGGAGCTGTCGAGCTTCCAGCTGGAAACCACTGACCAGCTCAACGCCGAGGTGGCCACCGTGCTTAACGTCAGCGAGGACCACATGGACCGCTACAGCGGCCTGCCGGCGTATCACCTGGCCAAGCACCGGATCTTCCGTGGCGCGCGGCAAGTGGTGGTGAACCGTCAGGATGCCCTGAGCCGTCCGCTGATCGGCGAAGGTCTGCCGTGCTGGACCTTCGGCCTGAACAAGCCTGACTTCAAGGCCTTCGGCCTTCGGGAAGAGAACGGCGAGAAATACCTGGCCTTCGAATTCCAGAACCTGATGCCGGTGCGCGAACTGAAAATCCGTGGTGCCCACAACCAGGCCAACGCCCTGGCGGCGCTGGCGCTCGGTCACGCAGTTGGCTTGCCGTTCGACGCCATGCTCTCGGCCCTGCGCAGCTTTGCCGGCCTTGAGCATCGCTGCCAGTGGGTTCGCGAGCTGGCTGGTGTTGGCTATTACAACGATTCCAAGGCCACCAACGTCGGTGCGGCACTCGCTGCCATCGAAGGCTTGGGTGCCGACATTCAGGGCAAGGTCGTGCTGATCGCCGGTGGCGACGGCAAGGGTGCCGACTTCAAGGACCTTAAAGGCCCGGTCGCCGCCAACTGCCGCGCCGTGGTGTTGATGGGCCGTGATTCCGGCCTGATCGCCGATGCCCTGGGCGACGCCGTACCGCAGGTGCGCGCGCAGTCCCTGGACGATGCCATCGCCCAATCCAAAGCCTTGGCTCAGCCGGGCGACGTGGTGCTGCTGTCGCCTGCCTGCGCCAGTTTCGACATGTTCAAGAACTACGAAGAGCGCGGCCAGCTGTTCGCCCGCGCCGTGGAGGCCTTGGCATGAGTATCAATTTCCGTAACATCATCAAGCCGTACCCGTCGCCGATCATTACCGGGCGCGGTATCGACCTTGATTTCCCGATGCTTGCCGGTTGCCTCGCGTTGCTGGGCCTGGGCCTGGTGATGATCACCTCGGCCTCCTCGGAAGTGGCCGCGGTGCAATCGGGCAACACCCTGTACATGATGATCCGTCACCTGGTGTACCTGGTGATTGGCCTTGGCGCATGCATCGTCACCATGATGATCCCGATCGCCACCTGGCAGCGCCTGGGTTGGCTGATGCTGGTGGGCGCCTTCGGCCTGTTGGTGATGGTGATCCTGCCCGGCATCGGGCGTGAGGTGAACGGCTCGATGCGCTGGATCGGCTTCGGTGCGTTCAACGTGCAGCCGTCGGAAATCGCCAAGGTGTTCGTGGTGATCTACCTCGCCGGCTACCTGGTGCGGCGCCAGAAAGAAGTACGCGAAAGCTGGATGGGCTTCTTCAAGCCGTTCATCGTGCTGCTGCCCATGGCCGGCCTGTTGCTGATGGAGCCGGACTTCGGTGCCACCGTTGTAATGATGGGGGCGGCGGCGGCGATGCTGTTCCTCGGTGGCGTCGGCCTGTTCCGCTTCACCTTGATGGTGGTGCTGGCGGTGGCCGCCGTGACCATTCTGGTGCAGGCGCAACCCTACCGGATGGCCCGTCTGATTACCTTTACCGACCCGTGGTCCGATCAGTTCGGTTCCGGCTACCAGTTGACCCAGGCGTTGATCGCCTTCGGTCGCGGTGAGTGGCTGGGCGTGGGCCTGGGCAATAGCGTGCAGAAGCAGTTCTACCTGCCGGAAGCCCACACCGACTTCGTGTTCTCGGTACTCGCCGAAGAGCTGGGCGTGGTCGGTTCGCTGTGCACCGTCGCGCTGTTCGTGTTCGTGTGTGTTCGCGGCATGTACATCGGCTTGTGGGCCGAAAAGGCCAAGCAATATTTCGCCGCCTACGTGGCGTACGGCTTGTCGTTCCTGTGGATCGGCCAGTTCCTGATCAACATCGGGGTGAACGTCGGCCTGCTGCCGACCAAGGGCCTGACCTTGCCGTTCCTCAGCTACGGCGGCAGCTCGTTGGTGATTTGCTGCGCCTGTCTCGGGTTGTTGCTGCGTATCGAGTGGGAGAGTCGGACCCACCTGGGCAGCGAAGAGATGGAGTTCAGCGAAAGCGACTTCGCCGAGGAGCCGAACCATGGGCGCTAACGTGCTGATCATGGCAGGCGGCACCGGTGGCCACGTGTTCCCGGCGCTGGCCTGTGCCCGTGAGTTCCAGAATCGTGGCTACACCGTGCATTGGCTCGGTACGCCGCGCGGCATCGAAAACGATCTGGTACCGAATGCCGGCTTGCCGCTGCATTTGATCAACGTCACCGGCTTGCGTGGCAAGGGCAAATTGTCCCTGCTGAAGGCGCCGTTCGTGTTGCTCAAGGCCGTGTGGCAAGCGCGCAAGGTGATCCGCGAAGTGAAGCCGGTGTGCGTGCTGGGCTTTGGTGGCTACGTGACCGGCCCGGGCGGTGTTGCGGCAAGACTCGCCGGCGTGCCAGTGATCGTCCACGAGCAGAATGCCGTGGCCGGCACTGCCAACCGCCTGCTGGTGCCCTTGGCTGCACGGGTATGCGAGGCGTTTCCGAAGACCTTTGGTGCCGCGGACAAGTTGCGTACCACCGGCAACCCGGTGCGTACCGAACTGTTCATGGACATCGCCCGCCAGCCATTGGCCGGTCGCAAGGCGCACCTGTTGATCCTGGGCGGAAGCCTGGGCGCCGAACCGTTGAACAAATTGCTGCCTGAAGCGGTGTCGCAACTCCCCGTGGAGCTGCGCCCGGAGATCTTCCATCAGGCCGGCAAGAACCACGATGAAGTGACCACCACGCGTTATCGCGATGCGGGTGTGGAGGCGAATGTGCAGCCCTTCATCAAAGACATGGCCCAAGCCTATGGCTGGGCCGACCTGGTGGTCTGTCGCGCAGGTGCGTTGACCGTCAGTGAACTGGCCGCCGCCGGTTTGCCGTCCTTGCTGGTGCCTTTGCCCCACGCGATCGACGATCACCAGACCCGCAACGCCGAATATTTGGCCGGGGAGGGCGCTGCCTTCCTGCTGCCGCAAAGAACGACTGGCGCCGCCGATTTGGCCGCACGCCTGACCGAGGTTTTGATGCAACCGGAACGACTGAACAGCATGGCGAGCACCGCAAGCCGCCTGGCCAAACCTGACGCAACCCGCACCGTGGTCGATATCTGCCTGGAGGTGGCCCATGGTTGAGAATCAGAAAGCCATGCCGCAACCGGAAATGCGCCGCATCCGTCGCATCCACTTCGTCGGTATCGGCGGCGTGGGCATGTGCGGGATCGCCGAAGTGTTGCTGAACCTGGGTTACCAGGTGTCCGGCTCCGACCTGAAAATGTCGCCGGTCACCGAGCGCCTGGAATCGTTTGGCGCAAAAATCTTTATCGGCCACCGCGCCGAGAACGCTGCCGAAGCCGACGTGCTGGTGGTCTCCAGCGCTGTGAACACCTCCAACCCGGAAGTGGCCACCGCGCTTGAACGCCGCATTCCCGTAGTGCCGCGTGCCGAAATGCTGGCTGAGCTGATGCGCTACCGCCACGGCATCGCCGTCGCCGGTACCCACGGCAAGACCACCACCACCAGCCTGATCGCCTCGGTGTTCGCCGCCGGTGGCCTGGACCCGACGTTCGTCATCGGTGGCCGCCTGAATGCAGCCGGCACCAATGCACAACTGGGGACCAGCCGTTACCTGATCGCCGAAGCCGATGAAAGCGACGCCAGCTTCCTGCACCTGCAACCGCTGGTGGCCGTGGTGACCAACATCGACGCCGACCACATGGCGACCTACGACGGTGACTTCAACAAACTGAAGAAAACCTTCGTCGAGTTCCTGCACAACCTGCCGTTCTACGGTCTGGCCGTGGTGTGCCTGGACGATCCGGTGGTGCGCGAAATCCTGCCGCTGGTGAAGCGTCCGACCGTGACCTACGGCTTCAGCGAAGACTGTGACGTGCGCGCGATCAATGTGCGCCAGCAAGGCATGCAGACTTTCTTCACCGTGCTGCGTCCTGACCGCGAGCCGCTGGATGTCTCGGTAAACATGCCGGGCAACCACAATGTACTCAACTCCCTGGCGACCATCTGCATCGCCTCCGACGAAGGCGTCAGCGATGAAGCCATCGTCGAAGGCCTGTCGGGTTTTGCCGGCGTGGGCCGTCGCTTCCAGGTCTACGGCGAACTGCCGGTGGACGGCGGCAACGTGATGCTGGTGGACGACTACGGTCACCACCCGACCGAAGTGGCAGCGGTGATCAAGGCCGTACGCGGTGGTTGGCCGGAACGCCGCCTGGTGATGGTGTACCAGCCGCACCGCTACAGCCGTACCCGCGACCTGTACGACGATTTCGTCAATGTGCTGGCGGATGCCAACGTGTTGCTGCTCATGGAAGTCTACCCGGCCGGTGAAGAACCGATCCCGGGTGCCGACAGCCGCAAGCTGTGCAACAGCATCCGTCAACGCGGCCAGTTGGACCCGATCTACATCGAGCGTGGTGTGGACCTGGCGCCGATCGTCAAGCCGCTGCTGCGTGCCGGCGACATCCTGCTGTGCCAGGGTGCCGGTGACATCGGTGGCCTCGCCCCTAAATTGCTGGCAAGCCCGCTGTTTGCCGCCGCACAGGGGAAGTCGAAATGACCACTGACTACGGCTCCCTGTTCTCGACCATTCAACCTGCCGACTTCGGCCGGGTTGCGGTGCTGTTCGGTGGCAAGAGCGCTGAGCGTGAAGTGTCGCTGAAGTCCGGCAATGCCGTGCTGGAAGCGCTGCAAAGTGCCGGTGTGAATGCGTTCGGCATCGACGTGGGTGATGACTTCCTGTCGCGCCTGCAGGCCGAGAAGATCGACCGCGCCTTCATCATTCTTCACGGCCGTGGCGGTGAAGACGGCAGCATGCAGGGCCTGCTGGAGTGCCTGGGCATTCCGTATACCGGCAGCGGCATCCTCGCTTCGGCCCTGGCCATGGACAAGTTGCGCACCAAGCAGGTGTGGCACAGCCTGGGTATTCCGACCCCGCGTCACAGCGTGCTGTGCAGCGAAGACGATTGTATTTCTGCAGCCAAGGAACTGGGCCTGCCTTTGATCGTCAAACCAGCCCATGAAGGCTCCAGTATCGGCATGGCTAAAGTGAACTCAGCCGCCGAATTGATTGACGCATGGAAAGCGGCCAGTACCTACGATTCGCAAGTGTTGGTGGAACAGTGGATTCAAGGTCCCGAGTTCACCATCGCTACTCTGCGTGGCCAGGTATTGCCGCCCATCGCATTGGGCACGCCCCACACCTTTTACGACTACGACGCCAAGTATGTGGCATCCGATACCCAGTACCGGATCCCGTGCGGCCTCGACGCAGCCAAGGAACAGGAATTGATGGACCTCACGGCGAAAGCCTGTGAGGCGCTGGGTATCGCCGGTTGGGCGCGGGCAGACGTGATGCAGGATGACCAGGGGAACTTCTGGTTCCTGGAAGTCAACACTGCACCCGGGATGACCGACCACAGCCTGGTACCCATGGCCGCTCGTGCCGCCGGCCTGGATTTCCAGCAGTTGGTGCTGGCGATCCTGGCAGCAAGCATAGAGCCACGAGGCTAAGACCATGAACGGCGCATCGCTTCGTCATCAGCAACCCGCTCCCGGCCGCAAGCCGGTGCCGCGTGGTGCCAGCCGAATGGTGGCTAAAGAGCCGATGTCGGCGCGCATGCCGAAAGCCAACTTTGGTTTTCTCAAGGCGCTGTTCTGGCCGGTGATCCTGGTGGCCCTGGGGTTCGGTACGTATGAAGGCGCCCAGCGCCTGCTGCCGTATGCCGACCGGCCGATCACCAAGATCAGCGTGCAGGGTGACTTGAGCTACATCAGCCAGCAAGCCGTGCAGCAGCGAATCGCCCCGTTTGTGGCGTCGAGCTTCTTCACCATCGACCTGGCAGGCATGCGCTCCGAGCTGGAACAGATGCCATGGATTGCCCACGCCGAAGTACGTCGCGTGTGGCCGGATCAAGTGACGATCCGCCTGGAAGAACAACTGCCCGTGGCCCGTTGGGGTGATGGTGCGCTGTTGAACAACCAGGGCCAGGCGTTTGCACCTCGCGAAGTGGCGAATTACGAGCACCTGCCGCAGTTGTTCGGACCGCAGCGGGCGCAGCAGCAAGTGATGCAGCAGTACCAGGCGTTGAGCCAGATGCTGCGGCCCTTGGGCTTCTCGATTGCGCGACTGGAATTGCGCGAGCGGGGCAGCTGGTTTTTGACCACGGGTGCAGGCAGTTCCGGCCCGGGCATCGAGTTGTTGCTGGGACGCGGCAACCTGGTGGAAAAGATGCGCCGTTTTATCGCCATCTATGAAAAGACCTTGAAAGAACAGATTACGAACATTGCGAGCATCGACCTGCGTTACGCCAACGGCCTTGCCGTCGGCTGGCGGGCCCCTGCGGCGCCCACGGCAGCGCAACCTGCTGTCGCGAAGAATTAAGAAGAGGCAGGACCCATGGCAAACGTGCAAAGCGGCAAAATGATCGTCGGTCTGGATATCGGCACCTCCAAGGTGGTGGCGCTGGTAGGCGAGGTCGCGGACGACGGCACGCTGGAAATCGTCGGAATCGGCACGCATCCGTCCCGGGGCCTGAAGAAGGGCGTGGTGGTAAATATTGAATCCACCGTGCAATCGATCCAGCGCGCCATCGAAGAAGCGCAGCTGATGGCCGGTTGCCGGATTCACTCGGCATTTGTCGGCGTTGCCGGCAACCACATCCGCAGCCTGAATTCCCACGGCATCGTGGCGATTCGCGACCGCGAAGTCAGCTCGGCTGACCTGGAGCGGGTACTCGACGCAGCGCAAGCCGTGGCGATCCCGGCTGACCAGCGCGTGCTGCACACCCTGCCGCAGGACTACGTGATCGATAACCAGGAAGGCGTTCGCGAGCCCCTGGGCATGTCGGGCGTACGTCTGGAAGCCAAGGTTCACGTGGTGACCTGCGCCGTCAACGCTGCACAGAACATTGAAAAATGCGTGCGCCGCTGCGGCCTGGAAATCGACGACATCATTCTCGAGCAGTTGGCTTCGGCTTACTCGGTACTGACCGACGACGAAAAAGAACTGGGCGTGTGCCTGGTGGACATCGGCGGCGGCACCACGGACATCGCGATCTTCACCGAGGGTGCGATTCGTCACACCGCCGTGATCCCGATTGCCGGTGACCAGGTGACCAACGACATCGCCATGGCGTTGCGCACACCGACCCAGTACGCCGAAGAAATCAAGATCCGTTACGCCTGCGCCCTGGCCAAGCTGGCCGGTGCCGGTGAAACCATCAAGGTGCCAAGCGTGGGCGACCGTCCACCGCGCGAACTGTCGCGCCAGGCATTGGCCGAAGTGGTCGAGCCGCGCTACGACGAACTGTTCACCCTGATCCAGGCTGAACTGCGTCGCAGCGGCTACGAAGATTTGATCCCGGCCGGCATCGTGCTGACCGGTGGCACCTCGAAGATGGAAGGCGCGGTCGAACTGGCCGAGGAAATCTTCCACATGCCGGTCCGCCTGGGCGTGCCCCATGGCGTGAAAGGCCTGGGCGACGTAGTGCGCAACCCGATTTATTCCACCGGTGTGGGCTTGCTGTTGTACGGGCTGCAAAAGCAGACCGACGGCATTTCCCTGTCGGGCCCGAGCAACCGCGACAGCTACAGAAGCGACGACGAAGCGAAAGCGCCGTTGTTCGAGCGGTTGCAGGCTTGGGTGAAAGGCAATTTCTAAAGATTTACCGCAACACCGTTTCAAGTAGTAGGCGAAAAAACTAGAGAAATGAAAGGAGAGGGAAAATGTTCGAACTCGTAGACAACATCCCCGCAAGCCCGGTCATCAAAGTGATCGGCGTCGGCGGTGGCGGCGGCAACGCTGTCAACCACATGGTCAAGAGCAACATTGAAGGCGTTGAATTCATCTGCGCCAACACTGACGCCCAGGCCCTCAAAAGCATCGGTGCACGCACCATCCTGCAATTGGGCACAGCCGTGACCAAGGGCCTGGGTGCCGGCGCGAATCCGGAAGTCGGCCGTCAAGCCGCCCTGGAAGACCGCGAGCGCATCGCTGAAGTGCTGCAAGGCACCAACATGGTGTTCATCACCACGGGCATGGGCGGTGGTACCGGTACCGGTGCTGCGCCGATCATTGCCGAAGTGGCCAAGGAAATGGGGATCCTGACGGTTGCCGTCGTGACCCGTCCATTCCCGTTCGAAGGTCGCAAGCGCATGCAGATCGCCGATGAAGGCATCCGTCTGCTGTCCGAAAGCGTCGACTCGTTGATCACCATTCCCAACGAGAAGCTGCTGACCATCCTCGGCAAGGACGCAAGCCTGCTGTCTGCGTTTGCCAAGGCTGACGATGTACTGGCCGGTGCCGTTCGCGGTATCTCCGACATCATCAAGCGTCCGGGCATGATCAACGTCGACTTTGCCGACGTACGTACCGTGATGAGCGAAATGGGCATGGCGATGATGGGCACTGGCTGCGCCAGCGGTCCGAACCGTGCACGTGAAGCTACCGAAGCGGCGATCCGCAACCCGTTGCTGGAAGACGTGAACCTGCAAGGCGCACGCGGCATCCTGGTGAACATCACCGCCGGTCCTGACCTGTCCCTGGGTGAGTACTCCGACGTGGGTAGCATCATCGAAGCCTTCGCTTCCGAGCACGCCATGGTCAAGGTCGGT
This sequence comes from Pseudomonas sp. I8001, assembly GCF_013385345.1. Classification (NCBI taxonomy): domain Bacteria; kingdom Pseudomonadati; phylum Pseudomonadota; class Gammaproteobacteria; order Pseudomonadales; family Pseudomonadaceae; genus Pseudomonas; species Pseudomonas sp. I8001. The sequence goes on from NZ_JACAQC010000011.1 coordinate 240,763, forward strand.
ACCGTTATCGATCCGGACATGCGCGACGAACTGCACGTGACCGTTGTTGCGACCGGCCTGGGTGCGAAAATCGAGAAGCCTGTAAAGGTCATCGACAACACCGTCCATACCAGCCACGCCAGCCAGCAAGCTGCCGCTCCAGCGCCTTCGCGCCAGGAACTGCCGTCTGTGAACTATCGTGACCTGGATCGTCCGACCGTGATGCGCAACCAGGCTCAGGCCGGTGCTGCTGCATCCCGCAGCCCGAATCCGCAAGATGACCTGGACTACCTGGACATCCCGGCTTTCCTGCGTCGTCAGGCCGATTAATGGAATGTATCAGGGCTATGAAGGTGATTGGTGTTCAGCAAAGGTCTGGTCTGCTATTATCGCCAGCCTTTGTTGATACCAGTTCGCAATTTGCGCTGAAGCGGTCCAAGCCATGATTAAACAACGCACCCTGAAGAATATTATCCGTGCCACAGGTGTAGGTCTGCACTCCGGGGAGAAGGTATACCTGACCCTCAAGCCCGCACCTGTCGACACCGGCATCGTGTTTGTTCGTGCCGACCTGGACCCTGTGGTGCAGATACCTGCTCGCGCGGAAAATGTTGGCGAAACCACGATGTCGACCACGTTGGTCAACGGTGACGTCAAAGTGGACACGGTGGAGCACTTGCTCTCGGCCATGGCCGGTCTGGGCATCGATAACGCCTACGTCGAGCTCTCCGCGTCCGAAGTCCCGATCATGGATGGCAGCGCCGGACCCTTCGTATTCTTGATTCAATCTGCCGGCCTGGAAGAACAGGACGCAGCCAAGAAGTTCATTCGCATTCTGCGGGAAGTGACAGTAGAAGACGGCGACAAGCGCGCCACCTTCGTCCCGTTCGAAGGCTTTAAAGTGAGCTTTGAGATCGATTTCGATCACCCGGTATTCCGTGACCGCACCCAAAGTGCAAGCGTGGATTTTTCCAGCACTTCGTTCGTAAAAGAAGTCAGCCGCGCCCGTACCTTTGGTTTCATGAGTGACATCGAGTACCTGCGCAAGCACAACCTCGCACTCGGCGGCAGCGTTGAAAACGCCATTGTGGTCGACGCGGATGGTGTACTGAACGAAGACGGCCTTCGCTATGAAGACGAATTCGTGAAGCACAAGATCCTCGATGCAATCGGTGACCTCTACCTGCTGGGCAATAGCCTGATAGGCGAGTTCAAAGGCTTCAAGTCTGGCCACGCCCTGAACAACCAACTGCTGCGCAAGCTGATTGCACAGACAGATGCCTGGGAAGTCGTGACCTTCGAAGATGCCAGCACCGCACCGATCTCTTACATGCGTCCCGTCGCGGCGGTGTAAGTAACAACTCTCTTTCCTTTTGTTTTTAAAGGCCGCCCTCGGGTGGCCTTTTTTTTGATCGTTCCCACGCTCTGCGTGGTAACGCCTCCTGTGACGCTTCGCGTCACGGCTTTAAAGCGCCGGCATCAACAACGCGATTACGCCCGGTATGCTTGGCCTCATACAGCGCCTGGTCGGCGTTGAGCAGTAATTCCTCCAGCGTGGTGCGGCTGTTTTTGGTCCAGGTACTGAGGCCGATGCTGACGGTAATCGGCACCGTATCCCCGCTCACTCGCGGCAGGTGTTCGACACTGCTGCGGATATGTTCAGCAATCACGCGTGCACCCTGGCTGTCGGTATGCGGCAGCACCACTGCAAATTCTTCCCCGCCATAGCGAGCCGCGAGGTCAGCCGGGCGGCGGATATTGCCCTCGATCACCTGCGCCACCGTGCGCAGTGCCTCGTCGCCACCTTGATGGCCATGTCGGTCGTTGAACGCTTTGAAGTGGTCCACGTCAATCATCAGCACCGTCAACGGCTCGGCCGAACGCTGGGCGCGGTCCCATTCCAGGCGCAGGCGCTGGTCCAGGGTGCGGCGGTTGGCCAGGCCGGTAAGCGCGTCGGTGGCTGCCAGTTCTGACAGCACCTGTTCGGCACGGTGGCGCCTGCGCAGTTCCATGCAGAGCATCCAGGTCAGCCACAAAAGGCCGATGCACAAAATCCCGGTGGCGCCGCTGATCACCAGTGCTGCGCGCTTCCAGGGGGCGAATATGTCATTCGTGGACAGCCCCACGACGACGATCAGCGGTAAATCGCCCACCGTTGAGAAGGTATACAGGCGGTGCTCCTCATCCACACTGGAGGTGCCGCGAAAGTTGCCGTCGCGCTCGTGCAATATGCGCGCGACGTTTGGCCGCTGGCTGAGGTCCTTGTCGATCATGTCCCGTTCCAGCAACGGCTGCTGGGCCAGCAGGATGCCTTGTTGGTTGATCAGGTTGATGGTGCTGTCGCTGCCGATATTCAGGCTGCGGAACAGTTGCTGAAAGTACGACAGGCGCATGGTGGCCACGGCCACGCCGAGGAATCGCCCATCCGGCCCGGAAACCCGGCGGCTGAAAGCGATACGCCATTGGTCGTCACACACGCAGCGCGCCGTGAAGGGCCGGCTGATGAACAGGCCCAGGTCGGGATTCTGCCGATGGGCCTGGAAGTAGTCGCGGTCGGCGAAGTTGGCGGATTTGGGTGTCTGCAGGGCTGAGTCGGCGATCACGTTGCCATCCTTGTCCAGCAACAGGATGTCGCCTTTGTAGGGCGCCGCTTCGGAACGGTCGAACAGCACCAGGTGACGGATGCCGGCCGATACCCCAGCCAAATCAGTGCGTTCGGTGGCGGCGATCAGGCCTTTGATCGACAAGTCGTACAGCTCGACGTTGCGCAGCACGTCGGCGTCGATCAGTTGGGTGATGTTATTGGCCGTGCGCTGGGCCGCCTGCAACGTGTTGGCGTGTTCGCGAATCAGCAGCACCGCGACCACCAGCATGATCAGCAGCACCGTGACGCAACTGCCGATGATCAGCAGCAGCTCCGGACGGTGGGTGGGGCGGGGCGGGCGGGTAGTGCCTGGGCTCATCGGGCGTACTTCTGCTTCGAGGATGCCCTTAGCGTAGTTGCTGATAACGGCTTATGTGGCCTGGCTGTGAACGATGCGGTTGCGCCCGGAATGCTTGGCGTCATACAGCGCCCGATCGGCACTCAGCAGCAGCTCTTCCAGCGAGCCACGGCTGCGTTTGTCCCAGGTACTGAGCCCGACGCTGACGGTGACCGACAGCGCGTCGCCGTCTGCCGGTGGCAAGTGCTCCACCGCACTGCGGATATGTTCGGCGATGGTGCTAGCGCCCTCGCCGTCGGTATCCGGCAGGATCACCGCGAACTCTTCACCGCCGTAGCGCGCGGCCAGGTCGGCGGGGCGACGAATATTGCTGCCGATGACCCGGGCCACGTTGCGCAAGGCCTCGTCGCCTCCCTGGTGACCATGGCGGTCGTTGAAGGCCTTGAAGTGGTCGACATCAATCATCAGCAAGGCCAGTGGCTCGCCTGAGCGTTGCGCGCGCTCCCATTCCAGGCGCAGGCGCTGGTCGAGGGTGCGGCGGTTGGCCAGGCCGGTGAGGCCGTCGGTGGCCGCCAGTTCCGACAACACCTTCTCGGCACGATAGCGGCGGCGCAGTTCCAGGCGCAGCATCCAGGTCAGCCACAACAGCCCCACACACAGTACGCCGGTGGCGCCACTGATCAGCAGGGCGGCGCGCTTCCAGGCGGCAAACACGTCATCGCTCGACAACGCCACCACCACAATCAGCGGCAGCGCGCCGACGCTGGTGAAGGTGTACAGCCGTTGCGCGCCACTGATGGCGGAGATGGCGCTGAAACTGCCGCTGCCTTCGCGCAGCATTCGCTTGAAGTTGGGCCGCGCGCTCAGGTCCTTGTTGATCATGTCTCTTTCGAGCAGCGGCTGCTGGGCCAACAGGATGCCGTCGTTATTCAGCAGGTTGATGCTGCTGCCGCTGCCGATGGTCAGGCTATTGAACAGCTGGTCGAAATACGCCAGGCGCATGGTTGCCACCGCCACACCGGCAAACTCGCCATTGGGCCCGGGCACCCGGCGGCTGAAGGCGATGCGCCAGACTTGATCGCAGTCGCAACGAATCTTGAAGGGCCGACTGATGAACAGCCCGGCATCGGGGTTCTGCTGGTGGATCTGGAAATAGTCGCGATTGGCGAAATTACGTGGCGTGGGGGTCAGCGTGGAGGAGTCGGCGGTGACCGCGCCGGTTTTGTCCAGCAGCAGGACTTCGCCTTTGAAAGGGGCGGCCGTGGACTGGTCGAACTGCACCATATGCAGGACTTCGGCGGAAACCTGGGGCAGGTCATCGCGAGTGGTTGCGGTGATCAGGCCGTTCAGCGCCAGGTCGTAGAGCTCGACGTTGCGCAGCACATCGGCATTGATCAGTTGGGTGATATTGCTAGTGGAACGCTTGGCTGCCTGCAAGGCGCTGGCGTGTTCGCGGATCAGCAGTACGGCAACGATGACCACGATCAGCACGACAGTAAGGCCACTGCCCAGAATCAGCAAAAGCTCCGGGCGTGCAGGCAGGGTGAAGGCGCGGCGTTGACTCATGGGACTGGCTTCGGCACTCAAGATGCTGGCAGTTTAGTTCCATGCTGTGAAAAATAAGTCGTCGCCGCTAAAAGAAAGCCTGAAGGTTAAAAAACGTCAATCGGATAGTCGACGATCACGCGGTACTCATCCACGTCCCGGTCCACTGCCGCGTAGCCATTGCCGCCGCGATTGGTCGCCCATTGCAGGCGCACGGCCAGGTCCTTGGCCTTGCCGCCTTGCACCACGTACTTGAGGTCGATGTCCCGTTCCCAGTGCTTGGCGTTCTTGCCGTCGGCACTGTACCAGGATGAGTAACCACGGCTGTCCGGATCGACCGTGGTCAGGTCGGTCTTGCCGCTGATATACGACACCGCCGAGGTCAGGCCCGGCAGGCCCCGCCCGACGAAGTCATAGGCGTACTTGAGCTTCCACGAGCGCTCGTTGGGGCCGTTGAAGTCGGAGTATTGCTGGGAGTTGTCCAGGTAGATGCTGTCGCCCTGGCTGATGTAGTCGAACGGCGTGTTGCCGTTGACCCGCTGGTAGGCGGCGGTAACGCTGTGATTGCCCACGCCCACGGTGAAATGCAGGCTGTAGGTGTTGTTGTCGATGTTGCCCAGCAAGGCTTTGCCGGTCTCCTGGGTGTGGTAGTAGTGCAGGCCCGGGTTCAGGCTGACCAGCTCGTTCAACTGCCAGGTGTAGTCCAGGTCGTAGTAGTACTGGTTCCAGATGTCCTTGAGTTCGGACGCGTACAGGTTGCTGGTCAGCCCCGGCACGCCGCTGAAGGACACGCCGGCCCAGTCCAGGTGGCGGCTGTCTTCGCCATTGGGCAATGCGCCGTAGCTGGTGCCGATGCGGCGACGGCCGCTCTGGTTGTAGAGCTTGGTGAAGCTGGCCTGGCCGCCCTCGAACATCCAGCCGTCCAGGCTGTGGTTGGTCAGGCTCACGCCGCGGAAGGTCTGGGGCAGCATGCGGGTCATGCCGCCGGCAATCACCGGGTTGTTGAGGAACAGGTCGCCGGCTTTCAGTTCGGTGTCGAAGGCGCGCATTTTCAGGGTGGCGCCGGCGGTGGAGAACGAGCCGGGCGCTTTGCCGTTGCCGGAGCTTACCGGCAGGATGCTCGAGCCATCGGTGCCGCCACCGCCGTCGAGCTTGAGGCCGAGCATGGCGTTGGCGTCCAGGCCGAAGCCGACGATGCCGGGGGTGTAGCCGGATTCGAAGATGCCGATGAAGCCCTGGCCCCATTCCTTGCTGTCATCGGTGTGAATGTCGCGACGGTCGCGGTTCATGTAGTAGTTGCGGGTGTTGATCTTGAAGCTGGAACCTTCGACGAAGCCGTCGGTGGCCGGGGTGTCTGCCGCGTGGGCAAGGGGAACGATCGTTGCAGCAATCGCGAGGAATAACGGGGTGAACGTCAGCGAGGTTTTCACCGGTGGAGCTCCTTTGGGTCAATCGAAACCGGCCAGTGTTGTTGGGGTTCCTGGCCTTTTTTCAGCGCAAAAAAAAGCCGCTGAACTCAGCGGCTTTAAGACAGATTCCCAGTGTAGAGCCCTGGAAATAAGTCGAGGGAAATCGGGGGAGAGCGGGTCGGTCTTAACCGCTGCGCTCATCGATGCGACAAATTAGCGCAGGTGAGCGGTGCGATACAGAGTGTAACAAGATAATGACTGTTGCCCAAATCGCAACAGTCTGGCTGTGGGGTGTGAGGGCCGGCCTGACAAGCCCTACCCAAGAATGTTAGCGTGCTTGCCATTCCCACGTAGTCGATGAGCCTGCCTTCCATGAAAAAGACCGTCCTCGCCTTCAGCCGCGCCACCCCGGAAATGATCGAACGCCTGCAACAGGATTTCGATGTCATCGCCCCCAACCCCAAGCAGGGCGACATCAACGCCCAGTTCAACGAAGCCTTGCCCCATGCCCACGGCCTGATCGGCGTAGGCCGCAAACTGGGCCGCGCGCAACTGGAAGGTGCGAGCAAACTGGAAGTGGTTTCCAGCGTGTCGGTGGGCTACGACAACTACGACCTGGCGTACTTCAATGAGCGCGGGATCATGCTCACCAACACCCCGGATGTGCTCACCGAAAGCACCGCCGACCTGGCCTTCGCCCTGCTGATGAGCAGCGCCCGCCGCGTCGCCGAACTGGACGCCTGGACCAAGGCCGGCCAGTGGAAAGCCAGCGTCGGCGCGCCGTTGTTTGGCTGTGATGTACACGGCAAGACCCTGGGTATCGTCGGCATGGGCAACATCGGCGCGGCCGTCGCGCGTCGGGGTCGCCTGGGTTTCAATATGCCGATTCTGTACAGCGGCAACAGCCGCAAGACCGAACTGGAACAGGAACTCGGCGCGCAGTTTCGCAGCCTCGACCAGTTGCTGGCCGAAGCCGATTTCGTCTGCCTGGTGGTGCCACTGAGCGAGAAAACCCGCCACCTGATCAGCCATCGCGAGCTGGGCCTGATGAAATCCAGTGCGATCCTGGTGAACATCTCCCGTGGCCCGGTGGTGGATGAGCCGGCGCTGATCCAGGCCCTGCAAAACCACACAATCCGTGGTGCCGGCCTGGATGTGTACGAGCAGGAGCCGCTGTCCGAGTCGCCGCTGTTCCAACTGAGCAATGCGGTGACCCTGCCGCACATCGGCTCGGCCACCAACGAGACCCGCGAAGCCATGGCCAACCGCGCCCTGGAAAACCTGCGCAGCGCCTTGCTGGGCGAGCGTCCGCAGGATCTGGTAAACCCGCAGGTGTGGAAGGGCTGACGACTGCTTGTTGTAGGAGCGAGCTTGCTCGCGAAAAGCGTCAACGATAACGCGGGCATCCTGGATAAACACAGCGCCCTCAGGTTTTTCGCGAGCAAGCTCGCTCCTACAGTTTTTCGCGTGCAAGTCGATAACGGTCTATAGATCGTCATCCCTGATCCACAGAAGGTTTTTATGTCCACCACCAAAGCCCGCGCAGATTCACTCTCGCTTCTGCTCTTTACCTTGCGCAGCGGCAAGCTGATGGCGATCAACCTGCTGAAAGTCAGTGAAATCATTCCCTGCCCACCGCTGACCAAGCTGCCGGAGTCGCACCCCCACGTCAAAGGCATCGCCACCTTGCGCGGCACCGCGTTGTCGGTGATCGACCTGAGCCGCGCCCTGGGGGAGATGCCCCTGCAAGACCCGGACGGCGGCTGCCTGATCGTCACCGATGTCAGCCGTTCCAAGCAGGGCCTGCATGTGCAGGCGGTGAGCAAGATCGTGCACTGCCTGACCACCGACATTCGCCCGCCGCCGTTTGGTTCCGGCGGTACGCGTTCGTTTATCACCGGCGTGACCCAGGTCGAAGGCGCCCTGGTGCAAGTGCTGGACATCGAGAAAGTCATCCACGGCATCGCCCCGGCGCAGATCGAAGCGGCGCCCACCGACCTGACCATGGAAGAGGCCGAAGTGCTGGGCAACGCCCGAATCCTGGTGGTGGACGACAGCCAGGTGGCCCTGCAGCAATCGGTGCACACCCTGCGCAACCTCGGCCTCACGTGCCACACCGCCCGCAGCGCCAAGGAAGCCATTGACCGTTTGCTGGAGCTGCAAGGCACCGTCGAGCAAATCAACGTGGTGGTCTCGGACATCGAAATGTCCGAAATGGACGGCTACGCCTTTACCCGCACCCTGCGGGAAACCCCGGACTTCCAGGACCTCTATGTGCTGCTGCACACCTCCCTGGACAGTGCGATGAACAGCGAAAAAGCCCGCTTGGCCGGCGCCAATGCGGTACTCACCAAGTTTTCTTCGCCGGAACTGACCAAGTGCCTGGTGGTAGCCGCCCAGACCGTGGCGCAACAGGGCCTGTGACCGGTGGGTGAATATTTCCAGCTGCTGCGCCGCGACCTCACCGGCAGCCTGCCCGCCCCGCAGTGGCCGGCGGATATCCAGCTGGATCATTACCGCGAAGCCATGGCCCCGGCGATCCATGCGGTATTGAGCCTGGCCCAGGAACAAGGCGGCGGACGGGTCGGCTCCCTTGAGCACTGGCGCCAGCAGTTCGTTACCGATGCCGAGTTCGACCCCAAACTGTGCCTGGTGGCGAGTAACGCCAGCGGCATCCTGGGTGTGTCCCAATGCTGGACCAGCGCCTACATCAAGAACCTGGCCATTCACCCCTGTGCCCAGGGCATGGGGTTGGGCCGTGCGTTATTGCTGCACACCTTCCAGGTGTTCAAGCAACGCGGCGAAGCGTTTGTCGACCTCAAGGTGCTGGAGTCCAACTTGCGGGCACGGCAGCTGTATGAACGTGCGGGCATGGTGTTTGTGCTTCGCGACCTTGTCCCCGAGGACTGACGGCGCTGGCGCATAACTTGCTTTGCACAGAGGCAGAACGGTGAACAGAGGCAAAAACCCGCCACCGTTCATGAGTGCCTTCTGACCTTGCCTGGTGACAGATCCTCCATGAATACCCATTTTTCCTGCGTCGGTTGCGGCAAATGCTGCACCGACCACCATGTGCCCTTGACCCTCGAAGAAGCCCGCAGCTGGGCGGCTGACGGCGGTAATGTCATCGTGCTGGTGGAAGGTTTCCTGGGCAGTGGCCTGGGGCTGCCCGAGTTGCAACGTGACCACGCGCAACGCCGTTCCGCCATCGTGCCCAGCGGCAATACCGAGGCGTATGTGGCAATCACCTTTGCCGCCTATAACGCCGGGCGCTGCCGGAATCTTGACGAAGACGACCGTTGCCGCATTTACGAGCGGCGGCCGTTGGTGTGCCGCATCTACCCGATGGAGATCAATCCGCACATCCCGTTGAACCCGGCAGCCAAGGACTGCCCGCCGGAATCCTGGGAGCAGGGGCCGGCGCTGATCGTGGGGGGCGAGTTGATGGACAAGGAGCTGGCCGAGTTGATCCGCCGCTCACGCCAGGCTGACCGCGATGATATCCAGGCCAAGGAAGCCGTGTGCGGGTTGCTGGGCATCCATACCACGGCGCTCAAGGGCGATGGGTTTACCGCGTACTTGCCCGACATGGGCCTGTTTGCCCAGGCGATCGAGTTGGCGACGCAAGAAGTCGTGCAGGCCAATGAGTGGGTGTTTCATGTGTCCGGGATGGACATTGCCGAGCAACTGCTGGATGCCGGCGCCCGGATTGCCACCGAGGTGCCGGCGAACTACGCCTTCATTTCATTGCGGGCGGCTTAAGCGCTAGCGCCGCTTGCCCCAGAATTCCTCCGCCAACCGCCGCAAGTCATCCGCCAGCCCCGCCACGTCCCCTGAGCTGAGCTGGCTCTGCTGGCCAGCGCTGACCGTCACTTCCCCGGCATTGCGAATGCCGATGATGTTGCGATTGATGTCTTCGCTCACCGCACTCTGTTCTTCCACCGCCGCCGCGATCTGCTGGCTCATGGCGGTAATTCGGGTCACTCGCTGGCTGATCCCATCCAGTGCGGCAGCGGCGCGCTGGGCCTGATCGACGCTGGCCTCCACATGCTGGCTGCTTTGCGCCATCGCCTGCACCGCATCCCGGGCGCCGCCTTGCAGGGTGCTGATCATGCGCTGGATCTCATTGGTCGAATCCTGCGTACGCTGGGCCAGGCCTCGTACCTCATCGGCCACCACAGCAAACCCGCGTCCTTGCTCCCCGGCCCGCGCCGCTTCGATGGCGGCATTCAGCGCCAGCAGGTTGGTCTGTTCGGCAATCGCCCGGATCACTTCCAGCACCCCGGAAATATCGCCGCTGTGGCTTTCCAGTTGATGGATCACTGCGGTGGCCCGCGCCAGTTCCTCGGACAAACGCAGCACCGCGTCGCGGCTTTCATCCACCCGTTGATGGCCCTCGCGGGTTTCGCTGCCGGCCTGGTCAGCGGCCCTGGACGCCTGCAGCGCGTGCTCGGCGACTTGCGCCACGCTGGCGGCCATTTGATTGATCGCGGCGGCGACCTGATCCGTCTGGGTCTGTTGGCCGAGGCTGCTGGTGTGGCTGCTGTCCAGTTGTTGCACCAGCGCCGCGGCATGGCCGGACAGACGTTGCGACGCATCGCCAATCCGGCCGACCACTGCGCCCACCTGGGCCTCCAGCATCTGCATGGCAAACTCGATACGCCCGAACTCGTCCTTGCGCCCGGTGTAGATCGCCTGGCTCAGCGGGTTATCGGCAATCAGCCGTGCCCGCTGGTTCAACTGTGCCAGGGGCCGTAACAAGCCATGCACACCCGCTACCCCCACGGCGCAGGCCGCCGTTCCCGCCAGCAGTTGCCAGGTCAGCGGATAAGTCGCCAGCCCAAGGCCCAATGCCCAGGTTGCGGCGCAAGCCCCCAGGACCCATGCCGACAGCTTGAAGGTCATGCCCACCACGGGCCGTGCTCGCCGAGTGCCGGCACGCAGGCGGGCATAGGCCCGTTCGGCCCGATGCACCCGCCGTGCATCGGGCTTGGTGCGCACCGATTGATACTCCACCGTCACGCCGTCCCGGGTGACCGGCGTGGCATAGGCACTGACCCAATAGTGATCGCCGTTCTTGCAGCGATTTTTCACCATGCCCATCCACGAGCGACCGCTTTTCAATACCTGCCACATGTGCGCAAACGCCGCGGCCGGCATGTCCGGGTGACGCAGCAGGTTGTGCGGCGTGCCCAGCAGCTCCTCGCGGGTGTAGCCGCTGATATCGATGAAGTCCTGGTTGGCGTAGGTAATTGCGCTGGTCAGGTCGGTGGTCGAGAGGATATTGGCGTCGGGGGCAAAATCCACATTTCGACCGGTGACCGGCAGATTGATCTTCATGGAAAAGCGCGCTCGTGATTGTTGGAGGAGTCGGCAGGGCGTCGACTCTAAGCGCACCGGTTGGGCAAATACTGATCCAGCTCATGTTCCGCGCAATTAATTGGCCATTACGGTCTGGAGAGCGGCGCGTCCAGGCGGTAGGGCTCGATGATGCGTTGGTATTCGCCGCTCTGCTTCAGTTGCTCGAGGGCGTGATTGAGGGCGCTGCGCAAGGCGGTGTCGGGCTTGCGTAGTGCGATCGCCACGCCGTTACCCAGCAGTTCGGTGGAGACGTGAGGGCCGAGGAAGTCGAAAACCTGACCATCAGCGGTGTCGAGCAGCGCCTCACGGATTTCCACGGTGCCTTGCAATGTTGCATCGATGTCGCCTGCCAGCAGGCTGCGGATCAGCTCGTCATTGCGCCAGAATGCCTTGACGATGACCCCCTTGGGCGCCCACTTCGACAGGGCGAAGGCTTCGCGGTTGCTGCCCACCAGAACGCCCACGCGCTTGCCCTTCAGTGACCGTGGGGTCGGCTTCAACCCTGATGTCTTGCGGGCCACCAGGCGCGTGGTGATCGGATAAAGGTTATCGGTGAAATTCACCCGCTGGCGCCGTTTCAGTGTAGGGGCCATGCCCATGATCGCGTCGAATTGCCTGGCTTCAAGGGCGGGGAAGTTTTCCACAAGGACCTGGTCGACCCAGGTACACCGCACATTGAGCTGTATGCACAGGGCATTGCCCAGCTCGATGTTCAGCCCTGCAAGCTGGCCATGTTGATTGCGGCTTTGGAAGGGTGGAAATTGCGCAGCAACGGCGAAACGAATTTCATGCCGTGGTTGACCGCTGGCCGCAGTGGTGGAGAAAACGCTGGCCATCAGCGACAACAACAGCACGACACAGGTGCGTATCAGAACCACAGGGGACGTCCTTTTCCAGAAAACCAGCTTTACCACGTCCAGCCCCGAGCGAAAGAGTCGGGGCAAGCGGGTGTCATGCAAGCTTTCAAGAATTGGCCGCAGGCCTACAAGGCGAAACGTCAGTAACTGTTGTAGGCATAAATCTCCATTGCGGAGGATTTATTACCGGTCAGCGCTTGCCCATCGAGCGACGGGTGCCGGGAGGCGCCATGCCCGGGCTCTTGGTGTGGCCGTTCTTGGCGCCGTTTTTGTACCACGGCTGGCTGGCGTTTTTCGCCCCGGCCAGTTCGCCCGGCTTGAACGGAAACTTGAACGCCGGGATCTCGGCCTTGGTTTCGCCTTCGACGCTGTCAGGGTTGGCCTGTTGGTCGATGTCGACCGCTTCAACAGCGGGTTGTGTCGGGGAATTCATGGTGGCTCCGGGGAGTACTGAAAATGACGCGGGCCCGACTTGCAGGCCACACCGCCGCGCAGTATACCTGCGCGCCTCGGATCTTTAACCACTGCTCGTACGAATGGTCGGACTTTACTGACGGCGCTGTCAGTTAGCAGTCACTTTGCTGACCCGGTTGGCGGGCTATAAAGAGCCTTCATTCTTCCGATCCTTTGCCCTGGCGCCTCACCCCATGCACATTCAACGAAAACCTGCCTTGATCGTGGGCGTCCTTGTGGTACTGGCCGTGGTTGCCTGGGTGGTGACCCGCCCGGCCAAGACCAAACTGACCGCATCGTCGGCGATCCCGGTGCGGGTGATCAGCGTCAAACAGCAGGACATCCCGCGGTTTGTCAGCGGCATCGGCTCGGTGCTGTCGTTGCACAGTGTGGTGATTCGCCCGCAGATCGACGGCATCCTTACCAAATTGCTGGTCAAGGAAGGTCAACTGGTGAAGGCCGGCGACCTGCTGGCGACCATTGATGACCGCTCGATCCGCGCCAGCCTGGACCAGGCCAAGGCGCAACTCGGGGAAAGCCAGGCGCAACTGCAAGTCGCGCTGGTCAACCTCAAGCGCTACAAGGAACTGAGCATCGACGACGGCGTGTCCAAGCAGACCTATGACCAGCAACAAGCCCTGGTCAACCAGCTCAAGGCCACGGCCCAAGGCAACCAGGCCGCGATTGATTCGGCCCAGGTGCAGCTTTCGTACACCCAGATTCGCTCGCCGGTTACCGGTCGCGTCGGGATTCGCACGGTGGATGAAGGCAACTTCCTGCGCATGAGCGACACCCAGGGCTTGTTCTCCGTGACCCAGATCGACCCGATTGCCGTCGAGTTCTCCCTGCCGCAACAGATGCTGCCGACCCTGCAAGGCCTGATCGCCGCGCAACTGCCCGCCGACGTCAACGCCTACATGGGCGCCGACACCGACGGCCAGACCGGCGACCTGCTGGGGGAGGGCCGCCTGAGCCTGATCGACAACCAGATCAGCGGCACCACCGGCACCATCCGCGCCAAGGCCGAGTTCAGCAACGGCGCACAGAAACTCTGGCCGGGGCAGTTGGTGACGATCCGCATCCAGACCGCCCTGCACAAAAATGCCCTGGTGGTGCCGCCTACCGTGGTGCAACGCGGCCTGGATTCGCACTTCGTGTACCGGCTCAAGGGTGACAAGGTTGAGGTGGTGCCGGTGCAGGTGCTGTACCAGAACAGCGACATGAACATCCTCCAGGGTGTGCAGGCCGGCGATGTGCTGGTCAGCGACGGCCAGTCCCGGCTCAAGGCGGGCGCCCAGGTCGATGTGCTCAAGGAGCCGCCGCAGGTGATCCAGACCGTTGATGCCAAGGTGCAGCCATGAGTGGCAGTCGTTCGCCGTCGGCCTGGTGCGTCGACCACCCGGTCGCCACCTTGCTGCTGACCTTCGCTTTGGTATTGCTCGGGATGATTGCCTTTCCACGCCTGGCCATCGCCCCACTGCCGGAAGCGGAATTTCCGACGATCCAGGTCAGTGCCACGCTGCCCGGCGCCAGCCCGGACACCATGGCTTCATCCGTGGCAACGCCGCTGGAGGTGCAATTCAGCGCCATCCCCGGCATGACCCAGATGACCTCCAGCAGTGCCTTGGGCTCCAGCCTGCTGACCCTGCAATTCACCCTCACCAAGAGCATCGACACCGCCGCCCAGGAAGTGCAGGCGGCGATCAACACCGCGTCCGGCAAACTGCCCAGCGACATGCCGAGCCTGCCGACCTGGAAGAAGGTCAACCCGGCGGACAGCCCGGTGCTGATCCTCAGCGTCAGCTCCGACAGCATGCCCAGCACCGAGCTGAGCGACTACGTGGAAACCCTGCTGGCCCGGCAGATCAGCCAGATCGATGGGGTCGGCCAGATCAACATTACCGGCCAGCAACGCCCGGCCATCCGGGTGCAGGCGTCGGCCGATAAACTCGCGGCCATCGGTCTGACCCTGGCGGACGTGCGCCTGGCGATCCAGCAATCGAGCCTGAACCTGGCCAAGGGCGCGATCTACGGCGAGAACAGCGTGTCGACCCTCTCGACCAACGACCAGTTGTTCCACCCCGAGGATTACGCCCAACTGATCGTGTCCTACAAGGACGGGGCACCTGTACAGCTGCGGGATATCGCCAAAGTCATCAACGGCTCGGAAAACGCCTACGTGCAGGCCTGGTCCGGCGACACCCCAGGCGTCAACCTGGTGATCTCCCGCCAGCCCGGCGCGAATATCGTCGAGACCGTGGACCGCATTCAAGCCGAACTGCCGCGCCTGCAAGCCATGCTGCCGGCCTCGGTGCAGGTCAGCGTGTTGACCGACCGCACCAAGACCATCCGCGCGTCCCTGCATGAAGTGGAAGTGACCCTGCTGATCGCCATCCTGCTGGTGGTGGCGGTGATGGCGCTGTTCCTGCGCCAGCTGTCGGCCACGTTGATCGTGTCCAGCGTGCTCGGCGTGTCGCTGGTGGCCAGTTTTGCCCTGATGTACCTGATGGGCTTCAGCCTGAACAACCTGACCCTGGTGGCGATCGTGATCGCCGTGGGGTTTGTGGTGGACGATGCGATCGTGGTGGTGGAGAACATTCACCGCCACCTGGAAGCGGGCCTCGACAAGCGCGAAGCCGCAATCAAGGGCGCGGGTGAAATCGGTTTTACCGTGGTCTCCATCAGCTTCTCGCTGGTGGCGGCGTTTATCCCGCTGCTGTTCATGGGCGGTGTCGTGGGGCGGTTGTTCAAGGAGTTTGCCTTGACAGCCACCTCGACCATCCTGATTTCGGTGGTGGTCTCGCTGACCCTGGCGCCGACCCTGGCCGCATTGTTCATGCGCGCGCCAACCCATCATGCCCACGACAAACCCGGTTTCAGCGAACGCCTGCTGGCCGGCTATGCGCGCAATCTGCGCCGCGCCCTGGCCCATCAACGCACCATGGCCGCGATCTTCATGGTGACCCTGGCCCTGGCCGTGGTCGGCTACGTGTTTATCCCCAAAGGTTTCTTTCCGGTACAAGACACCGGCTTCGTCCTCGGCACCAGCGAAGCGGCGGCCGACGTGTCGTTTCCGGACATGGTTGCCAAGCACAAGGCAATCGCCGAGATCGTCAAGGATGACCCGGCGGTGGAAGCGTTCTCCCATTCGGTGGGCGTGACCGGCAGCAACCAGACCATCGCCAACGGCCGGTTCTGGATTGCCTTGAAAGATCGCGGGGATCGCGACGTGTCGGCCAGCCAGTTTATCGACCGGATCCGCCCGAAACTGGCGAAAGTGCCGGGCATCGTCCTGTACCTGCGGGCCGGCCAGGACATCAACTTGAGCTCCGGCCCCAGCCGCGCCCAGTACCAGTACGTGCTCAAGAGCAATGACGGCCCGACCCTGAATACCTGGACCCAGCGCCTCACCGAAAAACTGCGGGCCAACCCGGCGTTCCGCGACCTGTCCAACGACTTGCAGCTGGGCGGCAGCATCACCCACATCAGCATCGACCGTCAGGCCGCCGCGCGGTTTGGCCTCACCGCCACCGATGTGGACCAGGCGCTGTACGACGCCTTCGGCCAGCGCCAGATCAACGAGTTCCAGACCGAGATCAACCAGTACCAGGTGGTGCTGGAACTGGACACCCAGCAACGCGGCAAGGCCGAAAGCCTGAACTACTTCTACCTGCGCTCGCCGCTGACCAACGAGATGGTACCGTTGTCGGCGGTGGCCAAGGTCGACCCGCCCACCGTCGGGCCCTTGTCCATCAGCCATGACGGCATGTTCCCGGCGGCCAACCTGTCGTTCAACCTGGCACCCGGCGTCGCGTTGGGCGATGCGGTGATCCTGCTCAACCAGGCGAAGAATGAAATCGGCATGCCGACCACCATCATCGGCAACTTCCAGGGCGCGGCCCAGGCGTTCCAGAGTTCATTGGCCAGCCAGCCCTGGCTGATCCTCGCGGCACTGGTGGCGGTCTACATTATCCTGGGTGTGCTGTACGAGAGCTTCGTGCACCCGCTGACGATCATCTCCACCTTGCCATCGGCGGGGTTGGGGGCGCTGATCATGTTGTCACTGATGGGCCAGGACTTTTCGATCATGGCGTTGATCGGCCTGGTGCTGCTGATCGGGATCGTGAAGAAGAACGGTATCCTGATGATCGACTTCGCCCTGGACGCCCAGCGCGTACGCGGCCTGCCGCCCGAGGAAGCGATTTATGAGGCGTGTGTCACGCGGTTCCGGCCGATCATCATGACCACCCTGGCCGCCCTGCTGGGTGCGGTGCCGCTGATGCTGGGCTCCGGCCCCGGCGCGGAAATGCGCCAGCCGTTGGGTATCGCGGTGGTGGGCGGGTTGCTGGTGAGCCAGGCGCTGACGCTGTTCACTACACCGGTCATATACTTGTACCTCGAGAAGTTTTTCCACAGACCCAAACCAGCTCCCCAGCTGGCAATCACACACTGAGGCTGAGGCCCCGTCCTGGAACAAAAGGCTCATGCGTGTACTGATTATTGAAGACGAAGAAAAAACCGCCGACTACCTGCACCGCGGCCTGACGGAGCAAGGCTATACCGTCGACGTCGCCCGTGAAGGCGTCGAAGGGTTGCACCTGGCCCTGGAGAACGATTACGCGGTCATCGTGCTCGACGTGATGCTGCCCGGCCTGGATGGCTTTGGCGTATTGCGCGCGCTGCGGGCGCGCAAGCAGACGCCGGTGATCATGCTCACCGCCCGCGAGCGCGTGGAAGACCGTATTCGCGGCCTGCGCGAAGGCGCGGATGATTACCTCGGCAAGCCGTTCTCGTTCCTCGAACTGGTGGCGCGCCTGCAAGCCCTTACCCGTCGCAGTGGCGGGCATGAGCCGGTGCAGGTGACCATCGCCGACCTGTGGATCGACCTGATCAGCCGCAAGGCCAGTCGCAACGGCGTTCGCCTGGACCTGACCGCCAAGGAGTTCTCGCTGCTCAGCGTATTGGCCCGGCGCCAGGGTGAAATCCTGTCCAAGACCTCGATTGCGGAAATGGTCTGGGATATCAATTTCGACAGCGACGCCAATGTGGTGGAAGTGGCGATCAAACGCCTGCGGGCCAAGCTCGACGGGCCGTTCGAACAGAAACTGCTGCACACCATCCGTGGCATGGGTTACGTGCTGGAGAACCGCAGTGTCGGCTAACTCCATCGCCCTGCGCCTGAGCGGCATGTTCACCCTGGTGGCGCTGCTGATCTTCCTGTTGATCGGCGGCGCGCTGTACCAGCAGGTGGACAAAGGCCTGGGCCTGCTGCCCGGGGCCGAGCTGGATGCGCGCTACAGCGTGCTGGAGTCTTCGGTCAATCGCTTCGGTACGCCGGACCATTGGGCGAAGATCACCGCCAAGCTCAAGTTGTTGGGAGAGGAAGACAAGCGCATTCGCTTCTGGGTGGTGAGCAGCGACCCGACCTACGAATACGGCAACCCGGACGCGCAGATTCGCGCCTTTGCCGCCGGCCCGACCGGCAAGCGCGACTTGCGCCTGCCGGGCCATGCCTACCCGTTCAAAGTATTGGTCAGCCAGTTTCCAGCCAAGGAGCAGCGCCCGCCGCTGCGTTTCCTGATCGCGGTCGACACCGAGAACTTCCGCGCCACCCAGCATCAACTGCTGGTGGCGCTGATCGGCCTGGCGTTTGTCGGCGTGCTGCTGGCCTCGCTGCTGGGGTTCTGGGTGGCGCGCATCGGTCTCAAGCCGCTGATCAAGCTGTCGGACGAGGCGCAGAAACTTGCACCGCCGAAACTCTCCGGGCGCCTGCAATTGTCGCCATTGCCGCCGGAGCTGAAGCAGTTCGTCAACTCCTTCAACTCGACCCTCGACCGGGTAGAACAGGCCTATTCGCGCCTGGAGTCATTCAACGCCGATGTGGCCCATGAGCTGCGCTCGCCGCTGACCAACCTGATCGGCCAGACCCAGGTGGCGCTGACCCGTGGGCGTTCGGCCGAGCATTATTTCGAGGTGCTGCAATCGAACCTCGAAGAGCTGGAACGGCTGCGCTCGATCATCAATGACATGCTGTTCCTGGCCAGTGCAGACCAGGGCAGCAAGGCCACCAAACTGATCACCAGTTCGCTGGCGGATGAAGTGGCGACCACCCTGGATTACCTGGACTTTATCCTCGAGGACGCCCAGGTGCAGGTGCGTGTGACCGGCGATGCCCAGGTGCAGATCGAGAAGGCGCACTTGCGCCGGGCGTTGATCAACCTGTTGAGCAATGCGGTGCAGCATACGGCGCCTGGCCAGGTGATCGAGGTGAAGATCGAAGTGCTGGAGGACCACGTGGCGATCGGGGTGACCAACCCGGGCGATGAGATTGCCAGCGAGCATCTGCCCCGGTTGTTCGAGCGGTTCTATCGGGTGGACGCGTCCCGCAGCAATAGTGGGGCGAATCACGGGTTGGGACTGGCGATCGTCAAGGCGATCGCGTTGATGCACGGCGGAGATGTGTTTGTGCGCAGCGAGGGCGGCGGCAACACCTTTGGCATTACGCTGCCGGTGTAGCGGCCGCCCCCCCTCAGTTACTCAGTCGTACCCCGCCCAAACTGCCACTTAGCTCATAGGCCGCCAGTTCCGCCTGATGCGCGGCCATGATTTCCGGCAGGGAACTGCGCAGGTATTCCACCCACGTCTTGATCTTCGCATCCAGGTATTGGCGCGACGGGTAGATGGCGTACAGGTTGAGCTCCTGGGAGCGGTAGTTGGGCATCACCCGCACCAGGGTGCCGTTGCGCAGCCCTTCAATCGCCGCATACACCGGTAACAGGCCAACGCCCATGCCGCTGGTGATCGCGGTCTTCATCGCATCCGCCGAGTTCACCAGGAACGGTGAGCTGTTGATCGCCACACTTTCCTGGCCTTCAGGGCCATTGAACGACCATTTATCCAGCTGAATCACCGGGCTGACCAGGCGCAGGCACGCGTGGTTGAGCAGGTCGCTGGGCCGTTGCGCGCAGCCGTTGGCCTTGACGTAGGCCGGCGAGGCACAGGCGATGCTGTAAGTTATCCCCAGGCGCTGCGAGACAAACCCCGAATCCGGCAACTCGCTGGCGAGCACGATGGACACGTCGTAACCCTCATCCAGCAGGTCCGGCACGCGGTTGGCCATGGTCAGGTCAAAGGTCACGTCCGGGTGGGTGCGGCGGTAGCGGGCAATCGCATCGATCACGAAGTGCTGGCCGATGCCGGTCATGGTGTGCACTTTCAGCTGCCCGGCGGGGCGGGCGTGGGCGTCGCTGGCTTCGGCTTCCGCTTCCTCGACATACGCCAGGATCTGCTCGCAACGCAGCAAATAGCGCTTGCCGGCCTCGGTCAGGGCGATGCGGCGGGTGGTGCGGTTGAGCAAACGGGTTTGCAGATGGGCCTCAAGGTTGGAGACCGCGCGCGAGACGTTGGCCGTGGTGGTATCCAGTTGCACGGCGGCGGCGGTGAAGCTGCCGGCTTCGGCCACACAACTGAAGGCGCGCATGTTTTGCAAGGTGTCCATTAAGGTGCTCTCAGGGGAGATGGCAAATTGTGACACGAAGTTGCAGGATCCAGTGATCCCTACGAACGGATTATCGCCTGAACGGTAACAAAGATTCACAAGAATCCCACCTTATCGCCATCCGGCCCGCCCCTTAGAATTGCGCCACCTTCCCCGCAACACCCTCTCAGGAATTCGCAGCAGTGCCGCGTCGCATCAGCAGAGAGCTGAAGACTCTCAGTGTTTGGGCCTTATCGTTAGCAATCAGCGGCTGCATCGGAACCGGAGGAATCTCCCCTCAAGGCCAGTCACTCGTCGCCAATACATTGGCCACCGACGAAGCGATCAAAAGCGCCGCCCAGGACGCCCACTGGCCCACCGCGCAATGGTGGCAAGCCTACGGCGACCCGCAACTCAACCACTGGATCGACCTCGCCGTGCAAGGCAGCCCGAGCATGGCCATGGCCGCTGCACGTGTGCGTGAAGCCCGGGCCATGGCCGGGATCGCCGAGTCGGCCGAGTCGTTGCAGGTCAATGGCGACGCCGCGCTCAAGCGCCATAACTGGCCGAGCGACCAATTCTACGGCCCAGGCGCGCTAGACAATTCCACCACCTGGGACAACAACGCGTCCCTGGGCTTGAGCTATGCCCTCGACCTCTGGGGCCGCGAAAGCAACGCCACCGAGCGCGCCGTGGACATGGCCCACATGAGCGCCGCCGAAGCGCGCCAGACGCAGCTCGAATTGCAGAACAACGTGGTGCGCGCCTATATCCAGCTGTCGTTGCACTTCGCCCAGCGCGATATCGTGGCCGCCACCCTGGCCCAGCAACAACAGATTCTCGACCTGGCGCAAAAGCGTTTGAATGGTGGGATCGGCACCCACTTCGAAGTCAGCCAGGCCGAGACGCCGCTGCCGGAAACCCATCGCCAGATGGACGCCCTGGATGAACAGATCGCCCTGAGTCGCAACCAGTTGGCCGCGCTGGCGGGCAAAGGGCCGGGGGCGGGCGCGCAGTTGCAGCGGCCCACCCTGTCCCTCGCGGCACCGCTGAAACTGCCGTCGAGCTTGCCCGCCGAACTGCTCGGCCAGCGCCCGGACGTGGTCGCCAGCCGCTGGCAAGTGGCGGCCCAGGCCCGTGGCATTGATGTGGCCCACGCCGGTTTCTACCCCAACGTCGACCTGGTGGGCAGCCTCGGCTACGTCGCCACCGGCGGCGGAATGCTGAGTTTCCTGACCGGCAAGAAACTCAACTACACCGCCGGCCCTGCCATCAGCCTGCCGATCTTCGACGGTGGCCGCCTGCGCTCGCAACTGGGTGAAGCCAGCGCCGGCTACGACATCGCCGTCGCGCACTACAACCAGACCCTGGTCAACGCGCTCAAGGGCATCAGCGACCAGTTGATCCGCCGCGAGTCGATGGACAAGCAGCAAGCCTTCGCCGCCGAATCGGTGGCCTCGGCGCAGAAAACCTATGACATCGCGATGATCGCCTACCAGCGCGGCCTCACCGACTACCTCAACGTGCTGAATGCCCAGAGCCTGTTGTTCCGCCAGCAGCAGGTGCAGCAGCAGGTCCAGGCCGCACGCCTGAGTGCCCACGCCGAACTGGTGACCGCGTTGGGCGGTGGCCTCGGTGCCGGCAGCGATGTACCTCAGGACAGCCAGACTTTACCGAGCAAGACCCCGGCGGCCCTCGCCGTGTTTGATCACTGAGTAGGATGCGATGACTCCCTTGCCTGCACCGCTGCGCTGGTTGCACTCGCTTGAGTGGCGCCGTGGTTTCTTCGATTGGGCACGCAGTGATGGCGTGACCTGGGTCTATATCTTCAAGGTGCTGATCGCGGCGTTCCTGACGCTGTGGCTGGCCATGCGCCTGGAATTGCCGCAACCGCGTACCGCGATGATCACGGTATTTATCGTGATGCAGCCGCAAAGCGGCCAGGTATTCGCCAAGAGTTTCTACCGCTTCCTGGGCACCCTGGCGGGCTCGGCGGTGATGGTGTTCCTGATCGCGTTGTTTGCGCAGAACACTGAACTGTTCCTCGGTTCGCTGGCGATCTGGGTCGGCATCTGCACTGCTGGCGCGACCCGCAATCGCAACTTTCGCGCCTACGGTTTTGTGCTGGCCGGCTACACCGCGGCGATGGTTGGCTTGCCGGCCCTGGCCCATCCCGACGGCGCGTTTATGGCGGCGGTGTGGCGAGTCCTGGAAATCTCGTTGGGGATTGTCTGCTCCACGCTGGTCAGCGCCGCGATCCTGCCGCAAACCTCCAGCGCTGCGATGCGCAACGCCCTGTACCAGCGCTTCGGTGTGTTCGCGCTGTTCGTCACCGACGGCCTGCGCGGTCGCAGCGAGCGCGAAGGCTTTGAACGCAGCAACGTGCGCTTTATCGCCGAAGCCGTGGGCCTGGAAGGGCTGCGCAGCATCACCGTGTTCGAAGACCCGCACATGCGTCGGCGCAATGGCCGGCTGACGCGCTTGAACAGCGAGTTCATGGGCATCACCACGCGCTTCAACGCCTTGCACCAATTGCTCGAGCGCCTGCGCAGCCAGGAGGCCGATCACGTGGTGGCTGCGATCAAGCCGGGCCTGCAAGACCTGGCGGAACTGCTCGACGGTTTTTCCGGCCGTGCGCTCACCAGCCCCGATGCGGCGCGCCTGGCCAATCAGTTGAACGCCTACAAGGAAGGCCTGCCCGCCAAGGTGCGCAGCCTGCGCACCCGCTTCCAGGAAAGCGCCCCCAGCGACGCCGAACTGTTGGACTTTCACACCGCCTATGAGCTGCTGTACCGCTTCGTCGACGACTTGCACAACTACGCCCAGACCCACGCCTCCCTGGCGGATCACAGCCACGAGCGCGAACACTGGGACGAACCCTACACCCCGAAAACCAACTGGCTGGCCTGCGCCGCCTCGGGGATTCGCGCCTCGTTTATCCTGATCGTGCTCGGCAGTTACTGGGTGGCCACGGCCTGGCCCAGTGGCGCCACCATGACCCTGATCGCCGCGGCGACGGTGGGTTTGTCGGCCGCCACCCCCAACCCCAAGCGCATGGCCTTTCAAATGGCTTGCGGTACCTTGATCGGGGCGCTGGTGGGCTTTGTCGAAATGTTCTTCGTGTTTCCCTGGATCGACGGTTTCCCGTTGCTGTGCGTGATGCTCGCGCCGGTGATCATCTTCGGTTCGTTCCTGGCTTCGCGTCCGCAGTACGCGGGAGTCGGCGTCGGGTTGCTGATCTTCTTCAGCACTGGCTCGGTGCCGGACAACCTCACGATCTACAACCCCTATACCTTCATCAACGACTACATCGCCATGGTCATCGGCATGCTGGTGTGTGCGGCGGCGGGCGCGATCATCCTGCCGCCCAACAGCCGCTGGTTGTGGCGTCGGCTGGAGCAGGACTTGCGCGAGCAAGTGGTGTTCGCCATCAGCGGCAAACTCAAGGGCCTGGCGTCGGGTTTCGAAAGCCGCACCCGCGACCTGCTGCACCAGGCCTACGGCTTTGCCGCCGGGCAACCCCAGGTGCAACGCAACCTGCTGCGCTGGATGTTCGTGGTGCTGGAAGTCGGCCACGCGATCATCGAGTTGCGCAAGGAACAGGCGATCCTGCCGGTGCACCCGGCGTATGCCGAGTCCCAGCCGTGGCGCCAGGCGATCCGGGTGATGGGCCGTTCGCTGGTGCGGCTGTTCCTGCAACCCAGCGCCAGCAACCTGGAGCGCAGCCTGGTCGCCGTGGACCACGCCATCAGCCGGGTGCAGGCCACCGACGAACCCTTCGCCCCGCACTTCGACACCTCGGCCCTGCGCCGGGTGAAAAGCTACCTGCACTTTATCCGCACCTCATTGCTGGACCCGCAATCACCCCTGGCTGCCCTCAAGCCCGAAGGACCCGCCCATGCCTCGTGAAATCGCCTTCCACGGCGTCTACATGCCCACCATGACCCTGATGTTTCTGATCGCGGCGGGCCTGGCCTGGGCCCTTGACCGGTTCCTGGCCGGCTTTGACCTGTACCGTTTTTTCTGGCACCCGGCGCTGCTGCGCCTGAGCCTGTTCGCTTGCTTGTTCGGCGCCCTGGCGCTGACCGTCTACCGTTGAGAATGCCCCGATGAAAAAGTTTTTCAGCCTGCTCGCGACCTTGCTGGTACTGGCCCTGGCGATCTGGATTGGCCGCACGTTGTGGGTGCACTACATGGAAACTCCCTGGACCCGCGATGGCCGGGTGCGCGCCGACATCATCAACGTCGCCGCCGACGTTACGGGCGAGGTGGTCAATGTCTCAGTGCGTGACAACCAGTTGGTGAAAAAGGGCGACCTGCTGATGCAGATCGACCCCGAGCATTACCAGATTGCGGTCAAGCAGGCGCAATCCCTGGTGGCGTCCCGCAAGGCCACCTGGGAGATGCGCAAGGTCAACGCCCACCGCCGCGCCGACCTCGACGCCCTGGTGATCTCCAAGGAAAACCGCGACGACGCCAGTAACATCGCCGACTCGGCCCTGGCCGACTACCAACATGCCCTGGCCCAGCTTGAAGCGGCGCAACTGAACCTCAAGCGCACCCAGGTGGTGGCGGCGGTGGACGGCTACGTCACCAACCTCAACGTGCACCGTGGCGACTACGCGCGTATTGGCGAGGCGAAGATGGCGGTGGTGGATATGAACTCGTTCTGGGTGTACGGCTTCTTCGAAGAAACCAAGCTGCCCCACGTCAAAGTCGGGGACAAGGCCGACATGCAGTTGATGAGCGGCGAAACCCTCAAGGGGCACGTGGAAAGCATTTCGCGCGGCATCTACGACCGGGACAACCCGGAGAGCCGCGAGTTGATCGCCGATGTGAACCCGACGTTCAACTGGGTGCGCCTGGCCCAGCGGGTGCCGGTGCGGATTCATATCGATGAAGTGCCGGAAGGTGTGCTGTTGGCGGCGGGGATCACCTGCACCGTGATCGTCAACCAAACACAGAACTGAATGTGGGAGCGGGCTTGCTCGCGAAGGCAGTGTGTCAGTCAACGAAAATATCGACTGATCCACCGCATTCGCGAGCAAGCCCGCTCCCACATTTTGACCGTGTCAGGCCTGTAGAAACGTCTCGTGCAAATGGCGCCACAGCAGGGCGCCACTGGCCTGCTTTTCAAACACCACGGTCGATCGCCGATCGGTTTGGGCACCGCTGCCATCCACCTGCTGCTCGCGATAACTCACCGTCGCGCCACGGGCATGTCGGTCAATCCCTGCAAACTCGCTGAGGCTGATCTTGAACCCGGGCCGCTTGCCGCCAGCCTGGCTGAACAGCTGGTTGAGCAGTGCAAAATCCAGTTGTTTGCCCGCCGGGGTGATCATGGAAAAGTCCGGCGAAAAACGCTTCAGCAAAACCTCCAGTGTTCCCTCGGGGGCTGTGCCGGCAAACCATTGTTCGATCTCGACATGGGCCTGGATCACTTCATCAAAAAAATCGCGGTAGTCAATCATCGTGTGGGCTCGCTGGCAGGGTGAAGCAGTGTCCGTACCTTGGACGCATCCAGGCACAGTACGGCAAATAACGGAAACAGGGTCAAGGCTGCGGCAATCGCGAAGGTGACGGTGAACGAGTCCAGCGCAGCCAGCACCCCACTGAGCACGGCGGCACCGAGGCAAAAACTCAATTGCCGATTGATGTTCCACAAGGCGCTGGCATGCCCCATGCGCTCGGCCGGAATGTCGAGAAAGGCCAGGGTTTGCGCGGTGCTGCTGCACAGGCTGCCACCTAGGCCCATCAGGAGGTAGGCGAGCACCACGACAACCGGGTGCGGCTCGATCAGCAACAGGATGCCGAGGGCTTGCAGCAGCATGCCCGCCAGCAGCAGCGGCCTCGGCCCGCAGCGATTGAACAGTTTTTTGCTCAAGGCAATCGCCAGCCCCGAGGCCAGCGCCCACGGCAGCATCAGCGCGCCGATGTGGCTGGCGGTAAAGCCGAGGCCGTGCAGATAAAGAATCGCCACCAGGCTGGTGCCGATAAACACCCCCGGGATGAACAGGTAAACCAGCATCGCGACCCGCAGCATCGGGCGGCGAGCCTGGCCCAATACGTGACCGAGCTCCAGCGCCGGGCGTGTGGACGCGGGCGTGTCTGCCACCAGCCAGCGCAAGGTCAGCATCACGGTGATCAGCGCCAGCGGCAGGTTGGCGAAAAAGATCCAGCGCCACGACACGCTGTCCACCACCAGGCCGCCCAATGCTGGCGACAACGCCGGAATCAGCAGCGCCACCAGCATGACCCTGGCTGTCAGTTGGCTGCGTTCTGCCGGCGGAAAATGCCGATAGGCCAAGGCTTGCCCCACCGGAATCAACAAGCCGCCACCCAAGCCCTGCAACAGGCGCCAGCCGATCAGCGCTTCAATCGAGGCGGCCTGGCCCACCAGCACCGAGGCTACGCCGAACAGCAACAGGCTGACTGCAATCAACCGGCGCTCACCCAGCAGCGCCGCCAGCCAAACACTCAGGGGAATGACGACGGTCAGGCCGAGCATGTAGGCGTTGCCGATCCATGCCAGTTGCGTGACCGAGGCGTGCAACTCGCGGGCGATGTCCGGGTAAGCGATGGTGGCGACAAACATGTTCACCAGGTCGAGGGCGAAGCCCAGTAGAAAGATCCAGGTGACTTTCGAGCGGTAGGTCATTGCGCAGTTCCTGCTGTGGATGGCGGCAGGGTAGGCGGGTGCGGGCACTTGGGAAACAGCGGTTTGACTGTTAGTTTGTCAAAAATATTTTGACAAAGGAGCGCGTGACCAATGGTCAGTCTGGATCGTTTCGACACCTTCAAGGCCGTGGTCGAGGCCGGTTCGTTGACGGCAGCCGCGGATGTCCTCGGGCAGACGCGAGCAGTGGTGAGCTTCAACCTCAAGCGCCTGGAAGCCGAGCTGGGCGTGACCCTGCTGACCCGCAGTACTCGGCAACTGGCACTGACCGATGCGGGCGAACGCTTTTACCTGCGCTGCACGCGCATGCTGGAAGAAGCGCGCCTGGCGGTGGAAGAGGCCCGTTCGGAGCACAGCCAGCTCAAGGGCACATTGCGGATCACCACCACCGTCGAATACGGATTGGCGGTGGTGGTGCCGGCAGTGGAAACCTTTCGCGGCCTGCACCCGGAATTGAACATCCAGTTATCCACCTCCTCCAGCCACGCCGACCTGATCTCCGAGCGCTTCGATGTAGCTATTCGATTGGGGCGGATGCTCGACTCCAATCATCGGGCGGTGCAGCTGTCGAGCTACGAAATCCTCGCCGTGGCTGCACCGGGGTTTGCCGGGGTCGCCACGCTGGAAGAACTGGAGCAACTGCCCAAGCTGGGGCACTGGCGGCTGACGGAGTTGACGGTGCTCGACCCGGCCGGCCATGAGCACCTGTACCGTCCAGGCCCCGGCAAGGCTTCACTGGTTGCCGACAGTGCCGCCATTCTCCAGGCGTTTGCCGTGCGCGGGCATGGCGTGGCGATCCTGCCCCAGTGGCTGGTGCAGGAAGACCTGGATGCGGGGCGTTTGGTGCGGTTGCTGCCGGGGTATCGATTTGCGCCGCAGGGGGTGTACGCGTTGTACCCGGATACCCGGCATTTGCCCCTGAAAGTGCGGGCCTTCATTGATTTCATGAAAGGCTGATCAGCCGAGAAACCGTGTGGCGAGGGAGCAAGCTCCCTCGCCACGGGGAGGCGGGGGCTCTTAGAGCTGGCCGCTCAGGCCAAAGCGTTTTTTCAAGACAGTCTCCAGCAAGCCCTTGGGCAGCAACGCCGCCATCAATGGCAGTGCCCGGCAACCATTACCCGAGCGCAACAGGCGCGGCGGCGTGCCCTGTTGCACGGCCTTGAGCACGTCCACGGCAAAATCGCGAGCGGGCGTAGGCCGATCCTGGGAGGCCTTGGCCCGGGCGCGGATGCTTTCGCGCAGTGGCCACCAGGGCGACTTTTCATTGATCAACAGTTCGGCCTGGGTGCCGGCGTTTTTTGCAAAACTTGTATCGATGGCGCCTGGCTGCACTTCCATCACCCGCACGTCAAACGGTGCGAGCTCCATGCGCAACGCATCACTCAAGGCATGCACTGCGGCTTTCGAGGCGCAATACGCACCGGCGAACGGTGTGACCAACACGCCGGACACGCTGCCGATATTCACCACCAACCCTTTACGGCGACGCAGGGCCGGGAACAGCGCCTGAGTCACGCCGACCACTGAGAATACGTTGGTCTCGAATTGCTGCTGCATCGCCTGGGTGCCGCCGTCGAGCAACGGGCCCATGGCGCCATAGCCGGCGTTGTTGATCAGCACATCCAGCTCGCCGACCTGCCCGGCCAACTGCGCCAGTGCAGCGCTGTCGTTGACGTCCAGTTGCACCGCGTTAAAGCCGGCGCTGGCAAGTGCCGCCACATCCTCGCTGCGCCGGGCGCTGGCCCACACGTCAAAGCCGGCTTGCTTGAAGGCGTCCGCCAGGGCACGGCCAATGCCACTGGAGCACCCGGTGATCAGTACGTTGGGCATGGATCAGTCCTTTGTCGTTATCAGTCAGAGAAGCTGCCTTGCAAATGCTCGGCACGAAATTCCAGGGTTTGCGGGCGGTAGCCGGGGCGCAGCGGCGGCACTGGCAGGCAGTCTTCCCAGGTGGCGCCGGCCTGCAGTTCGCCGGGGCCGCGATAGCGCGGGGCAGCGTACACGTTGTCTGCCAGGTTGACCGTATCGCCCGGCGCATACGCGGCGATGCGCCAACGCAGTTCGGTCAGCGGTACGTTGTTGCCGTTGTTCAAGGTGAGCTTGAGCGGGCGGTCTGCGGGGCATTCTTTCGGCGCGTAGACGGTACGCAGTTCCAGGCGTGCCAATTGCTGGGCCTCGCGGTTGTCCAGCCACACCACCCATACCGCCACCAGGCCCAGGCCGACGGCGGCCGCGAGGGAAACCGGCAACGCCCTGGCGGGGTAGCGCAGCAAGAGGATCAGCCAGGTGATAATCAGCAAGACACCAAAGAACATGGCAACAACCTCGAAAACGGAACGGGCATCCTAACCAAGCGTAGGTGGAGTTGACCATCTTCGGGTTCCCCGGCCCCAAAGAAAAAGCCCCCGGCCCACCGGCTGCGGATAGGGGACGCAGTCGGTGGGGCGGGGGCTTGTTGTGCTGCTCTGTTTACTGCGCGATGGTTTTCACCGAAACGCCACGCTCGATTGGCGTGGATCGACCGTAGATATCTTCAAAGCGTTCGATATCGTCTTCACCCAGGTAGCTGCCGGACTGCACCTCGATAATCTCCAATGGAATCTTGCCCGGGTTACGCAAACGGTGCACCGAGGCAATCGGGATGTAGGTGGACTGGTTTTCGGTGAGCAGGAACACGTTCTCGTCACAGGTGACTTCGGCGGTGCCGCTGACCACGATCCAGTGTTCTGCGCGGTGGTGGTGCATCTGCAACGACAGGCACGCGCCCGGTTTCACCGAGATGTGCTTGACCTGGAAGCGCCCGCCCATATCCACCGAGTCGTACGAGCCCCATGGACGGTACACCTCGCAGTGGTTCTGGGTTTCGCTGCGGCCCTGCTCGTTGAGGGTGTTGACCATCTGCTTGACGCCCTGGACCTTGTCCTTGTGGGCAATCATCATCGCGTCCTTGGTTTCCACCACCACGATGTTTTCCAGGCCAATCACCGACACCAGCTTGCCGTTGCCGTGGATCATGCAGTTCTTGCTGTCCTGGATCACCACGTCGCCCTTGCTGACGTTACCGTTGGCGTCTTTTTCATTCACGTCCCACAGCGATGCCCAGCAACCCACGTCGCTCCAGCCGGCAGTCAACGGCACCACGCAGGCCAGTTGGGTTTTTTCCATCACGGCGTAGTCGATGGAGTTGTCCGGGCAGCAGGCGAAGGTGGATTCGTCGATGTCGATGGTGTCGGCGGTTTGGTTGCTGCGTTCCAGGGTCAGCAGGCAGGTGTCGTAGATGTCCGGATCGTGTTTTTTCAGCTCTTCGAGGAAGCGGCTGGCACGGAACAGGAACATGCCGCTGTTCCAGAAATAACCACCGCTCTTGACGAATTCGGCGGCGCGTTTTTCATCGGGTTTTTCCACGAACTGTTGCACGCGGCTGACGCCTTCGGGCAGCAGCGAATCGTTGGTCGACTTGATATAGCCGTAGCCGGTCTCCGGACGGGTGGCCGGCACACCGAACAGCACCATTTCGCCACGCTCAGCCGCCACAGTGGCCAGGGCCAGGGCGCGTTGCAGGGCTTTCTGGTCATCCAGCACGTGGTCGGCGGGCAGCACCAGCATCAGTTCGTCGCGGCCTTCGTTGACCAGCATCATCGCCGTCAGGGCCACGGCCGGCGCGGTATTGCGGCCGAACGGCTCCATCAGGATGCGCTGGGTTTCCAGTTTGCGGGCAGCCAGTTGCTCGTTGACGATAAAGCGGTGGTCCTTGTTGCACACCACGATGGGCGCGTCCATGCCGTCGAACACCAGGCGCTCCAGGGTTTGCTGGAACAAGGTGTGCTCGCCGGTCAGGGCCAGGAACTGCTTGGGAAACTGTTTACGCGAAAGCGGCCAAAGACGTGAGCCGCTACCACCGGAAAGGATTACTGGGATCATGGTGTTTCTCCTTGAATCAAATTTGGTTAGAGCCTGTGGGAGCCGGGCTTGCCCGCGATGGCATCACCTCGGTGTACCTGATACACCGAGTTGTCCGCATCGCAGGCAAGCCAGCTCCCACAGGGGGCAGCGTCAATCTGAAAATCTAATCAGCGGGTCGACACAGGGCGTTTCACCCACACTGGCGACAGGTTGGCGCCGGTGCCGGTGACGTACAGCACTGCGGCCTCACCGCGTTCCAGAGCTACCGGCTTCACGTCGCCGACTTTTTTATCGCCTTCATACAGCGCCAGGCTGACCTTCACCGGGTTGATCTCGCGCTCGCCACGGCCCTTGGCGGCCACGGCCTGGACCACGTCGGTCTTGCCATCGGCGGTTTTCAGGGTCAGCGACTTGTCACTGAGGTTCTGCACGCGCACCAGGGATTTCTGCTTGTTCTTGAACGGCGGTTCTTCGATCAGTTGCGGCTGGCCGCTGCCGCTGCTGACCAGGGTGTAGTAGTGGTCGGCGGCGAGCTTGACCGGCAGGGTCTGGCTGCCGACCTTGGCGCTGTAGTCACCGCCCGGCATGAAGCTGAAGTCACTGCTGGCCAGCGGTGCAACCTCGTTGAGGTTGGTGCTGCCAACGGTGGCGCTGACTTCCTGGTTGCTGGCGTTGTACACCCGCACAAAGCTCGAGCCTTTTGGCGCGACGGGACCGTAGAGGGCGGCGTCGCCACCGGCGAAGGCGGACATCGAAACAACGCTCATGCCGGCGACGAGGGCAAAAGTTTTTGCGAGGTTAGTAGTGAAAGTCATGTGAGTTACCTCTCTTTCAGTTTTGCGCCCGGTCGGGCGTCTCGGAGTTCATGTTTTTAACGGTGGGGGTGTTGATAGCCATGTTCTGTTGGCGCATACCGGCTTGTTTGAGCTGCGCAACCCACTGCGGGTCGGCATCGCCGATTTCGTTGTTCACAGGCAGATAACGCTCGGGAAACTCCCAGATCAGCACCTGTGGCGGGCTGTTCTTGAAGTCGTCGCTTTTCAGGTAGCTGAGCATCGGCAGGATCGGGCCGTGGCCGTCTTCGGAGTAGTTGATGACGTCGCTGCCCAGGGCTTGCTTCAGCGCGCCGACAAAGTTCCAGTTCGGGTTGGCGCTGTAGCTGGTGCCCACCAGGGCCACCGGGGTTTCACTGTCGGTGAACAGCGCATCGTCGCCTTTGGTTTCAGCCAGGTGCGTCACGCGTTTTTGCAGTGGCTCCTTGGGCGGCATCAGGTTTTCGAACAGCGGGTCCAGCGGCAGGAACAGGCGCAGGTCGCCCTTGTGTGGCTCGGTCTTCTCGGCTTCGGTGACAAAGCGTTGAGGCTCGCCGCTCAGGGGCGTTTTGTTGGCAATTGTCTTGGCCAATTCTTTGGCCGCCACTTCAGCGCCGTCCGGGGTCCAGTGGGTGTCGGTGCGCAGGAACACTTGTTGGCCGTGCAGCTTGGCCTGTTGCAGCGGACCCATCAGGTCAGGGGCGACGATCTTGTCGGCGGCCATGCGGGCATGGAAGTCCTGGTACAGACCGGCGTGGATGCTCGCCGGCTGCACTTCACCCAGGTGTTCCGGGTACAGCCGCACCTTGGCCGGCACGATCGCCATCACCAGTTGGATACCCTGGGCCTTGAGCTTCTGGCGCACGCCTTCCACCAAGGCATAGTTGCCTTGCAGGTTCTGGTCTTCGTTGACGATCGGGTTGAATTCCTCGTCGCTGTACAACCAGTGGTCGCGGCCAATCACCACGCCAGGGCGGCCTTCGTTGAACAGCTTGTAGTCCAGCGCTGCCCAGAGGTTGGTGCCCAGGCGCTTGATCGGGAACTGGTCGTCGTAGTGGGTCTCGACGGCCTTGGTCCAGCGGCCGTTGAGCACGGTGGCGTCGGCGTTGGTGCTGAAGCCCAGGAAACTGCGCATCGACCAGGCGCCCAACGCCAGCAGCACGGCGAGGAACAAGGCGATGTAGAGGACGCGTAATGAACGGGTCATGGTCGGCTCCCTCAGAACTGGAAGTAAAGGAACGGCGAGAAGCTCTGCGCCGAAAGTTTGAGAATCGACGCCACGAACAGCAGCAGTACTGCGGCGCGCATGGCGTAGCGTGGCCAGGTGGCGCTCCAGTAGGCCGGTTGCACGGTGGCCTCGGTGCCCACGGTGTAGCCGGGCTCATGGATGCTGCCCGGGTTGTCGCCCGGTACGGCCTTGATCAAGCCCGGTTGCGCAGTCGCCGGGCCATCGGCCTGGGTGTTCACCGCAGGCTTGGTTTTTTCCGATGGGCGGTTGCTGTAGAAGTCCCGCAGGCCGAAGAACGCCAGGGTTGCGTACGCCACCACCAGGGTTGCCACTTGCAGGCCGGTGAGGCTGGCGCGGTTGAGTTCCGACAGCGACCACTCGCCGAAGCTGAACATCGCGCCGTACATACGGCCGGCGACGTGCAGGTTTTCCGAGCGGAAGATCACCCAGCCCATCACCACCAGCAGGAAGGTGAAGGCCCAGCGCACAACGTTGAAACTGCGCGGTGCGGTGTTGAGGCCGATGGCTTTTTCAATCGCCAGCCACATGCCGTGCCAGGCGCCCCACACGATGTAGGTGATGTTCGCACCGTGCCACAGGCCACCGAGGAGCATGGTCAGGAACAGGTTGCGGTAGGTGGTCAGCGTGCCTTTACGGTTGCCGCCCAGGGTGATGTACAGGTAGTCACGCAGCCAGGTGGACAGGCTGATGTGCCAGCGCCGCCAAAACTCGGTGATCGACTGGCTGATGTACGGCTGCTTGAAGTTTTCCATGAAGCGAAAACCCATCATCAAGCCCAGGCCGATGGCCATGTCGCTGTAGCCGGAGAAGTCGAAGTACAGCTGCGCGGTGTACGCCAGTGCGCCGAGCCAGGCGTCACCCGTCGTAGGGTTTTGCAGGGCGAAGCAATGATCGGCGACCACCGCCAGGGTGTCGGCGATAAACACCTTCTTGATGAAACCCTGCATGAACCGTGTGCAGCCCTCGGAGAATTTATCGAGGGTGTGGGTGCGGTTGTTGAACTGGTCGGCCAGGTCGCGAAAGCGCAACACCGGGCCGGCAATCAGATGCGGGAAGATCGCCACGAACGCCGCAAAGTCGATCAGGTTGCGGGTGGCCGGGGTGTCGCCGCGGTACACGTCGATGATGTAGCTGATGGACTCGAAGATGTAGAACGAGATCCCGATTGGCAACAGCACGTGGGTGAGGATGAAGGGTTCCAGGCCCGCCGACTTCATCATCAGGTTGATGCTGTCGACACCGAAGTTGGCGTACTTGAAGTAGCCGAGGATGCACAGATCGACCGCCACGCCCAGCAGCAGCCAGCGCTGGGCCGGCCTGGTGCGCACGCCTGCCGCACCGACCTTGAGGCCGATCCAGTAGTTCCACAGCGTCACGGCGGCGAACAGCGCCAGGAAGTCCACTCGCCACCAGGCGTAGAACACATAACTGGCAACCAGCAGCAGCAGATTGCGATAGCGTTGCCCGCTCAGGTAGTACAAGCCGAGGAAGATCGGCAAGAACAGGAACAGGAACACATTGGACGAGAAAACCATCCCGATCTCTCCATGTTTAACCAACAGTCAAGGGCCAACGGCCCCCCCAAACCCCCCACCGAAATGAGAGGGCTATGTGATCGTTCCCACGCTCTGCGTGGGAATGCCTCACTGGACGCTCTGCGTCCGCTTTTGGGACGCGGAGCGTCCCTGGCTGCATTCCCACGCGGAGCGTGGGAACGATCAGCGACTAGCTGCCTTTGTTGCCTTTCTCATGCGCCGGGTCGAAGACCTTGGTCAGGTCACCCCCCAGGCGGAACGTCTTGAACGGCTGCATCCCGTGCTTGCGCTCGATCACATCCGGGGCGCAGGTGTAGAGGGTGCAGAAGGGCTCAAGCCAGGCAAATTTCATGTCTTCCTTGAGGTCCTTCATGTCTTGTTCCTTGCCGTTCTTCTTCTCGAAGATTTCCGGGTCTTTCACCCCGGCCAGCACGTTGTCGCCCAGGCGTTTCAAGGCGCCGTTGTTTTCCTGGCGCAGGTCCACGCCGTTGACCAGGGCAAAACTGGCAATCATCGCCAGCGGCGGCAGGGCGTAGTTGTGGTACGACAAAGCCCGTTGCTGACGCTTCAATTCGTTGGGCAGGAAGCCTTGGGCATCCACCTGATTGGCGCCGACCTTGTATTCCTTCACGGCCCAGTCAAACAGGTCGCGACGGTTGGTGGCGATGGAGGTTGCCATCACCGACCAGGCGGCCCAGTAGGAGTGGTTGTTGGTTTTATCCAGTGGCAGGTTGTCCCAGTCGCTCACCACCTGATCCGCCATTTTGCTGAACCAGGCTTCGATCAACTGCGACTCCTGCTGGTGGTTGGCCAGCGGATGGGAATCGGAGAATTTCAGGCGCACATAGGCCGACGCCATACTGCCCAACGCCCATTTGCGCATGGACTTGCCGGTGTGGTTGAAGTCCTTGGACATCAATGCATCGGCCTTGGCCCAGCTCGTGAGCCAGTTCAGCGTGCATTCCAACTGCTCCGGACGGCCGTCGCGCATGAATTGCATCACGCGCTTGCTGGTGTCTTTTTCCAGCTTGGTGATGTCGGCGGTGCTGTCGCGAAAGGCTTTTTCGGACTGCACATTCAGGGTGGAACGAGCCTTGTCCGAACCTTCGTACTTGCTGCGAAACTGCAGCGAGCCGGTGTACGGCGCGGGCATGGCGTCGCAGTCATTCTTGAAGTCGCCGGTCTTGAATGCTTCCACCGGGGCGAAATAACCCTGGGGCGGACGCAGTGGTGCGGCGGCGTTGACTTGGCCGGCAAACATCGCCAGGCCCAGCAGCGTTGGAATCAATAACTTCTGCATAAGTAACCTCATTGCCCCGTTGAAGCAGTCTGTTGACCACCGGCGGGGAATACGTTGCGTGTGCAAATTTTCGCTTCGACTTTCTGCGCGGCCTGGCCCGCTTCAGGGCCCTGCACTTCCACGGCCAGCAGGTTTTGCGTGGCCCAGTCTTCATCGGTGCGCAGTTCAAAGGCGAAACGCCCGTCTGTATCGGATGTTTCGGGTTTCTCGATCTTGATGTCCTCGTGGCGCCCGTTCATGTACCAGAGGGTGGCTTGCAGGGTTTTCACCGATGGGTCGGCGAAGCGGATGTCGACCTGGTGACTGCTGTTGCGCAGGTCTTTGTTCGAACTGTTCACCAGCAATTCGTTCTTGCCGGGTTTCAGCGTGGTGCTGGCGCTCATCTGGGCGGTCTTGCCTTCACAGCCGTTGTCCAGCAGCGACATCATCTGGCGGTAGATGGTCTCCTGGTCCAGGCGATACAGCGGCGAGAATTCCCAGATCAGGATCTTCGGCGGGGTCTTCTGGAATTCTTCGCTGCCCAGGTACTGGATCATCGAGCCTTCCAGGCCACCACCGGGGAAGGCGACGTTAAGGATGTCGGCACCGATTTCCTGTTCCAGGAAGCCGGCGAAATTGTAGTTCTTGCCACTGTGGCTGGTACCCACGAGGGTGATCTGCGGGTTGCCGGAATCACCGAACAGGTCGCCGTCTGCCGCTTCGCCCTTGGGCTCGGTGGTGAACTGGTCCATGTACTGGATCGCGTAGCTGGTGCCGCACAGTTGCCCGGCCATGTTATGCAGGGTGCCGGTCTTACCCATGCGCCCGGAGCGTTTGGTCTCGAATTCGCGCTGGGGGATGCCGGCAAATTCAGGCATCGCCCGCACTTTCGCGCCGACGATTTTGGCGGTGCGCTGGGCGCCGTATGGCGTCCAGTGTTGGTCGCCGCGGAAGTAGAAATCGTGGGCCGGCAATTCATCCGGCAGTTGCTCGTTGGTCAGTGGCGACAGGTCCGGCACGACGTAGCCCATCTTGGCGAAGCGCCCGAGCATGGTCTTGTAATTGCCCAGGGCCTTGTCGAAATCGAACCTGGCTTTCTCTTCAGGGTTGAGCTTGTTGCGGTTCACCAAACCACGGGTCGGCTGGTAGACCACCACCAGTTCCACGCCCTTGCTCTTGAACGCATCGTGCAGCTGCTGCATGCGTTTGTAGCCGGCGGGGCTGGTGTCGAATTCGGTGCGCAGGTCTTCCTGGGTCCGGAACAGCCAGTCGCCCTGGGCTTGCACCAGGGTGGTGAAGTTCTGCTGGTAGCGGGTGGTGTAGTTCTTCGCGTCGTGGGCGGCCGGGCACAGGCTGCAGCACGGCTCGGCGGTGAAGGTTGGCGCCTTGATTTCGTCGGCGCGCACGCCCTGGCTGGCCGCAAGCAGGCCGAGGGTCAAACCCGAAAGGCTGAGCAGTTTGATCATGTGTGGGTGCATAAAGGTCATCCTCAGTCCTGCATTTCGGTCTGGCGTTCGACAGGGTCGATCAGCACGGCTTTCTTCTGGCGTACCAGCAAGTCGAGGATCTCTTCCTGGCGATCGCCAAGAACGCCCGAGAAGCTGATGCCACTGGATTTGGTCGGCGCAAGCATCGATACGCGGTACAGCTCGACGCTCAACGGCGAGTCGATGGACAGCGGCCCGCTGCCGTTGGCGGCCAGTTCACCGCCGACCACGATCAGCGAGACCTTGGTGTCGAACGGGTCGAGGGCGATGTCGCGGTCGGTGTCGGTCAAATCCTTGATGTGGCCGTACACGCCGGTCAGCCCGTTGGCCATGGCAATGTTCTCGTACAGGCGAATGTTCACGCTGTTACGCACGCGGATGCCGTGGCGACGGTTGCTGATCACCTTGTTGCCCCACAGCAGGTTATCGCCGCTCTCATAGAGGGTGATGCCGTCGGTGTGGTTGCGGTAGATCTCGTTGTCGGCGATCAGGTTGTTGACGCTGTTACGGTCGATCACCAGGCCCGAGAGCTTGTTGTCGAAGCTGCGGTTGTTGAAGATGAAGCTGTCGTTCACTTCCCGGGAAATGATGATGCCGTGCTTCTTCTTTGTGCCGTAGACGGTGTTGTCGGTGATGATCAGGCCGTGTGAACGGTCGTGGGGGTCAATGCCGTAGACGATGTTGTCCTTGTAGGTATTGCCCTTGAGCACAAAGCCGGTGGTTTCGTAGCAGTAGAAGCCGTACCACATGTCCGAGAACTCGGAGTCGACGATCCAGCCCGTCGGCTCGGGGCGCTTGAGCACCTTGGCCATGTTCGGCGTGTACTGGGAAATACTCACGCCATACGACTTACTGTTGGCGTAGCCGAAACTGGCCATCTTGCTGTTGGCGATGTAGGTCTCGGTGCCGCCCCAGGCCAGCAGGAACGGGCGGAATTCCTTGGGCGACTGGAAGGTCGCCGGGCCGTTGGTCTTCTCGCGCCAGCCGGTGATTCTGGTGTCACGTACGAACAACTGGCCGTCGTTGATCAGGAACGAACCGGCTTCCTGGGACAGGCGCAGCTCTTGAGTCTGCTTGTCGATTTCGAGGATGCCTTTACGGCCCACCACGATCGGCAACTTGGCCAGGAACACCCCCGGCGAAGTTTCGCTGAAGTACTGCTTGGGCACTTTCTTCAGCAGGTCCTTGAGGTTCATGTAGCCGTCGTCGACA
Organism: Pseudomonas sp. I8001; assembly: GCF_013385345.1. NCBI lineage: Bacteria > Pseudomonadati > Pseudomonadota > Gammaproteobacteria > Pseudomonadales > Pseudomonadaceae > Pseudomonas > Pseudomonas sp. I8001. The sequence goes on from NZ_JACAQC010000011.1 coordinate 278,939, forward strand.
AAGATCGCCTGGGGAATGCCGTGCTGGCGCACTACCCATTCGGCCATCTTGTTGTCGCCGCCGATGAAATCCTTCAGGGCGTCTTCCTGCATCATCCGGCGGATGCTGATTTTGCCTGGCTTGGTACGCACGATCTTTTTCGCGATATTGGCCGCGGTGTAGCCGGACACGTCCGGCAGCGCAGGCTTGGCCATCTCCAGCGGCTCGGTCGGCGGGCTGGAGATGGTGTAGGTCTTGGCCTGTTGCAGCTCTTTGGCGATGGTCGGCGCTTTGTCGGCGAAGGCCGAGGCGCTGGCCAGCAGCATGGCCGCGACGAGCAGGCTTTGAGGCTTCATTGCGCAGGCTCCCATCAGAACTTCCAGATCACGTCGACAAAGGCGCGATGCATGTACGAGTCGACCTGGCTGCCATAGGCGTCGCCCGGCTTGAACACGCCTGCACGGAAGCGCACCAGGGCCGACGGCTCGTCGATCGACTGGCTGAGCCCGGCCGGCAGCAGGCCTTTCTTGAAGTACTTGGTGACCACCAGGTCCATCTCCTGGCCGAGATCTTTCTTGCCGTCTTCAAGCGGCAGGGACGTGCTGGACAGGATCGCGCCGGTCACGTCATCGGTGTTGTTCTGCACGGCATCGATGCCGTTGCTGCCCACCGGCTTGTTGCCGTCTACGCGCCAGAACTTGTGGTACACAAGGCTTGCGTCATAGTCCTCGCGCAGCTGCCAGGACCCGAACAGGCTCATGGACTGCATGTTGTTCATCTCGCCGCGAAACGCTTCGCCGAAGCGATGGACGCGGGACTGGGTACCGGTCCAGTTCGAACGGTTGCTTTGCAGGCCGTTCTGCTCGTATTCGGCACTGGCGCGGGAGTAGGCGGCGCCCACTTGCCACTGCGGGTCGAGGCGCAGGCGTACACCCAAATCGGTGGCCCAGCCATTCACGTCATCGCTGCGCTTGGCGTTGGCCGGGCGGGTGCCGTCGGCGTTCAAGGCGTTGACCGTGTCGCGGTCGCCCTGCATGCCGGTGACGCTCGCCCAGTAGTTGACGGTGTTGGTGTTGCGCCAGTTGTAGGCGTCGCTGTTGGCTTCGATGCCGAGCCAGGTCAGGTCGCCGTTCTCGCGCTTGTCCAGCGAGTCGGTGGCCACGCCCGGTTCCGGGTAGTCGAGCTTGCCGTCATCATGGGTGTGGTGAGCGCGCAGGCCGATCCACTGGCCTGGCGTCCACTGGTAGGCGGCGTCGGCGTACAGGTGCTGACGGTCCTTGTCCTTGGGCGACAGTTCCTTGAGGTCGGTGCGGTATTCGCTGAAGCGCTCGGCGACGCCGACATTGGCCTTGAGCAAGGTGGTGTCGAAGGTCCAGTTCAGCGCTTCGATATTGGTGTCGCGCCATTGGCCGTCGTCATTGCGCAGGCGTTGGCGACCGAGCTTGAGGATCTCGCCGGGGTAGGGCGTGAAGCCGCCATAGGCGACCCAGAACTCGCGCATCGCCAGGTAGTTCTTCTTGCTCTTGCGGTCGTCATTGCTGGTCTGTTGAGTGGCGTCATCCGAGGACTGTTGCAGGGTGTCGGTCTCGATGATGTCGCTGGAGGTCACGGCCTGGCCCATGGCGTAGGCGCTCCAGTTGCCGCTTTCACCGTAGATCCACGGGCGCAGGTCAAGGCCGATGCCGTTGACGTCGCCGCCTTTCTGGGTGCCCAGGTCGCGGTCATCTTCGGACTGGCCGGTGACTTTGACTTCCAGGCCGAAGTTCTTGGCTTCGGTCAGCGCCGCCAGGGTCGGGCACGACCACAGCAGGGCGAAGGTCAGGCCGATACCGGCCTTGACGAATGGGTTGAGCTTCATAGGGATTCCTCGCCGTCTTCTTCTTGCAGGGCGTGCAATTGCAGCGTGCTTTGGGCCAGGGTGCCGCGCACGGCCAGCTCCTGTTGCACCAGGCGTTGGCCTTCGGCGCGTTGTTCCGGGGTCAGCGGCGCTTCGAGCTGGGTCGCCAGGTCGTTGGCTTCCGGCGTGTCCTGGGCCTTGGCCAACTGGCTGAAGACATAGGCGTTAAGCGGGTCGGGCTTGGTGCCCTTGCCTTGGGAAAACAGCTGGGCAATCGCGAAGTCGGCGCTGTTCTGGCCGTTGCGCGCAGCGGTCAACAGATGGTCCAGGGCCTTTTGCGAATAGACCTTGCCCAGGTAGCCACGGCGGTAGATCTGGCCGAGGTAGTAGTCGGCGGCGACTTCGCGGCCGACGGCTTTCTGGAAGTGTTCTTCGGCGGCCTTGGCGTCAGCCGGGACCCACTTGCCTTCGTAGTAGAGCTTGCCCAGCAACAGTTCGGCGCGGGGCTGGTCGGCGGCGCGGCCGTTGTCGAGGTACTTCATCATCTGGTCGACGTCGCCCAGTTCCGGGAAGTCGTAGAGCAGTTGCGCCAGGCTGACCCAGGAGGCCGGGTAGCCGGGGGCGATTTTTTCCAGCAGGGCCTGGGCGGTTTTTTCGTCGGTCTTGCCCAGGCTTGCATCATCCAGTACACGAGCCACGCTGTCGACCCGTTGGGCGGTGACGGTGCCGCGGCTGTAGCCGGCTTCCATCTGCTTGAGCAAGTCGGCCTGTTTTTCCGGCTCGGCTTTTTTCTGGTAGACCGTGGCCAGCTCGACGTAGCAGATATCGGTGGTGTTCAGTGCGGCCTTGCAGATGCTTTCCACTTCATCCAGGTGCTGGTCGTAGGTGTCCTGGGTGCGATACAGCAGCACCTGGGCGAGACCGGCTTCCGGGTAACCCGAGGCGCGCCATTTGCTGATCTGCTGCTGGGCGTTGATGTTCGGGAAACTGTGCGGGTATTGCAGGTAGAGCATTGCCAGCGGGATCAGGGTGTTGCCTTCGCCATTGGCAAAGGCCTTTTTCAGCAGGCCTTCGGCTTCATGGTGTTCGGCTTCGGTCGCGCCGGGCTTGGCCACCAGCAGGCGGCCCAGGCGTGCCTGGGCACGGGGCGAGGTATCGGCAGCCGCGCGGTACGTCGCTTCGGCCTGCTTGATTTGCTCGGGGTCGCGGGTGCCGACCTGGATATCCGCCAGGCCCACTTGGGCCTCGCTGTAGCCCAAATCCGCGAGCTGCTGGTAGTTCTGCTGGGCAGTGACGGTGTCGCCACGTTTCAGCGCTTCATTGGCCAGGCGTTGGTCGGGCAGGCCGGCGCAACCGGCGAGGCTGACCGCAACAGCCAGCAACGCCACAGTTCCCATGTAGGAGCGGGCTTGTTCGCGAAGGGGCCCTGTCAGTTGATGCATGTGTTGGCTGACACACTGCTTTCGCGAGCAAGCCCGCTCCCACAGGGATTGCGGTGTTTTTGAGAGAGTCATCACAGGCATGTCCTCTGCTTACAGACCGTTGGCCATGGCTTTGTCGATCAGCCAGTTCAGGGACGGGCCGCGATCGCTGGTCACTTCAACCGGGCGACCGGCGTAGGTGCTGTCCAGCGGGGCGTCGGGTTTGATCTGCACGCGGATGTCGGAGGACATTTCGCTGCTGTTCAGGCTGGTGCTGCTGACGATGGTGCCGGTGCGTACCTGCTCTTCATCCGCTACCTGGAAGTTCACGCGGGTGCCCGGGCGAACGTCGGCAAACTGGCGATAGGAGAAGCGCGCATCAACGTTGGCCTGGCTGCCGCGTGGCACCAGTTGGAAGATCACGTCGCCCTTGCTGGCGTACTGACCGTCGGCGACCAGTTGCTGGGCCACGACGCAGTCGCAAGGGGAGGTGAGGGTGCCGGTCATTTGCTTGCCGAACAGCTCTTCGACCTTGGCCGGTTGCAGCTGGTCTTCGTCCAGATGGCCCTTGAGCACGTCGAGCATGCTGGTGCTGAAGGTTGCCAATGGCGCGCCTTTGGCGGCGACCGCATCGCCTTTGATCAGGCTTTGCACGGTGCCATCGCGGGGCATGGTCACGTTCATCCCGGGCACGCTCACCAGGCCGGAGGTGGCGTGGCTGACGAAGTACATGCCGTACACCGATTTGACCACGAAGCCGAATGCCGCCAGGCCCACCACGAAGATCCCGAGGCTGAAAGTCACCGCCCGCAGGCGGCCACCGACGCTCATGTTGCTGCCGCCGTCCTTGACCTTGCGCGCCTTGGTGAAGTTGTCGCGTTGCAGGGTTGCCAGCACGTCACCCATGGTCACGATGTCACCGGCCAGGTGCGAGGTGATCAGGTGGCGCAGGGTGGAGATGTCTTGTGCATCGAGGTTCTGGAACTGGCAACCGGTGCGGCCGGTCTGGCGGTCGTAGGAGCGAATCTGCAGCTCGACGTCCATCGCCAGGCCCAGGTTGTCGATCACGAATTGCAAGCGACCCTTGTGCACATCGCCGACTTTCAGCGGCTGCTGCGGGGCGTTGAAGGCCAGGCCGCCGGCGGACAGGTCGATCACCCGCACTTCCATCGGTGTTTGATCGGCGCCGAAGAAGCGCAGCTTGGCCGGGATTTTGACCCGGGCGTGTTGGCGCTGGGCTTCGGATTCGTGGACAACGTTGGCGTTTACTGGGCTATTCATGGTGTTTAGTTCCTAGTTAATTCAGGCTTGGCAGGGTCAAACCATCATCAGCAACACGGCGACGAAAATGCTGCCGGCGGAGAAGGTCATGGTCCGAGACGACCAGGTGTTGAACCAACGTTGAAAGCTGGCCAAATCGCGGGTCAGTTTGGTGTCCTGGCGGGTCCAGGACTGTTGATCAAGGCGGAAGAACACGTAGATCTTCACCAGCGCGCCCATGATCTGGTTGTAATAGAGAATCACCGGGTAAGCCGGGCCGATCTTGTGGCCGGAGCACGACAGCAGCAGGGTCAGAATCAGGCGGGTGATGCCGATCCACAGCAGGTAGGCGAGGATGAACGCGCCGCCGTATTTGAAGGTGGCGATGATCGCCACGGTCAGCCCCAGCAGGGAGGTCCACATCGACACGCGTTGATCAAACAGCACGATGCTGGTGAACAGGCCCAGGCGACGCATACCCAGGCCCAGGGCACGTGAGTTCTGGCGCAGGTTGTTGCCGTACCAGCGGAACATCAGTTTGCGGCTGGCCTTGATAAAGCTCTTTTCCGGCGGGTGTTCCACGGTGTGGATCGCGGCGTCCGGTACGTAGAAAGTGTCGTAGCCCAGGCGCATCAGGCTGAACCAGCTGGACTTGTCGTCACCGGTCAAAAACTTGAAGCGGCCCAGGCGCCAGTGTTGCAGCGAGTCGCTTTCCACATCGGCAATGAAGCCCGGGTCGGTGACCACGTTGGCGCGGAATACCGACATGCGGCCGGTCATGGTCAGCACGCGTTTGGACAGGGCCATGGAGCACATGTTGATGTGGCGCTGGGCGAAGCGCAGCTTGTGCCACTCGCTCATGATGTAGCCGCCGCGCACTTCGCAGAACTCGTTGGTGGTCAGGCCGCCGACATTGCCGAACAGCTGGAACCACGGCACGGTCTTGCGCACTACGCCCTCGGCGAGCACGGTGTCGCCATCGATCACGGCCACTACGGCGCGGTTGTCCGGCAGGTGGCGGGAGATGGCGCGAAAACCGAAGGCCAGGCCGTCACGCTTGCCGGTACCGGCGATGCGCACGAAGTCCAGCTTGACGTGGTCGGGCGGGTTCATCCTGGCCCACAGGCTCTTGACCAGCAGCTCATCGGACATTTCCACCAGGGAGCAGACCACGGTGGTAGGGAAGCCACATTCGATGGCCTCGCGGATCACCGAGCTGTAGACCTGGGCCGTGGTCAGCGCGTCGATCCGAAAGCTGGTAACCATCAGGAATACGTGGGACGGGTCTGCCGCCTTGCCCAGCTTGCGCACTTTGCGCCGCAGGTGCGGGTAGACCACGTACAGGAACAGCATGCCGCGAAAGAAATGCGTAGCACCCATCGAGTAGCGCCAGATACCGACGGCGCCAATCAGGAAAATAAAATTCTTCGACTCTGAGTCGAACGTACTCGCCGGCAACAGCAGGGCGAGTCCCATCAGCAGGCTCAGGAAAAACAGCCAGCCGGCAGATTGGAGGAGTACGTGTTTTAACTTGGACATAGGCGTCATTCCGCAGGTGAAGGAGGCTTCAAGCAGCAAGCGCCGGGGATCAGGACGCTTGCCGCTTGAAACTTGCCGTTGCTGTTACCAGCAAATGCCTTCGGTACGGCCGCTCACGCTGGTGGCCTTGGACATGAAGCCCACCAGGTCGACCACTTGCTTGCCGTGGGGGGCGTTGTGCGCCAGGGCACGGAACTTCTCGTCGCGGTTGCCCAGGATGATCACGTCGGAGTTGTTGATCACTTCGTCGAAGTCCGAGTTGAGCAGGGACGACACGTGAGGGATCTTGCCTTCGATGTAGTCCTTGTTGGCGCCGTGCACGCGAGCGTATTCGACGTTGCTGTCGTAGATGCTCAGGTCGAAACCCTTGCCGATCAGCATTTCTGCCAGTTCCACCAGCGGGCTTTCGCGCAGGTCATCGGTGCCGGCCTTGAAGCTCAGGCCCAGCAGGGCGACTTTGCGTTTGTCATGGCTGGAGACGATGTCGAAGGCGTTTTGCACCTGTGACTCGTTGCTGCGCATCAGTGAGTTGAGCAGCGGCGCATCCACGTCCAGGGAACCTGCCCGGTATGTCAGGGCGCGCACGTCCTTGGGCAGGCAGGAACCGCCGAAGGCAAAGCCTGGGCGCATGTAGTACTGGGACAGGTTGAGGGTCTTGTCCTGGCAGACCACTTCCATCACTTCGCGACCGTCGACACCTACCGCCTTGGCGATGTTGCCGATCTCGTTGGCGAAGGTCACTTTGGTCGCATGCCAGACGTTGCAGGTGTACTTGATCATCTCGGCGACGGCGATGTCCTTGCGGATGATCGGCGCGTCGAGTTCTTCGTACAGCGACTGCAGGACATCGCCGGAAGCGGTGTCGAATTCACCGATGACGGTCATCGGCGGCAGGTCGTAGTCGGCGATGGCGGTGCTTTCACGCAGGAACTCAGGGTTTACGGCGACGCCGAAGTCGACGCCGGCTTTCTTGCCCGAGCAGTCTTCGAGAATCGGAATCACCACATTGGCCACGGTACCTGGCAGCACGGTGCTGCGGACCACGATGGTGTGACGGGAGGTCTTGTCACGCAGGACAAAACCGATCTCGCGGCACACCGATTCGATGTAGTTGAGTTCCAGGTCGCCGTTCTTCTTGCTCGGCGTGCCGACGCAAATCATCGACAGGTCGGTATCACGGATTGCCTCGGCGAAATTGGTGGTGCCGCGCAGTCGGCCGGTTTGAACGCCCTGGCTTAACAGCTCGCCCAGACCCGGTTCAACGATGGGGGATTTACCCGCGTTGATCAGGTCGATCTTTTCCTTGGAGATGTCTACGCCAACGACCTCATGGCCCCGTGCAGACAGGCAACCGGCACATACCGCGCCGACGTAACCCAAACCAAATATGCTGATGCGCATCGCATTTACCTCATTGTTAATCGTGCCACTAGATGGCCGGAGTTCATGTTTTGAAGCGTCACCCAGGCACTGGAAAGTGCGACGAATAAACGTCGGTATATCCAGTGCAGGCATACTAAAAGTCGAGTGACTAACTAATGCACTCAAGTTGTGCGCAACTTGGCCTTATTGTTGGGGCTTGCCCTGAAATGCAGCCAGCCTTCCTGGGGAAGGGCCTGGCGCCAGTGCCGCAAGGCGTTGACAGGGGCTTTTAGCCCTTATATATCAACGGCTTGGGTTGTCTCACTGACCCATACAGGTGAGCTCAGCCTTGGCCTTGTCGGAGAAAGTAGTGAAACCTTTGCGTCCGCCTTCAACTAATCAGTTGATGATTTGACCATTGAGTCAAAGTTATATGACAACTTTGCTACTTTCCTTGGTCGCCACGTAAGTCATCTCTTACATCTTCAGAGATAATCGTTACCGGTGGTATGAGCGGTGCTTTAGGACATAGTTCCTGTCCACTCATCCTGTTTCCTGAAATTTCTTGAAATATTAGGAAAGATGGCACTAGTACTATTCTGATAGCACTTGCTATTTAGGCCAGTAGTTGCGGGGAGTTGCGAGGGGTAAATAGTTTTGTGCCACTACTGTTTTAAAAAAGTGGTGCCACTACGAAAAAAATTGACGAATGTCGAGTGAAATAAATGTTAGGGAATCTGAAGAATTATTTTTGACGCCAAATAAATGGCGAATCCGGAATTGGAATGCAAACAAAATGTGGGAGCGGGCTTGCTCGCGAAAGCGGCGTGTCAGGCAATAAAGGCATCGACTGAACCACCGCTTTCGCGAGCAAGCCCGCTCCCACATTTGGATCTTCGTTGTCAGGTTATTCCGGGGCGTGATCCCGCAGGAACACCAGGTTATCCGGCTTCGACTGCTCCGCATTGAAGCGATAACCCTGCACGTCAAACTCCTTGAGTCGGGCCGGGTCGTTGATGCGTTCTTCAATCACAAAGCGGCTCATCATGCCCCGGGCCTTCTTGGCGTAGAAGCTGATGATCTTGTACTGGCCGTTTTTCAGATCCTTGAACTCGGTGTTGATGATTCGCGCATTTAATGCCGGGCGTTTGACTGCCGAGAAGTACTCGTTGGACGCGAGGTTGAGCAGCACGTCATCGCCTTGTTCGGCCAGGGCTTCGTTGAGCCACTCGCTGATGCGGGTGCCCCAGAAAGCGTACAGGTCCTTGCCACGGGCGTTGGGCAGTTTGGTGCCCATTTCGAGGCGGTACGGCATCATCAGGTCCAGCGGCCGCAGCAGGCCGTACAGGCCGGAGAGCATGCGCAGGTGGTCCTGGGCGTAGGTGAAGTCGGCGTCCTTGAGGGTTTCGGCGTTGAGGCCGGTGTAGACGTCGCCCTTGAATGCCAGCAGGGCTTGTTTGGCGTTAGCGGGGGTGAAGGCGGGGGTCCAGCTGCCGAAGCGTGCGGCGTTGAGGCCGCCGATTTTGTCGGAGACGTGCATCAGTTCGCTGATTTGCGCCGGGCTGAGTTCGCGCAGTTGTTCGATCAGCTCCTGGGAGTGGTCGAGGTATTGCGGCTGGGTGAAGCGCGGGGTGACCGGCTTTGACTCGAAATCGAGGGTTTTGGCGGGGGAAATCACCGTCAGCATGAAGTCGTCTCCTTTAATCGTGGGGGGATTCTAGGGGGTAGGGCGGTTTGACTCCACCTATGATGGTGATAGATGCCTGTGGGTTTGTGTGTATATCCGTTATTTAGGTAACGG